>NZ_JBSKHP010000042.1:0-36296 GCF_057128625.1 Pseudomonas imperatae | reverse complement strand
GAGCTGGCTTGCCAGCGAGCTTTTATGGCCCCAACAGCTCGCTGGCAAGCCAGCTCCCACAGGATGTAGCAGCTGCCAAAGGCTGCGTCAGCGCCGCAAGGCGCCCCACACCTTACCCAACACACTGACTACACCCAACACCAGCGCACCCGCCACCACACCCAGCCCACCATTGAGCAAGGCCATGGTCACGCTGCCACCCACGCTTTCCACCCAGTGATGCAACGGCGCAATGCCATGCACCAGAATCCCCCCGCCCACCAGGAACATCGCCGCCGTGCCCACTACCGACAGCGTCTTCATCATGTACGGCGCCGCGCGCAAAATGGCGCCGCCCACCGCGCGGGTCACACCGCCCTGGCGCTGGGTCATCCACAGCCCCAGGTCGTCCAGCTTGACGATGGCCCCCACCAGCCCGTACACCCCCACCGTCATGACGAAGGCGATGCCGCTCATCACGATCACCTGCTGGCTCAGCGGCGCGTCGGCGACGATGCCCAGGGTGATGGCGATGATTTCCGCCGACAGGATGAAGTCGGTGCGCACCGCGCCCTGGATCTTCTCTTGCTCGTAAGCCACCAGGTCAACGGCCGGGTCGGCCGCTGCCGCGCTCAACGCCGCGTGTTCGGCTTGGTCCTCACCTTTGCCGTGGAGCAAAGGATGGGCGACTTTCTCGAAGCCCTCGAAGCACAGGTACGCGCCGCCCACCATCAACAGCGGGGTCACCGCCCACGGCGCGAAGGCGCTGATGGCCAAAGCCGCCGGCACCAGGATGACCTTGTTGCGCAGCGAGCCCTTGGCCACCGCCCACACCACCGGCAGCTCGCGCTCGGCGCGCACGCCGGTGACCTGTTGGGCGTTCAGTGCCAGGTCATCGCCGAGCACGCCGGTGGTCTTCTTGGCGGCGACCTTGGTCATCACCGACACGTCGTCGAGCACCGCGGCGATATCGTCCAGCAACACCAGCAGACTGCTTCCTGCCATAAGAATCATTCCCATGTTTCATGTTCGTTGGCCGCGAGCATACCTTGTCGCCCGCCTACTGCCCACCGCCCTGCCAGCCGCCGCCCAGGCTCTGGATCAACGCCACGCTGCCCTGCCCCAGCTGGCCCTGGGTGTCGCGCAGGGTCTGCTCGGCCTGCAGCAGCACCAGCTGCTGGGTCAGCACGTTCTGCCGGCTGACGGTGCCGGCCTGCTGCTGGGCCTGCTGGCTGCCGAACAGCTGCTGGTTGCGCTGGAAGATCTGCTGGTAGGCGTCGGCCTGCTGTTGCAGGTGGTTGAGCGCAGACAGGTTGTCTTCCACGTTCTGCAGCGCCGTCAGCACCGCGCCGCGGTAATTGGCGGCGTCCTGGTCGTAGCTGGCCTGGGCCTCGTTGACCGCCGCACGGCGGGCGCCGCCGTCGAAGATCGTCTCGGCCAGCGCCGGGCCCAGCAACCACACCCGGTTGGGCAGCGAGAACAGCCCGCCCAGGGCGCTGCCGCGGTAGCCGCCTTCGGCGCTTAGTGTAAGGTTGGGGTAGAAGGCCGCCTCGGCCACGCCAATGCGCGCGTTGGCGGCGGCCGCCGTGCGCTCGGCCGAAACCACGTCGGGGCGCCGTTGCAGCAGGGTCGACGGCAGCGTCAGTGGCGGTCGCAGCACCCCGAATGAATAGTCGCTCAGCGGCGCCATGCTGAACTGCGCCGGCGCCTGCCCCACCAACACCGCCAGCGCGTGTTCATACTGCTCCCGCGAGCGCTGGGACGTCTGCAACGCGGCCACCACTGTGGTCAGCTGGTCCTGGGCCACCAGCAGCTGGTCGTTGGTGGCGGTGCCCTGGACGAACTCGGCCTGGGTCATGTCCTGCAACTGCTGGTCGATGCGCTGTTGCTGCTGCAGCAGGCGGACGTCGATGTCCAACTGGCGCACGGCAAAATAGTCGGTGGCCACGCTGGCGGCGATGGACAACCGCACCCCGGCCAGCAGCGCGTCGGAGGATTGCGCCAGGGCGTTGCTCGACTCGATGCCGCGGCGCACCTCGCCCCACAGGTCCGGGGTCCAGCTGGCGGTCAGGGTGGCGCTGACCGACTGCACCACGCCGGTGCTGGCGGTGGTCGTGCCCGTGGTGGTGCTACCGGTGGAACCGCTGCCGCCCACGCCCCGTGTCCCGGACAAGCCCACCCCCACCGTCGGCCACAGGCTGGCGCGGCTGGCCGCCACCTGGGCGTCGGCCAGGCGGTAGGCGGCCTCGGCGGCGATGATCGACTGGTTGGCAGCCGCCGCCTGGTCTATCAGCTTATTGAGCACCGGGTCGCGGTAGTCCAGCCACCACTGGCTGTGCAGCGCCCCCTGGGGGTTGGCCGCCGCCCGCTCGAACGCCGCGCCTTCCTTGAAGCCCTGGGGCAGCGGCTGCTGCGGGCGCTGGTAGTCGGGCCCGACCATGCAACCGGCCAGGAGCGCCACCAACGCCGTGACAATGAGCATGCGCATTCAAGTCTCCTTGCCGTGCCGGCGCACGCGCGCCGAGGCCCGGTCGAGCCACAGGTAGATGACGGGCGTGGTGTACAGCGTCAGCACCTGGCTGAACAGCAGCCCGCCGATGATCGAGATGCCCAGCGGCCGCCGCAGCTCGGAGCCGTAGCCATGGCCCAGCACCAGCGGCAAGGCGCCGAGAATGGCCGCCAGGGTGGTCATCATGATCGGCCGGAAGCGGATCAGGCACGCCCGGCGGATGGCCTCGCGGGCGTCCAGCCCCTGGGCGCGACGCTCGCTGAGGGCGAAGTCGATCATCATGATGGCGTTCTTCTTGACGATGCCGATCAGCAGGATCACCCCCACCAGGGCGATGATCGACAGCTCGGTGCCGGTCACCAGCAGCGCGATCAGCGCGCCCACCCCGGCCGACGGCAGCGTGGAGAGGATGGTCAGCGGGTGCACCAGGTTTTCATAGAGTACGCCCAGCACGATGTACACCGACAGCAGCGCGGCGGCAATCAGCAGCGGCTCGCTGGCCACCGAGGCCTGGAATACCTGGGCGGTGCCGGCGAACTGGCCGGTGACGCTGGCGGGCATGCGCAGCTGCGCCACGGCGTTGTCCACCAGCACCGTGGCCTGGCCGATGGAGGTGCCCGGCGCCAGGTTGAACGACACGGTCACCGCCGGGAACGTGCCCTGGTGGCTGATGGAGATGGCGGTGCGGTCGATGCTGTAGTCGGCCATGGCCGCCAGCGGCACCAGCGCCGAACTGGCGATACTCGGCGCCGCGCCGCCGCGGGCGGTGGAGGCCACCGCGCCCACCGGCACGTAGATGCCCTTCAGCGCCATGGGGTCGCGCCAGTACGGCGGCGCGATCTCCATGACCACGTGGTACTGGTTGGCCGCGCGGTAGATGGTCGACACCTGGCGCTGGCCGAACGCGTCGTACAGGGTCTGGTCCACCGCCGACAGGCTCACGCCCAGGCGCGCGGCGCTGTCGCGGTTGACGTGCAGGTTGGCCAGCAGGCTGTTGTCCTGCTGGTCGGTGTTGAGGTCGGTGAGCTGCGCCAGCGGCCGCAGCACGTCCAGCACCTTGGGCACCCACAGGTCCAGGTCGGCCTGGTCATCGGCGGTCAGCGTGTACTGGTACTGCGCGCCGCTCTGGCGGCCGCCCACGGTGATGTCCTGGGCCGATTGCAGGTACAGGCGTGTGCCGGGCATGTCGCCCAGGGCGTGGCGGATCTGCCCGATCACCGCGTCGGCGCCCACGCTGCGCTGGCCCAGCGGCTTGAGGGTGATGAACAGCTGCGCGCTGTTGATGGCGCCGCTGCCGCCGCCACTGCCGCCCACGAAGCCACCGACGTTTTCCACGTTGGGGTTGCTCATCACCGTGCGGTTGATGCGCTCGAAGCTCTGCTGCATGGCCGCGTAGGACACGCTCTGCGCCGCCAGTATCGAGCCCTGCAGGCGCCCGGTGTCTTCCTGGGGGAAGAAGCCCTTGGGGATCAGCACGTAGAGCACCGCCGCCAGCGCCACCACCATCAGCGTCACCAGCCCGGCCAGCAGCGAATGGTCGATGACCCAGCCCAGGGTGCGGTCGTAGAAGCGATGGAAACGCGAGTCCGGGTGCTCGCCCGCCTGCTCGCCACCCGCGTGCTGCGGGCGCAGCAGCACGCTGCACAGGCTGGGGGTGACGGTGAGCGAGACCAGCATGGAAATCACGATGGCCACCGACAGGGTCACGGAGAACTCGCGGAACAGCCGCCCGACAATGCCGCCCATCAGCAGCAGCGGGATGAACACCGCCACCAGCGACACGCTGATGGTCAGCACCGTGAAGCCCACCTCGCGCGCGCCCTCCAGCGCCGCCTGCACGCGGTCGGCGCCCTGCTCCAGGTGGCGCATGATGTTCTCCACCACGACGATGGCGTCGTCGACCACGAAGCCGGTGGAAATGGTCAGCGCCATCAGCGACAGGTTGTTGAGGCTGTAGCCCAGGAAATACATGGCGCCGAAGGTGCCCAGCAGCGACAGCGGCACGGCGATGGCCGGCACCAGGGTGCTGCGCCAGTCGCGGAAGAAACAGAAGGTCACCAGGGTCACCAGCAGCACCGAAATCAGCAGGCTGACCTCCACGTCGTGCAGCGACGAGCGGATGGTGGTGGTGCGGTCCATGAACAGGTTGAGCTTGATGCCGTTGGTCAGCGAGGCCTGCAGCAACGGCAGCGCGGCCTTCACCGCGTCCACCGTATTGAGCACGTTGGCGCCCGGCTGCTTGAACACCACCAGCAGCACCGCCGGCTTGCCGTTGGACAGGCCGAAGTTGCGCAGGTCCTCGACGTCCTCGCGCACGTAGCCCAGGTCGGCGATGTGCACCACGTCGCCGTTGCTCTGCTTGACGATCAGCGGCGCATAGTCGCCGGCCTGGTAGAGCATGTCGTTGGCGGCCAGGGTGTAGTTGCCGCCGCTGCTGCTGATGGTGCCCTTGGGCAGGTTGGTGTTGGCGTCGGCGATCACCCCGCGCACCTGCTCAAGGCTCACCCCATAGTGATTGAGGCGGTCGGGGTTGAGCTCGATGCGCACCGCCGGCAGCGCGCCGCCGCCAACGATCACGTCGCCCACCCCCGAGGTCTGCAGCAGGCGCTGTTGCAGCACCGTGGAGGCGACGTCGTACATCTGCCCCGGGGTGGCGGTGGCCGAGGTCATGCTGATGATCAGGATCGGCGAATCGGCCGGGTTGACCTTGCGGTAGGTGGGGTTGCCCGACAGGTCGCTGGGCAGGTTGGTGCGTGCGGCGTTGATGGCCGCCTGCACGTCGCGGGCGGCGCCGTCGATGTCGCGGTTGAGGTCGAACTGCAGGTTGATGCGGGTGGCGCCCAGGGTGCTCGACGAGGTCATCTGGGTGATGCCCGATATCTGCCCGAACTGGCGCTCCAGCGGCGTCGCCACCGAGGTGGCGACGGTGCTGGGGTCGGCGCCGGGCAGGCTGGCGCGCACGCTGATGGTGGGAAAATCCACCTCGGGCAGCGGCGCCACCGGCAGCAGGTTGAACGCCAGGATGCCGAACAGCGCCAGCCCCAGCGCCAGCAGCGTGGTGGCGATGGGGCGCTGGATGAACGGCGCCGAGAGGTTCATGGCGCGGGCGCTTCAGCGCTCGGCTGGCCAGCGCCCAGGCGCTGCTCCAGGCCGTTCATGGCAAGGAAGATCACCGGCGTCGAGAACAGCGTCAGCAGTTGGCTCAGCAGCAGCCCGCCAATGATGGCGATGCCCAGCGGGTGGCGCAGCTCCGAGCCGATGCCAGTGCCCAGGGCCAGCGGCACGGCGCCGAACAGCGAGGCCATGCTGGTCATCAGGATGGGCCGGAAGCGCAGTTGCGCCGCCTGGCGGATCGCCGCGGTGGGGTCCAGGCCCTCGTTGCGCTGCAGCTCCAGGGCGAAGTCGACCATCATGATGCCGTTCTTCATGACGATGCCAATCAGCAGCACGATGCCGATCAGGCCGATGATGTCGAACTGCGTGCCGGTCAGCCACAGCGCCAGCAAGGCGCCGAGCGCCGCCGACAGCAGCGTGGAGAGGATGGTCACCGGGTGCACGAAGCTCTCGTAGAGAATGCCCAGCATCAGGTACACCACCACGATGGCCGCCAGCACCAGGAACAGCTGGTTGCCCAGGGACGACTGGAAGGTGGCCGCGGCGCCTTCGAGCTGGGCCTGCACGGTGATCGGCAGGCCCAGGTCATGCTCGATCTGCCCCAGCCGCGTGACCGCCGCGCCCAGGGTCTGCCCCGGCGCCAGGTTGAACGAGACGTCGGCGTAGGGGAACTGGCCCTGGCGGTTGAGGGTGATGGGCGCGCGTATCACCTGCTGGCTGGCCATGCTCGACAGCGGCGCCACGCCGCCGCTGGCGGTGTCCACGTACAGCCCGGTGAGCAGGTCGGCGAGGTTACCGGGCTGGCGGTCGCTGGCCAGCACCACGTGGTACTGGTTGAGCTGGGTGTAGATGGTCGACACCTGGCGCTGGCCGAAGGCGTCGTACAGCACGTCGTCGATGGCCTGGGGCGTCACGCCCAGGCGCGAGGCGGTGGCGCGGTCGAAGGTCAGCTGGATCTGGTTGCCGAACTGCAGGGCCTGGCTCTGCACGTCGGCGAACATCGGGTCCTTGCGCATGGCCGCCATCAGCTTGTTGGTCCATTGCTCCAGCGCCTGGGTGTCGATGGCCTGCAGCCCGAGGCGGTAGCTGGTGGTGGAGACGGTGGAGTCCAGGGTCAGGTCCTGCACCCCGTGCAGGTACAGGCGGATGCCCGACTCGTCGCTGTTGGCGTCGGCCAGGCGGCGGATCACCACCGCGCTGCTGTCACGCTCGCCGCGCGGCTTGAGGTTGATCAGCAGGTTGCCCTGGTTCAGCGTCGGGTTGGTCTGGTCGATGCCCACGAACGACGACAGGCTGGCCACCGCCGGGTCCTTGAGGATGCGCGCGGCCAGGCGCTGCTGCTCGTCCTGCATGCGCGCGAAGGACACGCTGGGCGCGGCCTGGGAAATGCCCTGGATCAGGCCGGTGTCCTGGTCGGGGAAGAAGCCCTTGGGAATCACCAGGATCAGCCACACCGTCAGCAGCGCGGTGATGACGATGGACACCAGCGTCAGCGCCTGGTGCAGCAGCACCCAGTCCAGGCCTTTCACGTAGTAGTGGTTGATGCGGTCGAAGAAGTCCTCGCGGCGCTCGCCCTGGCGCGCCTTGAGCAGGCGCGCGCACAGCATGGGCGTGAGGGTCAGGGTGATCAGCGCGGAAATCACGATGGTCACCGCCACCGTGGTGGCGAACTCGCGGAACAGCCGCCCCACCACGTCGCCCATGAACAGCAGCGGGATCATCACCGCGATCAGCGCCACCGACAGCGAGATGATGGTGAAGCCGATCTGCGCCGAGCCCTTGAGCGCGGCCTGCAGGGGCGTCTCGCCGTCCTCGATGTAGCGGGTGATGTTCTCGATCATGACGATGGCGTCGTCGACCACGAAGCCGATGGCGATGGTCAGCGCCATCAACGTCAGGTTGTTCAGGGAAAAGCCCAGGGCGTAGGCCACGGCCAGGGTGCCGATCAGGGTCAGCGGCACGGTGAGCGCCGGGATCAGCGTGGCGGCCAGGTCGCGCAGGAAGACAAAGATAACGATCACCACCAGCAGGATCGCCACCCCCAACTCCAGCTGCACGTCGGTGACCGAGGCGCGGATGGTCTGGGTGCGGTCGGTGAGCACGGCCACCTTGAGGGTGCCCGGCAGGCTCGCGCGCAAGGCCGGCAGCAGGCGCTGCACGCGGTCCACCACCTGGATGACGTTGGCGCCGGGCTGGCGCTGGATGTTCAGCACGATCGACGGCGTGGCGTTGGTCCAGGCGGCCTGGCGCGGGTTCTCCGGGCCCTGGATGGACGCGGCGATCTGCGCCAGGCGAATCGGCGCGCCGTTCTTGTAGCCGATGATCAGGTCGCGGTACTGCTCGGCCGACTGCAACTGGTCGTTGGCGCCGATGGAATAGGCCTGGAATTTGCCGTCGATGTTGCCCTTGGCCTGGTTGACGTTGGCGGTGCCCAGGGCCGTGCGCACATCATCCAGCGACAGCCCCAGCGCGTTCAGCGCCGAGGTATTGGCCTGCACCCGCACGGCGGGGCGCTGGCCACCGCTGAGGGTCACCAGGCCGACACCGGTGATCTGCGAGATTTTCTGCGCCAGGCGGGTGTCGGCCAGGTCCTGGATTTTGGTCAGCGGCAGCACGTCGGAGGTCAGCGACAGGGTCAGCACCGGCGCGTCGGCCGGGTTGACCTTGCTGTACACCGGCGGGTACGGCAGGTTGGCCGGCAGGAAGGTGCCGGCGGCGTTGATGGCCGCCTGCACCTCCTGCTCGGCCACGTCCAGGGACAGCGCCAGGTCGAACTGCAGGGTGATCACCGAGGCGCCGTCGGAGCTGGTGGAGTTCATCGACTTGAGCCCGGGCATCTCGCCGAACTGGCGCTCCAGCGGCGCGGTGATCGACGAGCTGATCACCTCGGGGCTGGCGCCGGGGTACTGGGTGAACGCCTGGATGGTGGGGTAGTCGACCTCGGGCAGCGCCGACACCGACAGCAGGTGGTAGCCCAGCAGGCCCACCAGCAGCACCGCGACCATGATCAGTGCGGTGGCCACCGGCCGCTCGATGAACGGCCGCGAGACATTCATGGCGTGGCGACCTTGACCGACGAACCGTTGTCCAGCTTGTCGGCGCCCTCGGTCACCACCTGCTCGCCAGGCTTCACGCCCTGGTCGAGGATGGCGGTGACATCACCGGTGGCCGGGCCCAGCTTGACCACCCGCAGCGCCGCCTTGTCGCCGTTGACCACGAACACGAAATCGCCCTGGCTGCCGTGCTGGATGGCCTGGGTCGGCACCACGGCGATCTGCGCCAGGCGGTCGGCCTGTAGCCGGGCGTTGACGAACTGGTTGGGAAACAGGTGGCTGGCCGGGTCGCTGAACTGCGCCTTGACCTTCACCGTGCCGGTGCTGGTGTCCACCTGGTTGTCCAGCGCCAGCAGGTTGCCGGTGGCCAGCAGGTCGTGCTTGTTGCGGTCGTAGGCCAGCACCGTCACCGGGCCCTTGGCCATGGCCTGGTCGATGGGGCCCAGGTCGTCCTCAGGCACGGCGAACACCACGGTGGCGGGCTGCAGTTGGGTGATCACGGCGATGCCGGTGCTGGTCTGCGGGTTCACGTAGTTGCCGGGGTCCACCAGGCGCAAGCCGACCACGCCGTCCACCGGTGAATAAAGGGTGCAATAGCTGACCTGCACTTCAAGGTTCTGCACGCTGCCCTGGTCGGCGGCCACGGTGCCCTGCTGTTGCTGCACCAGCGAGCGCTGGGTGTCGAGGGTCTGCTGGCTGACCGAGCCCACCTTGATCAGCTGGCCGAAACGCACCAGGTCGCGCTGGTCGTTGGCCAGTAGCGCCTGGTCGTGCAGCAGCACACCGCGGGCCTGGGCCAGCTGCGCCTTCAGCGCACGGTCGTCGATGCGCGCCACCACCTGGCCTTTTTTCACGTGCTGGCCTTCCTGGAACGGCACCTCGGTGAGCACGCCGGCCACCTGGGTGACCACGGTGACGGTGCGGGTGGGGGTCACCGTGCCCAGGGCGTCGATGTACACCGGCACGTCCTGCTGTTTCACCGGCACCACGGCCACCGGCTCGGCGGCGGGCGGAGGCTTGGGCTTGGCCCGGCCGGCCAGCAGGTGGTAGACCAGCCAGCAGGCCAGCAGCACCAGCACGATGCCGGCAAAAATGACCAGACCACGACGACGCTTGGGCACGGGCGAACACCTCGGGTGTCACGGGCCAGTGATAATGGCCACTAGCCTGTCTTCCTGAAAAATTCTAGCAGCGGCCCCCACCGCCACTGGCCCAACCCGCCCTCCATTCAGGTAGCCGACAGGCCGCCCGTCGCCCGCCCCAAGTTGAGCCCCGCGCGAGCACGGTGCTACCATGCCGCACCGCCCAGCAGGCAAGGAATCATCGGCTTTATGACCACCATTCGCGAGCGCAACAAAGAACTGATCCTGCGCGCGGCCAGCGAAGAATTTGCCGACAAGGGCTTCGCCGCCACCAAGACCAGCGACATCGCGGCCAAGGCCGGGCTGCCCAAGCCCAACGTCTATTACTACTTCAAGTCCAAGGAAAACCTGTACCGCGAGGTGCTGGAAAGCATTATCGAGCCGATCCTGGCGGCTTCGACGCCGTTCAACCCCGAAGGCGACCCGTTCGAGGTGCTCAGCGGCTACATCCGTTCCAAGATTCGCATCTCCCGCGACCTGCCGGCGGCGTCCAAGGTGTTCGCCAGCGAGATCATGCACGGCGCCCCGCACCTGAGCCCCGACCAGGTGGAACAGCTGAACGTGCAGGCCAAGCACAACATCGACTGCATCCAGACCTGGATCGACCGCGGGCAGATCGCCCACGTCGATGCGCACCACCTGATGTTCAGCATCTGGGCGGCGACCCAGACCTACGCCGATTTCGACTGGCAGATCGCCGTGGTCACCGGCAAGGCGCGGTTGGACGAGAGCGATTACGAGGCGGCGGCGCAAACGATCATTCGCATGGTGCTGAAGGGCTGCACGCCCGACGCATAAAGGCCCTGTGGGAGCTGGCTTGCCAGCGAGCTTTTGGCGCCCCGGAAAACTCGCTGGCAAGCCAGCTCCCACAAATTTATGCGCTCACACCCGCATCAGCGCTCCAGCCCAACGCCTCGATCGCGCTGATCGCACAGCGCTCGTCCACATCGGACACATCCCCGCTGATTCCCACCGCGCCTATCACCACGCCCTGCTGATCACGAATCAGCACCCCACCCGGCGCCGGCACCACGCCGCCCTGCCCCAGCCCGTTCAACGCCGCGAAAAACGCCGGGCGTGCCTGCGCGTCCGTCGCCAGCAGGCGCGAGCCCTTGCCCAGGGCGATGGCGCCCCACGCCTTGCCAATAGCCACGTGGGGCCGCAGCAGGCTGGCGCCGTCCTGGCGTTGCAGGCTCACCAGGTGCCCGCCGCTGTCCAGCACCGCCACGGTAAGCGGCGCGGCCTTGATGTCGCGCCCCGTGGCCAGGGCGTGTTCGGCGAGACGATTGGCAGCAGCCAAGGTAATGGCAGTCATCGGTAGATCCTCTTGAATGAAAAATCGACACGACAAATAGAGCACAAATACAAAATTTATTGTATACAATATCGCAAATATTCCCGACCAATGGCCTGCAAACGCCATCCCTCGGCAAAAGCGAAAAGGGTTTGACCTGAAGCCGGTGCCGTGAATAAACTCGGCCAACAAGCCACTTGTATACAATTACAAAACACAAAGAGGCACAAAACCATGAGCAAAATGAGAGCAATCGATGCAGCCGTTCTGGTGATGCGCCGCGAAGGTGTGGAAACCGCCTTCGGCATTCCCGGTGCCGCCATCAACCCGCTGTACTCGGCCCTCAAGAAGGTCGGCGGCATCGACCACGTGCTGGCCCGCCACGTCGAAGGCGCCTCGCACATGGCCGAGGGCTACACCCGCACCAAGGCCGGCAACATCGGCGTGTGCATCGGCACCTCGGGCCCGGCGGGCACCGACATGGTCACCGGCCTGTACAGCGCCTCGGCCGACTCCATTCCCATCCTGTGCATCACCGGCCAGGCGCCCCGCGCCCGCCTGCACAAGGAAGACTTCCAGGCCGTGGACATCACCAGCATCGTCAAGCCGGTGACCAAGTGGGCCACCACCGTGCTGGAACCGGGCCAGGTGCCCTACGCCTTCCAGAAAGCCTTCTATGAAATGCGCTCCGGCCGCCCTGGCCCGGTGCTGATCGACCTGCCGTTCGACGTGCAGATGGCCGAGATCGAGTTCGACATCGACGCCTACGAGCCGCTGCCCGTGACCCGCCCCACCGCCAGCCGCACCCAGGTAGAGAAGGCCCTGGCCATGCTCGACCAGGCCGAACGCCCGCTGCTGGTAAGCGGTGGCGGCGTGATCAACGCCGACGCCAGCGCCAAGCTGGTGGAGTTCGCCGAGCTGACCGGCATCCCGGTCATCCCCACCCTGATGGGCTGGGGCACCATCCCTGACGACCACCCGCAGATGGTCGGCATGGTCGGCCTGCAGACCTCGCACCGCTACGGCAACGCCACCCTGCTCAAGTCCGACGTGGTGCTGGGCATCGGCAACCGCTGGGCCAACCGCCACACCGGCTCGGTGGACGTGTACACCGAAGGCCGCCGCTTCATTCACGTGGACATCGAACCCACTCAGATCGGCCGCGTGTTCACCCCTGACCTGGGCATCGTCTCTGACGCAGGCGCAGCCCTGGACCGCTTCCTGGAAGTGGCCCGCGAATGGAAAGCCGCTGGCAAGTTGAAGGACCGCAGCGCCTGGCTCGCCGACTGCCAGCAGCGCAAGGCCAGCCTGCAGCGCAAGACCCACTTCGACAACGTGCCGGTCAAGCCCCAGCGCGTGTACGAGGAAATGAACCAGGTGTTCGGCAAGGACACCTGCTACGTCAGCACCATCGGCCTGTCGCAGATCGCCGGCGCGCAGTTCCTCCACGTGTACAAGCCACGCCACTGGATCAACTGCGGCCAGGCAGGCCCGCTGGGCTGGACCATTCCCGCAGCCCTGGGCGTGGTCAAGGCCGACCCGAGCCGCAAGGTGGTGGCGCTGTCGGGTGACTACGACTTCCAGTTCATGATCGAAGAGCTGGCCGTGGGCGCGCAGTTCCACCTGCCGTACATCCACGTGGTGGTGAACAACTCCTACCTGGGGCTGATCCGCCAGGCCCAGCGCGGCTTCGACATGGACTACTGCGTGCAGCTGGCGTTCGAGAACATCAACGCCCCGGAAATCAACGGCTACGGCGTCGACCACGTGGCCGTCGCCGAAGGCCTGGGCTGCAAGGCCCTGCGCGTGTTCGAACCGGCACAGATCCAGCCGGCGCTGCGCAAGGCCCAGGCGCTGATCGAGGAGTTCAAGGTGCCGGTGGTGGTGGAAATCATCCTGGAACGGGTGACCAACATTTCCATGGGCACCGAGATCAACGCCGTCAACGAATTCGAAGACCTGGCGCTGGTCGGCAACGACGCCCCTACCGCCATCTCGCTGCTCGACTGATTTTTCAAGGAGGCTTTCATGCCGCGTTTTGCCGCCAACCTGTCGATGCTGTTCACCGAACAGGACTTCCTCGCCCGCTTCAAGGCCGCTGCCGATGCCGGTTTCAGTGGCGTGGAATACCTGTTCCCGTACGACTTCAACTCCGCCGAGATCAAGGCGCAACTGCAGGCCCACGGCCTGACCCAGGTGCTGTTCAACCTGCCGGCCGGTGACTGGGCCAAGGGCGAGCGTGGCATTGCCTGCCACCCTGACCGCGTCGAGGAATTCCGTGCCGGCGTGGACCTGGCCATCGCCTACGCCCAGGTGCTGGGCAACACCCAGATCAACTGCCTGGCCGGCATCCGCCCCCAGGGCGTGGACTGCGCCACGGTGAAGGCCACCTTCGTCGCCAACCTGCAGTACGCCGCCGACAAGCTGCAGGCCGCGGGCATTCGCCTGGTGATGGAGATGATCAACACCCTCGACATTCCTGGCTTCTACCTGACCACCACCGACCAGGCGCTGGCGATCCAGGCCGAGGTGGGCAGCGCCAACCTGTTCCTGCAGTACGACATCTACCACATGCAAATCATGGAAGGTGACCTGGCGCGCACGCTGCAAGCGCACCTGCCGCGCATCAACCACGTGCAACTGGCCGACAACCCCGGCCGCCACGAACCGGGCACCGGCGAGATCAACTACCGCTTCCTGTTCGAGCACCTGGACAAGATCGGCTACCAGGGCTGGGTGGGCTGCGAGTACAAGCCGCTGACCACCACCGAGGCTGGCCTGCATTGGCTCAAAACGCATAACGCCGTCTGACGCCTGTGGGAGCTGGCTTGCCAGCGAGCTTTTCAGAGGCCCCAGAAGCTCGCTGGCAAGCCAGCTCCCACAGTGCCGCATTCACAAAAATAATTAAGAGGCTTCATACCATGGCAAAAATCGGATTCATCGGCACCGGCATCATGGGCCTGCCCATGGCGCAGAACCTGCAGCAAGCAGGTCACCAACTGTTCCTCTCCACCCACCACGACGCCGCGCCCACCGACCTTGTCGCCGCCGGCGCCGTGGCCCTGGCCAACCCGCGCGACGTGGCCCAGGAAGCGGAATTCATCATCGTCATGGTGCCCGACACCCCGCAGGTCGAGGACGTGCTGTTCCGCGAGCAGGGCATCGCCGAGGGCCTGAGCCGCAACAAGATCGTCATCGACATGAGCTCCATCTCGCCCACCGCCACCAAGGCCTTCGCCGCCAAGGTCAACGCCCGTGGCGCGCAGTACCTGGACGCACCTGTGTCCGGTGGTGAAGTAGGCGCCAAGGCCGCCACCCTGAGCATCATGGTCGGCGGCGACCAGGACGCCTTCGACCGCGCCCTGCCGCTGTTCCAGAGCATGGGCAAGAACATCACCCGCGTCGGCGGCAACGGCGACGGCCAGACCGCCAAGGTGGCCAACCAGATCATCGTCGCCCTGAACATCCAGGCCGTGGCCGAAGCGCTGCTGTTCGCGGCGAAGAACGGCGCCGACCCGGCCAAGGTGCGTGAAGCACTGATGGGCGGCTTCGCCTCGTCGAAGATCCTCGAAGTGCACGGCGAGCGCATGATCAAGGGCACCTTCGACCCCGGCTTCCGCATCAGCCTGCACCAGAAAGACCTCAACCTGGCCCTGCAAGGCGCCCGCGAGCTGGGCGTGAACCTGCCCAACACCGCCAACGCGCAACAGGTGTTCAGCACCTGCGCCTCCCTGGGCGGCAGCAACTGGGACCACTCGGCGCTGATCAAGGGCCTGGAACACATGGCCAACTTCAGCATCCGCGACAACTGATACATCGCAGGACCTGTGGGAGCTGGCTTGCCAGCGAGCTTTTCGGGGGCGCAAAAAGCTCGCTGGCAAGCCAGCTCCCACACCTCACTCCAAAAACAAGAATTCTTCCGGGAGCCTGCCATGTCAGTCGATCCGCAATCCTTCCTGCGCGAGCTGTTCGCCACGGCCATCGCCGCAGCCCACCCAAGCCAGGTGCTGGAACCCTTCCTGCCCGCCGACCGCAGCGGCCGGGTGATCGTCATCGGCGCCGGCAAGGCCGCAGCCGCCATGGCCGAAGTGGTCGAGCGCTGCTGGCAGGGCGAGGTCAGCGGGCTGGTAGTCACCCGCTACGGCCACGGCGCCAGCTGCCGGAAAATCGAGGTGGTGGAAGCCGCCCACCCGGTGCCCGACGCCGCCGGCCTGGCCGTGGCCGAGCGCGTGCTGCAACTGGTCAGCAACCTCACTGAAAGCGACCGGGTGATCTTCCTGCTTTCGGGCGGCGGCTCGGCGCTGCTCGCCCTGCCCGCCGCCGGCATCACCCTGGCCGACAAGCAGGCCATCAACAAGGCGCTGCTCAAATCCGGCGCCACCATTGGCGAGATGAACTGCGTGCGCAAACACCTCTCCGCCATCAAGGGCGGCCGCCTGGCCAAGGCCTGCTGGCCGGCCACCGTGCACACCTACGCGATTTCCGACGTACCCGGCGACCTGGCCACGGTCATCGCCTCCGGCCCCACCGTGGCCGACCCCAGCACCTCGGCCCAGGCGCTGGCGATCCTGGCGCGCTACCACATCGAGGTGCCACCGGCCGTGCGCGACTGGCTGCACAACCCTGAATCGGAGACCGTCAAGGCCGACGACCCGTGCCTGGCGCGCAGCCACTTCCAACTGATCGCCACGCCGCAGCAGTCGTTGCAGGCCGCCGCCGTCAAGGCGCGCGCCGCCGGCTTCAGCCCGCTGATCCTCGGCGACCTGGAAGGCGAGTCGCGGGAAGTGGCCAAGGTGCACGCCGGCATCGCCCGGCAGATCGCCATTCACGGCCAGCCGCTGGCGGCGCCGTGCGTGATTCTCTCCGGGGGCGAGACCACGGTCACCGTGCGCGGCAACGGCCGCGGCGGGCGCAACGCCGAATTCCTCCTCAGCCTCACCGAGAGCCTCAAGGGCCAGCCCGGCATCTACGCCCTGGCCGGCGACACCGACGGCATCGACGGCTCCGAGGACAACGCCGGCGCGGTCATGACCCCGTGCAGCTACCGCCGCGCCGCGCAACTGGGCCTGAGCGCCAGCGCCGAGCTGGACAACAACAACGGCTATGGCTACTTCCAGGCGCTGGGCGACCTGGTGGTTACCGAACCCACGCGCACCAACGTCAACGACTTCCGCGCCATCCTGATTCTGGAGGCCACCGCGCCATGACCGCCTACAAGAACACCAAGATCCTCGCCACCTTGGGCCCTGCCACCCGCAGCCAGGAAGACATCCGCCAACTGGCGCTGGCCGGGGTCAACCTGTTCCGCCTCAACTTCAGCCACGGCGAGCACGGCGACCACGCCCAGCGCCTGGAATGGATTCGCGACGTGGAAGCGCAGTTGAACACGCCCCTGGGCGTGCTCATGGACCTGCAAGGGCCGAAGCTGCGCGTCGGCCGTTTCGCCGACGGCAAGGTGCTGCTGCACCGCGGCCAGGCGTTCCGTCTGGACCTCGACACCAGCCCCGGCGACGCGCGCCGGGTGAACCTGCCGCACCCCGAGATCATCGCCGCCCTGGAGCCGGGCATGGACCTGCTGCTGGACGACGGCAAGCTGCGCCTGCAGGTGACCGCCAGGCATGCCGACGCCATCGACACCCAGGTGATTGCCGGCGGCGAGCTGTCGGACCGCAAGGGCGTCAACGTGCCCCAGGCGGTGCTGGAGCTCAGCCCGCTGACCGCCAAGGACCGCCGCGACCTGAGCTTCGGCCTGGAGCTGGGAGTGGACTGGGTGGCGCTGTCATTCGTGCAGCGCCCCGAGGACATCCTCGAGGCCCGCGAGCTGATCGGCGGCCGCGCGCGGCTGATGGCCAAGGTCGAGAAACCCTCGGCGCTGGTGCACCTTGAAGAGATCGCGCGGCTCAGCGACGCGATCATGGTGGCCCGTGGCGATTTGGGCGTGGAGGTGCCGGCCGAGACCGTGCCGCAGATCCAGAAGCGCATCATCGCCGTGTGCCGCGCGCTGGGACGGCCGGTGGTGGTGGCCACGCAGATGCTCGAATCGATGCGCTTCGCCCCCGCACCCACCCGCGCCGAAGTCACCGACGTGGCCAACGCCGTGGCCGAGGGCGCTGACGCGGTGATGCTGTCGGCCGAGACCGCTTCGGGCGACTACCCGCTGGAAGCGGTGCAGATGATGAGCAAGATCATCCGCCAGGTGGAAAGCGGCCCCGACTACCAGGCGCAACTGGACGTCAGCCGGCCCCAGGCCGAGGCCACCGTGTCGGACGCCATCAGCTGCGCCATCCGCCGTATCAGCGGGATTCTGCCGGTAGCGGTGCTGGTCAACTACAGCGAATCCGGCGCCTCGACCCTGCGCGCCGCCCGCGAACGGCCGCGGGTGCCGATCCTCAACCTCACGCCCAACCTGGCCACGGCCCGGCAGTTGAGCGTGGCCTGGGGCGTGCGTTCGGTGGTCAATGACCGCTTGCGGCAGGTGGAGGAAGTCTGCTCCACGGCGCTGGAAATCGCCCAGGCGCAAGGGCTGGCCAGCCGTGGCGACACCCTGGTGATCACCGCCGGCGTGCCGTTCGGCAAGCCGGGCAGCACCAATTCGCTGCGTATCGAAACGCTGGTCTAGAAACCGAGGCTGTGGGAGCTGGCTTGCCAGCGAGTTTTTGGTGGTACCGAAAAGCTCGCTGGCAAGCCAGCTCCCACAGGAGCGCCTATGGCAAGACATCCAATTCACTGCCCCGACTGGGCCACCGCCCTGCTCAACGGCTTCAGCCAGGTGCTGCTGCAACGCAACCCGCTGTGCGGCCTGTGCTGCCTGCTGGCGATACTGGTGGGCGCCCCGCAGCTGTTGGGCGGCGCGCTGCTGGGCGCGGCCAGCGGCCTGCTCACCGCGCAACGCCGTGGCTACCTGCGCGAACACCGCCAGGCCGGCCTGTACAGCTACAACGGCGTGCTGATCGGCCTGCTGTTCAGCCAGTGGCTGCCGCTGGGCCTGACCCTGCCCCTGTTGATCATCGCCGCCAGTGGCCTGAGCAGCCTGCTGCTGGCGCGCTGGCTGCGCGTTTGCGCGCGCCCCAGCTGCCTGCCCGCCTACACCGCGCCGTTCGTGCTGGCCGGCTGGGCCCTGGCCCTGGGCATCAGCCCCGCCCCTGGCAACCTGCAAACTTTCAACCTGAGTGACGTGCTCACCGGCCTGGGGCAGATCTTCGTGCTGCCCAGCCCCCTGGCTGGCGCGCTGATTGCCCTGGGCCTGTACCTGGCCGACCGCCGCGCCGCGCGCTGGGCGCTGCTGGGCTCTGCCGCCGGCCTGGCCTTCGCCTGGCTGCAGGGCGAGCCAGCGCTGCCCGGCCTGTACGGTTTCAACCCGGCGCTGGCGGCGCTGGCCTTTAGCGCCCAGCCGCTGCGCGCAGTGCTGGCCATCGGCCTGGCGCTGCTGTTGCAACCGGGGTTCGCCAGCCTGCCGCTGCCCGGCCTCACCGCGCCGTTCATTCTCGCCTGTTGGCTGGTGCGCGCCGGTGCCCGCGCCAGCCTGGTGGAGGGCACCTTGCACAGTCGCCGGTAAACGCCCTAGGCTTGGTCCATGTTCAGGAACCCGGACCCTATGGAAAGCCAACGCACCCTGCGCCAGAAGCTCTACACCATCATCTTCCACAGCGACACGGTGGCCGGCCGGCGCTTCGACACCACCCTGCTGCTGATCATCCTCGCCAGCCTGGTGCTGGTGATGCTCGACAGCATCGAAGGCGTGCACCGCGAGTACGCCACCCTGTTCGCCAACATTGAATGGGGCCTGACCGGCATCTTCACCGTGGAATACCTGCTGCGCCTGTACTGCACGCCGCGGCCGCTGCGCTACGCCTTCAGCTTCTATGGGCTGGTGGACCTGCTGGCGATCGTGCCGGGCATCCTCGCCATCTACTACAGCGACGCCCAGTACCTGATGATCGTGCGGGTGATCCGCATGCTGCGCATCTTCCGCGTGCTCAAGCTGCGCCCCTACCTGAGCCAGGCCAACTACCTGATGTCGGCCCTGCGCGGCAGCCGCCAGAAGATCATTGTGTTCCTGCTCAGCGTGGCCACCCTGGTGACGGTGTTCGGCACCCTGATGTACGTGATCGAAGGCCCCGAGCACGGCTTCACCAGCATTCCCATGGGCATCTACTGGGCCATCGTCACCCTCACCACCGTGGGCTTCGGCGACATCGTGCCCAAGACCCCGCTGGGGCAGATGATCTCGGCGCTGGTGATGATCACCGGTTACTCGATCATCGCCGTGCCCACCGGCATCTTCACCGCCGAGCTGGCCAACGCCATGCGCGGCGAGCGCCAGGAACGTCCGTGCCCGGTGTGCGCCAAGGCCGATCACGACAGCGAGGCGGCGTTCTGCTCCCGTTGCGGAAATGCCTTGTTTGAAAAAACTCCATAAGCGCCCAACTTTTCGGTCTTTCGGGCGCCAACAGCGCCCGGCTATAGTGGCTGGCCAATTGATTCCAACGACAACAACAGGGACATCCACCATGCACAAACTCTTGAGCGCCTCGCTGCTCGCCGCCGGGCTGGGCCTGGCCGGGCTGGTCCAGGCTGCCCAGCCGCCCTTGCTGAACGTTTCCTACGACGTGATGCGTGATTTCTACAAGGACTACAACGCCGCGTTCCAGAAACACTGGCAGGCCGAGCACAACGAGCCGGTCAGCGTGCAGATGTCCTTCGGCGGTTCCAGCAAGCAGGCGCGCTCGGTGATCGACGGCCTGCCCGCCGACGTCATCACCATGAACATGGCCACCGACATCAACGCCCTGGCCGACAACGGCAAGCTGGTGCCCGACGACTGGGTAACGCGCCTGCCCAACCACAGCGCGCCGTTCACCTCGGCCACCGTGTTCATCGTCCGCAAGGGCAACCCCAAGGCCCTGAAAGACTGGCCCGACCTGCTCAAGGACGGCGTGCAGGTGATCGTCCCCAACCCCAAGACCAGCGGCAACGGCCGCTACACCTACCTGTCGGCCTGGGGCTACGTGCTGAAGAACGGCGGTGACGAGGACAAGGCCAAGGCCTTCGTCGGCAAGCTGTTCAAGCAGGTACCGGTGCTGGACACCGGTGGCCGTGGCGCCACCACCACCTTCATGACCAACCAGATTGGCGATGTGCTGGTGACCTTCGAGAACGAAGCGGAAATGATTGCCCGCGAGTTCGGCCGCGACAAGTTCGAAGTCATCTACCCCAGCGTCTCCGCCGAAGCCGAGCCGCCGGTGGCCGTGGTCGACAAGGTGGTGGACAAGAAAGGCAGCCGCGCCCTGGCCGAGGCCTACCTCAAGTACCTGTGGTCGCCGGAAGGCCAGGACATCGCCGCGCAGAACTACCTGCGCCCGCGTGACCCGGCGGTGCTGGCCAAGTACCAGGACCGCTTCCCCAAGGTCGACTTCCTGTCGGTTGAAAAGACCTTCGGCGACTGGCGCACCGTGCAGAAGACCCACTTCGCCGACGGCGGCGTGTTCGACCAGATCTATACCCAGCAGTGACACCTTCCTGAACATTTGCCACAACGCAATACCTGTAGCCGCTGCCGAAGGCTGCGCTGGCCCACCTCCACGCTGGAGATTTCCAGTGAGGCACAGGGCCAGCGCAGCCTAGCGGCAGCGGCTACGGCGCACCATGCTGGTGCCGTCAATAGCACGATCGTCCCACACAGTTATAAAAAAGCGCCACCCACGGTAATCCAGCGGCCAATTGTTTCGTCCTTTCTACATTGGCACAGCCATTGCTCTTCACGCCCCACCCCTCTCATGAAGAGAGCCGACCCGAGTACGACCATGCCCAGCTTCACGCCCACGCTAAAAGCCCTGGTCCTGTCGATTGCCACCAGCGGGATGCTGGTGGGCTGCGACAAGCCTGCTTCACCCACCCAGGCGGCCGCCGCCGGGCCGATTGCCGTGGACGTGGCCACCGCCACGCCGGCCCTGGAACCGCGCACCACGGTGCTCACCGGGCGCCTGGAAGCCTTCCGCACCGCCGAGGTCCGCGCCCGCGTGGCCGGCATCGTCGAGCAGCGCACCTACACCGAGGGCGCGGCGGTGAACGCCGGCGACCTGCTGTTCCGCATCGACCCGGCGCCGTTTGCCGCCCAGCTGGCCGCAGCCGAGGCTGAACTGGCCCAGGCGCGCGTGGCCGCCGAGTCTGCCGGCGACATTGCCCGCCGTTCCCAGCAGCTGGTGGTGGACAATTCCATCAGCGTGCAGCAGAGCCGCCAGGACCTGTTCGCCGAGAAACGTGCCAAGGCCGCGGTGCTGTCCGCCGAAGCCAAGGTGCGCAGCGCGCGCCTGCAACTGGACTACGCCAGCGTCAAGGCGCCGATCGCTGGCCGCGCCCGCCGCGCGCTGGTCAGCGAAGGCGCCATGGTCGGCCAGGACGAAGGCACGCCGCTGACCACCGTCGAACAGCTGGACCCCATCTACGTCAACTTTTCGCAGCCAGCCAGCGACTTCCTGGCGTTGGGCGAGGCGCTCAAGGACAGCCCCGGTGCCGCCCGCGTGACCCTGCGCCTGAGCGACGGCAGCCTGTACAAGCGCGCCGGCAAGCTGCTGTTCACCGACACCGCGGTAGACCCGAAAACCGACACCGTGGCCCTGCGCGCGCAGTTCGACAACCCAGAGCAGCTGTTGCTGCCCGGCCTGTACGTGCAGGTGGAGTTCGAACGCGCCGGCGGCCACCACGACGTGCTGATCCCACAGCAGGCGCTGACCCGCACCCGCGACGGCGCCTACGTGATGGTGCTCAAGGACGGCCACGCGCGCCAGGTCAACGTCCAGGCCCAGACCCTGCAGGGCCGCCAGTGGCGGGTCAGCGCCGGGCTGGACGGCGGCGAGCAGGTGATCCTCGACGGCGGCGCCCTGGGTGACGGCCAGGCCGTGGCCGTGAAACCTTCCGCCGACACCGGCACGGTAGCCGACCGCTCATAGGGAATCCCATGTCAGCCTTTTTCATCGCCCGGCCCGTCATGGCCTGGGTCATCGCCATTGTCATCCTGCTGGCCGGGCTGGGCGCGGCCACGCGCCTGTCCATGGAGCAGTACCCCAACGTCGCGCCGCCGCGCGTGGGCATCACCGCCAGCTACCCCGGCGCCTCGCCCGAGGTGGCCGAACGCACCGTCACGGCGGTGATCGAGCGTGAGCTGAGCGGCATTCCGGGGCTGTTGTATTTCGCCTCCAACAGCTCGGAAAACACCATCGAGCTGAACCTGTCGTTCGAGACCGGCACCAACACCCAGCTGGCGGCGGTCGAGGTGCAGAACCGCCTCAAGCGCGTGGAAGAGCGCCTGCCCGAGAGCGTGCGGCGCCAGGGCCTGACCGTGGAACAGAGCGGCCAGAACGAGCTGATGTTCGTGACCCTGACCGCCGACAACCCCAACGTCGATGACATCGAGCTGGGCGACTACGCCACCAGCGTGGTCCGCCCGGCCCTGCTGCGCACCCCGGGGGTGGGCGGCGTCGAGGTGTACAGCCCCGAGTACGCCATGCGCATCTGGCCCGACGTGCAGCGCCTGACCGCCACCGGCATCACCACCACCGAGCTGGTCAATGCCATCAGCCTGCAGAACCAGCGCATTACCCTGGGCGCCATCGGCACCCCGCCGTCGCCGGCCAGCACGGCGATTACCGCGCCGCTGGCGGTGCAGGAAGAGCTGGACACGCCCCAGGCGTTCGGCGCCATCGCCCTGCGCGTGAACCCGGACGGCTCGGCCCTGCGCGTGGCCGACGTGGCACGGGTGGAGCTGGGCGGCATGAACTATGACTACCCGGCGTTCCTCAACGGCCGCTACGCCGGCGCCATCTCGGTGAAGCTGGCCAGCGGCGCCAACGCCCTGCAGACCGCCGACGCCATCAAGGCCACCCTGGCCGAGCTGGCGCCGGAGTTCCCGCCGGGCCTGCACTACCACACCGCCTTCGACACCTCGACCTTCGTCCACCTGTCCATCGTCAAGGTTGGCTACACCCTGGTGGAGGCCATGGTGCTGGTGTTCGCGGTGATGTGGCTGTTCCTGGGCAACTGGCGCGCCACGCTGATCCCCAGCCTGGTGGTGCCCATCGCCCTGGCCGGCACCTGCGCGGCCATGCTGGTGCTGGGCTTTTCGCTGAACGTGCTGACGCTGTTCGGCATGGTGCTGGCCATCGGCATCCTGGTGGACGACGCCATCGTGGTGGTGGAGAACGTCGAGCGGATCATGGCCGAGCAAGGCGTGGGTCCGCGCGAGGCCACCCTGCAGGCCATGGGCCAGATCAGCGGCGCCATCATCGCCATCACCCTGGTGCTGACTGCGGTGTTCGTGCCCATGGCGCTGTTCCCTGGTGCCGTGGGGCAGATCTACCGGCAGTTCACCGTGGCGCTGGCGGTGCCCATGGCGCTGTCGGCGTTCCTGGCCCTGAGCCTGACCCCGGCGCTGTGCGCCACCCTGCTCAAGCCCGCCAGCCACGGCACCAGCCCCGGCCGCGTGGCGCGCGCCAGCCAGGCGTTCGCCGCCCGTTACCTGCGGGCACTGGACGCCTTCCTGCGCCGGCCGCTGCGTTTCATGCTGCTGTACGCCGGCCTGCTGGGCCTGTGCGCGCTGTTGTTCGCCTACCTGCCGGGCGGCTTCCTGCCCAAGGAAGACAAAGGCAATTTCGCCACGGTGATCCAGCTGCCCACCGGCGCCACCCAGGCGGACACGCGCCAGGTGGTGGACGAGGTGCAGCGCTTCATGGCCCAGGACCCGAACATCGAAAGCCGCTTCGCCATGCAGGGCTTCAGCTATTTCGGCGACGGCCAGAACGCGGCCATGGTGTGGCCGACGCTGATCGACTGGTCGCGGCGCAAGCAGCCCGACCAGCAGGTGGACGCGATCATGCAGCGCATCAACACGCACTTCGCCCACGGCACCGCCAGCCAGCCCAAGGCCACGGTGAAGGCGTTGAACACACCGCCGCTGCCCTCCATGGGCCGCACCGAGGGCATCGACCTGCGCCTGCAGGACCGCGGTGGCCTGGGCCACGACGCGCTGCTGGCGGCCAAGGACCAGCTGCTGGCCCTGGCGGCCAAGAGCCCGGTGCTGGCCGACGTGTCATTCTCCGGCCAGGACGACGCGCCGCAGCTGCGCGTGAGCATCGACCGGGTCAAGGCGCAGAGCATGGGCGTGGCGGTCAGCGAGATCAACGACACCCTGGCCACGCTCTACGGTTCGCAGTACCTGGGCGACTTCATCTACAAGAACCAGGTGCGGCGCATCCTGGTGCAGGCCGAGGGCCGTGACCGCCAGGCCGCCGACAGCCTGCTGCAGGCGCGGGTGCGCAACAGCAATGGCGACATGGTGCCGCTGAGTGCCTTCGTCAGCATGCGCTGGACCCTGGGCGCGTTGCAGATCGACCACTTCAACGGCTTCCCGGCCATGGCCATCAGCGCCCAGCCGGCGCCGGGCTACAGCACCAGCCAGGCCATGGATGCGCTGGGCGCGCTGGTGGCGCAGCTGCCGGTGGGCGTGGGCTACGAGTGGGCCGGGCAGTCGTACCAGGAGCGCCTGTCGGGCAACCAGGTGCCGCTGCTGTTCGGGCTGTCGGTGCTGGTGATTTTCCTCTGCCTGGCCGCCCTGTATGAAAGCTGGTCGATGCCGCTGGCGGTGATCCTCGCCATCCCCCTGGGGCTGCTGGGCGCGCTGGCTGCCACACACCTGCGCGGCATGCCCGATGACCTGTACTTCAAGGTGGGGATGATCACCATCATGGGCCTGACGGCGAAGAACGCCATCCTCATCATCGAGGTGGCCGAGACCCTGCACCGCCAGGGCGCCAGCCTGCACCAGTCGATACTGGACGCGGCGCGCATGCGCCTGCGGCCCATCGTGATGACCTCGCTGGCGTTCATGTTCGGCGTGCTGCCCCTGGCCCTGGCCACCGGCCCGGGTTCGGCCAGCCAGCGGGCGATTGGCACCAGCGTGTTCGGCGGAATGCTGTCGGCGACGGTGCTGACGGTGTTCTTCGTGCCGTTGCTGTATGGCTTGGTGGTGCGCTTGCGCCGGCGCCCTACCCCCTCCGTAGCCGCTGCCGAAGGCTGCGCTGGCCCGTCGGTGCACTGAAGATCTGCGGCGCATGGAAGGGCCAGCGCAGCCTGGCGGCAGCGGCTACAGGGCGGGGGGCGCCGCCACCTTACATCGGCGGCTTCAGGCCATTTTCCCCAGCGGAAATGGCCTTCGCGGTGTAGCTGCCGTCCGCCGCCTTCTGCGCGAACAGCACGATCTTCACCCCCGGCTTGAGCAGGCTGCGGTCAGCCGGCACCAGGTTGACCACCGGCACGTCGTCCGGCACCAGGATCTTCTGCTCGCCGCCCTTGTACTTCACGGTGATGGTGCGCCCGTTGGCCACCACCAGGTCGCCGACGCTGCCGTTGGTCATGCTGCTGTTGGCCGCCAGGTCGAAGGCGCGGTGGCCGTCGCCGGTGCCGGCCATGGACGGCGGGAACACATGCACTTCCAGGGCCTTGAGGGTGCCGTCGGCCTGGGGAATGGCGGCCGAGCCGACGTAGCTGCCCGGCTTGATGTCGGCGATGTTGGCCAAGGTCACGCCGCGCACCTGGGTGTCAGGCGTCAGGTGCACCACCACGTCTTCGCCGCGGTTGGTCTTCACCTGCAGGTCGTCGCCGTTGATGGCGGTGATGGCCCCGCGCACGCCCGTGGGCTGCGCGTCGGCGGCGTGCAGGCCGCTGCTGGCAAGCACCGCCAGGGCCAGGCTGGATGCAGTGAACAAGCGTTTGAGCTTCATGAACGGCACTCCTGAGGGAAATCGATAGCTAGCGATCAATTCCCACTCTATCACCGTTGTTCAGGCCAGCGCGTGCTCTTCGTTGAGCAGGGTCACGCCGCCATCGATGATCACTTCCAGGTCGTGGTCCTTGCCCCAGCGGAACAGCTGGGCCAACAGCGTGGCGTTGGTTTCGCCGAACAGGTACACGGTGTTCACCGGCTGTTCGAGGATCCAGCGGCCCAGGTCGGTGGCCTCCAGCGAGTGCTGGAAGTCGTAGCTGAACTCCGGCTCGCTGAAGCGCGGCTTCACCTCGACCACCGAGCTGGCCAGCAGGTCCGGCGCCTTTGCCGCCACCTGCACATGGGCCAGGGGAAACTTGCCCACCCGCCAGTCGCGCAGCAGCTGCACCAGGCGCACCTTGGCGCGCTGGGCCTTCATGTCCAGGCGGCCTTCGGAGGGAATTTCCAGGCGCTGGTTGAGAATCAGCCACACCGGCTGGCGGCGTGGGGTCTTGAGCAGCACCTCGGCCTTGACCTTGGCCGCGCGCAACGCCAGCGCCAACACCAGCAGCAACGCCGTGGCCACCCAGCGCAGGCTGCCCTCGCCTGCCGCCTGCACCACCAGCGCCAGCGCCACGCAGCCCAGCCACAGGTAGTCGGCGCGCTTCCACGCCACCTCGCCCCAGCGGCCCAGGGAGATGCACGCCCAGCAGAACAGGCTGTACAGGAACAGCGCCAGCACCGCCAGCCAGCGCAGGTCACGCGCCAGCGCCAGCACGTCCAGCGCCGGGCTCAGCCACAGCGACACCACGGCCAGCAGCACCAGGGAAATAAGAGTGGGTAACAGGTAAGGCTTGTTGAAAAACTGCTTCATGAATGTCAGCCGAAAAGTCCAGGGGGCGTTGGGACGTATCGGCGGCGGGTGGGGATTCTTGATGGTTGATTTGGCGTGGCGCGCGGACGCGACCACATCACCCCAAGGTCCCGTAGCAGCGGCCGCAGGCCGCGTCCGCCAACGCAACCAATCCCCCGCCGTACACGTAGCCGCTGCCGAAGGCTGCGGCCACACGGCGCTTGCAGTCATCCGCCTGTAAAGATAACCTTCCCCCGTCGTTGCCAAATCAACGACCCGGGGTCGAAGCCGGCACTCAATCAACATGGCGCAGTAGCGCCCCCATAAAAGCTGGGGCATTTTTTTGCCTTTTGCTTTGCTTTATGGCGGGCCGTGTGGCGCGGGCCTCTTGGCTTCCATGTTGATCGAGAGTTACCCGACTTCGAACGCCGCACGGTCTGCCACCCAACTTGTCGAAGGGTTAGTGGCGATCTTCACTCAACATGGGATCGAATCATGTCCATCTGCGCCGCAGCTTTATCCGAAACCCTTTCACCGTTGCCTACCACCTGCGAAATCGACTTTGGAGCAAGCCCTTCCGGTCATCTGTTCACGGTACGTGGCGATGTGCCGATCGATGAGGCACTGCAGAGTGCCAACGCGATCCTCAACACCATCCGTGTGCTGGCGGACGAGCGTTGTGATGCTACGGTAGAGGCAGCCCAAGCGCTGAACCACGCAATCGAATGCCTCACTGAGATGAGTAGCGGGTTAGTTGCTGCTTCGCTGCAAGGTGTGCACGCCTCCAGATAGGCCAGCATCGCAAGTGCCCGTGGGATAAACCCGTAGCAGCGGCCGCAGGCCGCGTCCGCCAACGCAACCAATCCCCCGCCGAACACGTAGCCGCTGCCGAAGGCTGCGCTGGCCCTGGAGTTCACTGGAGATTTGCAGCGGGGCGCAGGGCCAGCGCAGCCTGGCGGCAGCGGCTACGCAAAGCGCGAAGGCACAAAAAAGGCGCCGCCCTGCAAGGCAGGTGCGGCGCCTGATTGAACAACAGCCAGCTTACGCCAGGCTCTTGCTCACCACTTCATACACGTCACTGCTCAGCTCGCCGGAAGCCAGGATGCGCTCCAGCTCGCCGCGCATCAGCGCCTGGCGGTGCGGGTCGTATTTGCGCCAGCGGGTCAGTGGGCCCAGTTGGCGCGAGGCGATCTGCGGGTTCAGGGCGTTGAGCTGGATGACCAGGTCCGCCAGGAAGCGATAGCCCGAGCCGTCCACGGCGTGGAAGTTGACCAGGTTCTGCTGGGCGAAGGCGCCGATCAGGGCGCGCACCTTGTTGGGGTTCTTCAGGGTGAACGCCGGGTGCTGCATCAGCGCCTGCACGCGTTTCAGGCCGCCTGGCAGGGTGCTGCCGGCCTGCACGCTGAACCACTGGTCCATGACCAGCGGGTTGTCCTTGAAGTGTTCGGCGAAGGTTTCCAGGGCCTTGGCTTTCTCGGCGTCGAAGTGCGACTTGACCAGCACGGCCAGCGCGGTGAGGCGCTCGGTCATGTTGTCGCAGGCGTCGAACTGCTCCAGGGTGGCTTCCAGCACTTCCGGCTTGGCCGTCAGCATCAGGTACGACAGGGCGATGTTCTGCAGCGCGCGGCGGGCGAAGTGCTCGGCCTCCGGCACGTAGGCGGTCTCGCGCGAGATGGCGCGGTTGGCCTGGTAACGCTGCCACAGGGCGCCGTACAGGTGCTCGGCGATCTGCGCGCGGGCGAATTCGCGGGCGGCGTGGATGGCGTCCACTTCGGCGCGGTCGCTGAGCTCGGCCAGGTAGGCCTCGCTCGGCAGCGAGAGCATCTCGGCGACCATGGCCTGGTCCAGGCTGTGGTTCGCCAGCACGGTGCCCAGGGCGGTGACCAGCCGTGGGTCGAGCACCATGGGCTGGTTTTCCATGTACTGCGCGGTCAGTTCCTGCAGGCACTGCACGGCCAGGCGCTGGCCGGCGTCCCAGCGGTTGAAGCCGTCGCTGTCGTGCTGCATCAGCACCATCAGCTGGTCGCGGTTGTAGTCGAAGCTCAGCTTCACCGGCGCGCTGAAGCCGCGCAGCAGCGACGGCAACGGCTTGGCGTCGATGTTGTGGAAGGTGAAGGTCTGGTCTTCCTCGGTCACCGACAGCACGCGGCTGGTGCCCACCGGCGCGCTTTCACCGGCCAGTTGCAGCGGCAGGTCGTTGCCGTGGGCGTCGATCAGGCCCAGGGCCACGGGGATCACGAACGGCAGCTTCTCGGCCTTGTCCGGGGTGGCCGGGCAGGTCTGGTGGAAGTGCAGGCTGTAGGTCTTGGCCGCGGCATCGTAGGTCTCGCTGACCTGCACGCGCGGGGTGCCGGCCTGGCTGTACCAGCGCTTGAACTGGGTCAGGTCGACGCCGTTGGCGTCTTCCATGGCCTTGATGAAGTCATCGCAGGTCACGGCCTGGCCGTCGTGGCGTTCGAAGTACAGGTCGCTGCCCTTGCGGAAGCCTTCGTTGCCCAGCAGGGTGTGGATCATGCCGACCACTTCGGCGCCCTTCTCGTACACGGTCAGGGTGTAGAAGTTGGAGATCTCGATGAAGCTGTCCGGGCGCACCGGGTGGGCCATGGGGCCGGCGTCTTCGGCGAACTGGTGCGTGCGCAGGTAGGCCACGTCCTGGATGCGCTTGACCGTGGCCGAGTTCATGTCCGAGGAGAAGCCGGCGTCACGGTACACCGTGAAGCCTTCTTTCAGCGACAGCTGGAACCAGTCGCGGCAGGTAACGCGGTTGCCCGACCAGTTGTGGAAGTATTCGTGGGCGACGATGGCCTCGACACGCTGGTGGGCGGCGTCGGTGGCGGTTTCGGCGCGGGCCAGCACGGCGCTGGAGTTGAAGATGTTGAGGCCTTTGTTCTCCATGGCGCCCATGTTGAAGTCGTTGACCGCGACGATCATGAAGATGTCCAGGTCGTACTCGCGGCCATACACCTCTTCGTCCCAGCGCATGGACTTCTTCAGGCTGGTCATGGCGTGCTGGCACTTGTCGATGTTTTCCGGCTCGACGTAGATGCGCAGGGTGACGTCGCGCTTGGAGGCGGTCTCGAACTTGTCTTCCACGCACCACAGGTCGCCGGCCACCAGGGCGAACAGGTACGCCGGCTTCATGAACGGGTCTTCCCAGGTGGCCCAGTGGCGGCCGTCTTCACCGGGGCCGCTGGCAATCGGGTTGCCGTTGGACAGCAGCACCGGGTAGCTGTGCTGCTCGGCGCTCACCGTGGTGGTGAACTTGCTCATCACGTCCGGGCGGTCGAGGTAGTAGGTGATCTTGCGGAAGCCCTCGGCCTCGCACTGGGTGCAGAACATGCTGCCGGACTTGTACAGGCCTTCCAGCGCCGTGTTGGTCTCGGGGTGGATGCGCACGCTGGTGTCGAGCGTGAAGCTGGCCGCCGTGGGGTGCAGGGTCAGGTGGCTGTCGTCGATCTGGTAGTCGGCGGCACCCAGTTCCACGTCGCCCAGGCTGACCGACAGCAGTTCAAGCTGCTGGCCGTCCAGCACCAGCGGCGGCAAACCAGGCCCGCGGGCCGGGTTGCGGCGCATGACCAGCTGCGCGTGGACCAGGGTATGGTCGTCGTGCAGCTCGAAGGTCAGGTGCGTTTCGTCGATCAGGTACTCAGGGGCCTGGTAGTCCTTGAGGTAAATCATTTTCGGCTGTTCGGTGCGCATGCTGACATCCTTCTACTGATGCACGGCGAGCTGGTACGCCGTGTATTTGCGAATATTGATCACGCCGGTGTCGAAGATCAGGTACTGGCCCTTGATGCCCAGCAGCGTGCCCTCGGCGATCGGATTCTTGTCCAGGTTGAAACTGGCGATCTTGGCCGGGTAGGCCTGGACCGGATAGCGGATCTCCAGCACTTCGGTGTCATGCAAGGGTTGGATGGCTTGCAGGCCGAAGCGTTCCTGCAGCATCGACAGGCCGGCGCCGCAGGTGTCGAACAACATGTCGCGCACCTGGGGCAGGTCGACCGGCGCGGCGTCGCCCTTGAGCAGCGCGCGCCAGTTGGTGCGGTCGGCCACCTGGCTGCGGAACAGGTCTTCCACCAGCCCCGATTGCTGGCGGGTGGCCACGCGCACGATCGGCAGGGCCTGGCTGGCGCCCTGGTCGAGCCAGCGGGTGGGCAGTTGGGTGGCGCGGGTGATGCCGACCTTGATGCCCGACGAGTTGGCCAGGTACACCACGTGGTCGGTCATGCAGAACTGCTCGCCCCAGGACGGCTCGCGGCAGGTGCCGGCGTCGTAGTGGCAGCGCTCGGGGCTCATGATGCACACGTCGCACTGGGCCAGCTTGGTCATGCAGGGGTAGCAGTAGCCCTGGCTGAAGCTGGTCTTGGTCTTGCGACCGCAGTGGGTGCAGTGGATGGCGCCCAGGTATTCCAGGCGCAGGGGCTTGCCGATCAGGTCATTGACCGGGATCTCGACGTCGCCCAGGCGAAAGCTGTACTGGACCGCCGACTCGTCGAGCCGGGTGGCCATCTTGCTCAGGGTACCGCGACCAATCTCGTTCAATGGACAGCATCCGACTTGAACAGAATGTTCGCCACCGGCGCCGACTTCGAGGCGCATTCCTGCGGGCCCATGTAGCCGGTGCGCTGGTCTTCGGGCAGGTTTTGCATCTCCCAGGCGATCACCGCCTGCAGCGACAGCTCTTTCTGTTCGGTGGTGAGCTTGCGGCCGTCGGACCATTTGCCGATTTCCACGGCCAGTTTCAGGCTCTCGTAGATTTCGGGGGTGATGTTTTCGATCATGTGGGCGAAGGAAGTCATGGCGTCTCCAGAATTTATGCGCGTAGTTTACGGCGCGCGAAGGCGCCACCCAAGAGCCCTGTCAGGCAACCGACCAACAACCCGCCGACGTGGGCGGCGTTGGCGATCTGGCCGAACATGCCCACCAGCGGGGTCATGCAGATGACCAGCCACGCCAGCATCATCACCAGCACGCTGCGCGGCATGCGGTAGACGTTGTTGGGCGCCAGCCACTGGAACACGAACACGTGGCCCAGCAGCGCGTACAGCACGCCGGACAGGCCGCCGAACAAGGTCGGCCCGCTGTACCAGTACTGGGCCGTGTTGGACACCAGGCTGAACAGCAGGGTCAGGCCGATGAGGTTGATGCGGCCCTGCAGTATTTCGACGCGCTTGCCCAGCTCCCAATACCACAGGGCGTTCATGGCCAGGTGCAGCACGCCAAAATGCAGGAGCATGGGCGTGAACAGCCGCCACCACTGGCCGGCGTCGAGGCTGGCCCCCAGGGGCAGGAAGTAGAGGTTTTCGCTGTCGAAGCTGAAGTCCTGGAAGGTCAGCCAGTGCAGGGTGTCGAAGTTGTCGCCCAGGTAGGTCAGGCCGGCGACGATCAGGCACAGCAGCAACACCAGCGCCGTGGCCGGGCAGGCGCGGGCCTGGGCGGCCAGGCTGGGCCGCGATATTCGTGGCCGGGGCTGGTAGCTGCTCAGGTCGAGGTCGGCGTTGCCGTCGGGGTAGCGGGCGTACAGGTCGCGGATGTCGGCGGCCATCTGTTCGTTGACGGCCCACAGCACCTGTTCGCCGCGCTCCTCGCTGACCCGGTGCGGCACCTGCAGGCGCGCCAGCAGCTGTACGAAGCCGCTGAGGTCGGTGCCCAGGGGCACGCGCATCACGGTCACTGGCCTCATGGCTGCACCTGCGCGCGTTCCACGTCCACCCACACGAACTTGTGCGGGTCGATGAGCGTTTCCTGGTCCAGGCGGTAGGCCACCAGCTTGCCGTAGAGCACGGCACTGTAGTCCAGGCAGGCCAGGTTGGGGCGGATGGCCGAGGGCCGGCCGCTGCGCCAGTAATGGCCGACGAACAGCAGCGGCTCGTCGATGCCGTAGCGCAGCAGGTTGTTTTTCTGGCTGCTGGACAGCGGCGTGCTGGCCACCTCTTCGGGCAGCGCGTCGGGCTGGAAGACGATGTCGCCGTAGGTCTGCGGGTCGTCTTCCCAGAACTTGGTGCGGAAGAAGGCGCGGGTCAGGCCGTCGCCGCCGGTCAGGGTCAGGCCGTCGGGCAGGCGCATGTCGGTGCCGCGCAGCAGGCGGTCGAAGACGTTGCAGGCAAAGCTGCCTGGCACCGCGGCGGCCTGTACGAAGTGCTCGTCGATGCAGCCGTCCGGGTACTGGCCGCGCAGCAGCTCGATCATGCTGTGGTCCCAGCAGGCGTGCACCAGGCGGAAGCGCCCGGCGTCGATGAACAGCGGCATGTCGTAGAACCACTGCACGAAGTCTTTCCAGTCGCCGGGGTGCTGTTCGAACTGCGCCAGGGTGTCGCCGATCAGCCGTGCATGGCGCGGCGTGTGCTCGCGCACGAACTGCTTGCCGCTGCCCGGCGGCGCCGGCGTGCACCAGCCCAGCGCGTTGAATTCATGGTTGCCCATGATGCAGTGCGCCTGGCCGGCGTCGACCATGTCGTGGACGATGTGCAGCGCCTCGCGAATGCGTGGGCCGCGGTCGATGATATCGCCCAGGAACAGCGCCTGGCGCTGGGCGTGCCGCCAGATACCGCCCTGTTTGCGGTAACCGAGGGTGTCGAGCAAGTGCTCAAGGGTATGAGCGCAACCGTGCACGTCACCGATCAGATCGTAGCTGCGTGCGGGATCGAGCATCAGTCTCCTGTGCCTCCCAGCCGGCTGCCCCAACCGAGTTTGGTGCGGCAGACTTCGTAGTAGTTGTGGTCCAGCGGGTGGATCAGGCGCAGTTTCTGCGACTTCTTGCTGACCGTGACGGTGTCGCCCGGGGCGCAGGTGAAGTGGTTCTGGCCGTCGCAGGACACCTGCGGGTAGATGGTCATGTCCTTGGACACCACGATCTTGAGTTCACTGTTGCCGTCCACCACGATCGGCCGGCCCGACAGCGTGTGCGGGTACATGGGCACGATGACGATGGCGTCGAGCTTGGGGTGCATGATCGGCCCGCCCGCCGACAGCGCGTAGGCGGTGGAACCGGTGGGCGTGGCGACGATCAGGCCGTCGGCCTTCTGGCTGCACACGAACTGGCCGTCGATGTAGATCTCGAACTCGATCATGCGCGTGGACTTGCCGGGGTGCAGCACCACGTCGTTGAGGGCGTCGCCCTGGCCGATGGCCTCGCCGTGGCGGCGCACTTCGGCCTGCAGCAGGAAGCGGTTTTCCACCAGGTAGTGGCCGTCCAGCACCTCGGCCACCTTCACTTCCAGCTCGTCGGGGCGGATGTCGGTGAGGAAGCCCAGGCTGCCGCGGTTGATGCCCAGCACCGGCACGTTGTGCTTGGCCAGCGCCCGCGCGGCGCCCAGCAGGCTGCCGTCGCCGCCGACGACAATCACCATGTCGCACACTTCGCCGAGCATCTTGCGCGTCGAGGTCTGCAGGTTGTGCCCCGGCAGGACCTCGGCAATGGTGTCCTCGAGGATGACGTGCAGGTGCCGGTCGAGCAGGAATTTTTTCAGGCGGCGAATGGTATCAAGCACCTGGGAACTGCCGAGGCGGCCGATGATACCGATATTGCGAAATTGCTCCATGGGGCTCCTGCGGGGTCTGGAACGGGCGCGGCCACGGTGCGGCGCCTTGGGAAACGTGGGGTCGATTATGGGCGAAAGCAACCGGCAGGACAAAAAGGTTTGGTGTATGGGGTGGCTAAAGCACCGTAACCGCTGCCGAAGGCTGCGCTGGCCCTATGCCCCGCTGGAGATCTCCAGGGTTCATACCGGCCAGCGGTTATGGGCCGACTCGGGATTTGCGTAACGGCCACCACCCGCCGTCCGCACGGCGGGCCGCAGCCTGGCGGCAGCAGCTACATTTGTTGCACCGTGCCATGGCCTGATGGACCGAGGTTTTAGCCTTTGGTGCAGGCCTTGAGATCGGCGTGGTGGTTGCCAACCGGCTATGCTCGCACGATGACTCTATTTCCCACGTTAGCCGCTCTACCCCGCCACTTGCGCCAGCCGCAGGTGCGCGACCTGGCGTGGGTGATCCTGGCGCCGCCGATGCTGGCCGAGACGCCGTGGCCCCAGCGCCACCCGCTGACCGGCAGCGACTGGGTGGCGCAGCCCTGGCGGCTGGAGGCGTGGCTGCGGGCGCTGGATGTGGATCACAGCCCGCTGGTGGCCTGGCTGGCGCGGGGCGCCGCCACTCGTCGCCTGGGGCTCTATTACGAGCGCTTGTGGCAGTTTGCCCTGAGCCAGGCGCCGGGCATCGAGCTGATTGCCTCGAACCTGCCGATACGCCGCGAGGGGCACACCCTGGGCGAGCTGGACATCCTGTTGCGCGACGGCGGCGGCGTGCACCACCTGGAGCTGGCTATCAAGCTGTACCTGGGGCCCCAGGCCAGTGACGGCGAGCACGCTGCCTTGTGGCTGGGCCCGGGCAGCCACGACCGCCTGGACCTTAAGCTGGCGCACCTGGCCCAGCACCAGTTGCCCATTTCTGCCCGCGACGAAAGCCGCCAGGCCCTGGCGGCGCTGGGCATCGTGCAGTTCAGCGCGCAATTGTGGCTGGGCGGCTACCTGCTGTACCCCTGGCCCGGCACCGCGCAACCGCCGCCCGGCGCCCACCCCCAGCACCTGCGCGGCCGGTGGCTGCACCAGCGCGACTGGCCGGCGTTCTACCTGCAAAGCCAGGCCGGGCGCTGGCAGCTGCTGCCACGCCACGCCTGGCTGGCGCCGGCGCGCTATGCCGAGCAGGACACCTGGGACGCCGCGCAACTGCAGCAGTGGCTGCAGGCGCTGGACCCGCTGGCCCCGGCACAATTGCTGGTGCGCCTGGTCCAAGCCAGCGATGGCGCCTGGGAAGAGGCCGAACGGCTGTTTCTGGTCGCGGACCTGTGGCCCAATGCGCCACCTATAAAAAGATGCAACGACCGTGAGGAAATTCAATGACCTGGAAAAACACCGAGGCCCGCTATGGCAGCCTGTCGATCGCCCTGCACTGGCTGATGCTGGTGCTGCTGGCCATCGTCTACGCCTGCATCGAACTGCGCGGCAACTTCCCCAAGGGCAGCGACAGCCGCGCGCTGATCGTGCAGCTGCACTTCATGACCGGGCTGACCGTGTTCGTGCTGGTGTGGATACGCCTGGCGGCGAAAATCGCTGGCAGCGCGCCTAAAATCATCCCCAAGCCGCCGGCCTGGCAGACCGGCCTTGCGCACCTGATGCATACCCTGCTGTACGCGCTGATGGTGGCCATGCCGCTGCTGGGCTGGTTCATCCTCAGCGCCGCCGACAAGCCGGTGCCGTTCTGGGGACTGGAACTGCCCCACCTGATCGGCCCGAACGACGAGGCGGCGAAGCAGATCAAGCACTGGCACGAGCAGATCGGCACCTGGGGCTATTGGCTGATTGGCCTGCATGCGCTGGCGGGGCTGTATCACCATTACGTGGTGCGGGATAACACCCTGGTACGGATGCTGCCGCGCAAGCAGGGCTGATGATCTCGACGTCACGCCGCGTCCAAGATCACCACGCCTCGGCAGGCACACCGCGTAACGGCCGGACGCAGCCTGCGGCAGCTTGTGTCTAGAGAAGGGAATAGAATCTGAGGTGAGAGCGGTGAATGGCAGGTTGTTCGGCAGCAGTGTTG
>NZ_JBSKHP010000041.1:0-36411 GCF_057128625.1 Pseudomonas imperatae | reverse complement strand
CGCCCTTAGATCGCGCAGCGCCGCCCGCGCCGGCCGCCCCAGACCCGCCACCGACCCGGCCAAGCGTTGCATTGAGCCGCGCCACGGCAGCGTTTGCCTGCCGCGCAGTGTCCACAGTGCTTGCGTTCAGCTTCGCCCTGGCCAAGCTCCCACGGTTGAAAGCCTGGCCGAACAGCAGCCCTACGAACTTGAGGCCGAGGGCTCCCACTTTGAGCGCGGTCAAACCTGCAGCAGCAACAGCCAGGGCGCCCGTCACGCCTGGGAAGGCCTCGGCCGCGCTCGATACCATGTCGACGAAACCGCCGAGCGGCGTCAGGACGGCATTGAGCACCGGCAGCATTGCATTACCGATAACCGTGCTCAGGCGCGTCAGCCGCGCAGTGAACGAATTCCAGCCGGTGCGCGAGGTGTTCGCGACGCCGGCCGCCTCCTGCATCATCGAGCCTTGTTCGCCGATGACCGAGGTCGCGTATTTACTCTTATCCGCCACCATGCCGAAAGCGCGGCGCACCTCGCCCAGGTTCTCAAGCAAGGGCTGGATGGCGCCAATTGACTCAGAGCCAAACAGGTTAGTGGCAATGGCCGCCTGCTCCTCGACAGGCTGCTCCTTGATTGCCTCGAGGACGCGCATGATCGTCTCAGGGGCGTCCTTTTGCATGTCGCCGGCAAGGTCCTCAGGATCGAACCCGAGCTCCTTCCACTGCGCTTTTTCCCCCTTGGTGGCCGACTTGCCAGCCACGAGCGCAGAAGTGAAGTTTTTAAAGCCAGTACCGGCGATTTCCTTCTCGGTACCGGGATTGAGCAGAGCGGCCGACAGCGCTGCAGACTGCTCGGGCGAGAGGCCCGAGGCCTTGCCCACCGCGCCGAACCGCTTGACCACGGACGCGATGTCGGCCGCCTTGGCGTTGAAGTTGTTGCCGAGGTAGTTGGTGGCGTCGGCCAGGTCGAGCGTCTTGGCTCGATCCAGACCCATCGAGGCCCGCCAGCCCGCCATGGTTTCGCCGGCCGTCTGCGCATCAATATCGAAGGCCGAGCCCATGATCGCGGCATCGCGAGTAAAGTCCATGACCGAGGCCGTCTTAGCCTTTACATCGACATTGCCATCCTTGTCTTTGTTCTCGTTGCCGATGCCCGATTGACCTGCCGCATACTCGATCTTAGCCAGGTCGAGCGCCGTCATGCCCGAGGAGGCGATCATCCGATCGCTCGCCAGCTTCAAGTTAGCCGAGGCCATAGCCTCCTTGCCGCCTTCCTCGAAGTTGATGACCTTGCCGACGTCAGCCATGGCCGTTTCAAGGTCCATTGCCTGAGACACTGGCCGGCTCGCCACATACGCCAAAGCAGCAGTTTCGACCATCTGCCCGCGCAAGTCGCCGCGCTTGTCCCGGTTCGCCTCAATACGCTGCTGCGCACCCTTCACGGCCTCGAGCCTGGCCTTTTGAGCAGCAAGCGCCGCGTTGGCCGACTCGGTTGCGGCCTCGAGGCGCTTTTGCTCTGCAGCCAGCTTGCCCGTATCCACGCCGGCCGAGGAAAGGCTCGCTTTCAACGTGCGCAGCTCGTTGACCTGGCCGCGCTGGGCAGCCTGCAGGGTTTTCACCCCGGCCGTGGCCTTGTCCTGGGCCTGATCCAGCCGCCCGAGCTCTGCCGTGGCGGTTTTGAGCTCGCGTGCGAGCCTGCTCTCCTCGGCCGTAGCAGCGCGCACCTGCGCGGCCGTTGCTTCACTCGAGGCGCCCAATGCTTTCAGCGAGGCCGCAGCCTGTTTCTGCTCGGCCGTTAGCTGCGCCACCTTGGCCGCCGCCGTGGCATGCTCTCGAGAGGTTTTGGCCTGCTCGATGCGGGCCGCCTCGAGGGCCGTGCGGGTCGCTTTGAGCTTCTCGCCGAGGCGGGTATAGCCCTCGGCAGAGCGCGCGGCATCGTTGAGCTTTTTAAGCTCGGCCTGCTGCAGCTTCATTACATCTTGAAGCCCGCCCGCCTTCTGCTTGAAGTCGCCGAACGTGGCCGAATAGGCATCGACGGCGGCCAGGCGCAGCGAATATTTTGACTCGGCACCCATGCCCTAACCCTCTCTCTTGCCAGAGCCCAGCCGGATCATGGCGAGCTCATACCGGCGCATTGCCCTAGGGGCATCCCACTCCAGAATTTCCGCCTCGCCGACGTGGTACGCGAGAGGCACGACATCGAGAATTACTTCGAGGTCGTTGGCTGAAAGTAGGAGGCCGGACGGTTTAAAAAATCGTCGAGCCTCATCTGCAGCTGGGTCCAGTCAGGGATGGCCATACCCTGCAGCACTTGCGCCGGCAGGCCGGTGCAGGCCGCGCTAATGAAGTCCGCACGGTCGTCGTCCGTCTTGAGCTTGCCCATCGCCTTAGTCACGCGGACCGCTGGCGCCTCGATCGTCACGCGCTCGATAGTGCGGCCAATGCCCTTAATCGGGATCAGAAGCGGTGCATCATCAGGATCCTCGAGCTTGATCTCCTGAAAGTAGGTCGCCGGCAGACTGATGTACTCCTGCAGGAGCGCCTGCAGCGAGATATAGTCGGGGCGCTTGAGCAGGTCGACGTGCTCCTCGGGCAAACCGCTAGCCAGGCGCAGCAACGCCTCATAGCGGGCGTCCTCGTCCTTTCCCGCCTCGACCAATGCCGCGCGATGCTGCGCCACAGTGAATGGCTTGAGAACGATCTCGGTGATGCGATCGCCACCCTCGATGTCGATCGGGAAAACGAGGGCGTGAGAGAGGTTGGTCCAGGGCTTTGGCTGGCGCATTTTCAGAATCCTTTAGGCAAGAAAAAACCGCCCAATTGGGCGGTTTTCAGGGAACGGGAAGCGAGGCCGTCTTAGACCATGCCGGCCAGGCGACGGGCGCCTTTAATCATGTCGACGCCGTTGATGACGACGGTCTGCGTGCGGGTGTCGATGTCGACAACCGGGACGCCGTTCTCGAGGCGCTTGTAATTGCGCAGGGCGATTTCCAGAATGGTGACCGGCTTGTCCTTCATCTTGAGGGTTTTGTCCTCCTGCATCTTGAGCTTTCCAGCGCAGACGTAGTAAGCAAACCACTCATTGCCGTCCTGATCCTCGCCGGCCTCCTCGACGGTCAGCATGATCGCATCGCCGCCGCCCACGCCCAAGGCAGTAAAGATCGGCAGACCGATGCCCTGCAGGGTCAGCTTTGCGCTCAAGGCTTTCAGGCCTGTCGCCATCTCCTCGGACACGAAACGCCCGCCGCGCATGTCCTCCATCTCGAATTCGATTTTCGGCGGCTCGAACTCCTCGATGGTTGCCATCAGCGGGAGGCCCTGCAGGGTGGCAGTGATGATCTGCCGAACGCGGTTAGTAAACATTAGAGAACGTCCTCCAAGAAGGTTTCAATGATCGAGTCTTTAGCGTTCAGCTGCATGACCATGTTTTCGTTTGGCGAGTAGCGGCCGTAGTCGAACACTACGAACCAAGTGCCGTTTTTGTACTTCTCGACGGTGTTGAGATCTGGATGCAGATAGACCGATCCGCCCGGGATGGTCTCGTCGGCCACCAAGCCCTGCAGCCAGGTGTTGTAACGCTCCACCTCCTGCTGCATGAATTTCTTGGTGAGGTTTTGCGCCATGCCCTTCTGCGCCGAGGCGATGAGCTTCCGAGAGAGCGCATCCTCGAGGCCGACGAAACTGATGAACTTGCCAGTGACCGAGCGGTTGCCGATCAGGGAGAATCCGCCCAGCTCAGTTCGCGCGTAGTAGCTCACGCCGTAGCTGTTCAGCAGGTCGCCCTCGGTGCTGGCGTCGCTGATGATGTATTCAACGGTACGCGACACGTCCTGCGCGTAGGTGACTTGGTTGCCCGGACTCTCCCACTGCTTGCGCTTGGCCATATGGGCGATTGCCAGAACCGAGGGCGGCAGGAACACATTGCCCAGGGCCGCCTTGGAATAGACTGCCGGCATCTGGTGAACCATGTAGCCGCGCTCGTAGCCCTCGCCGCCAAGGCTCTCGCTATTGGTAACCTGCCCCGCGACAGTGACGTCCTTGCCATCGAACACGAAACGGCAGCGGATCCGCGAGGCCATGGACGCGAGCTCACTATGCACCGCCGCGATCGACGAGAAGCCCGGGGCGCCGATGATGGTCGGCAGCTCCTGGCAGAGCGGAATGGCCGCGATCCCCTTGCTCTGCCCGGAGGCCGCATCGACGCCGCCGATGACATTGGCCTGGGTCAGCGCATCAGTGGTGCCCTTCTCGACAACGATGACGTAAATCGGGACCTTGGTGACCTTGAGGATCTGGTAGACCGCCTGGAACAGCGTGCCAGCCTCGGCGCCCGTGGTATCCAGTAGCGCTTGGGCGGTGAAGTTGTTGATGCGAAACGGCGAGTTGCGCGGGATGCTCACGTCAGCATTCGGCGCAGTGCCCACCAGGCAGACAACGTTATTACCCAAGCCGCCAATGGCTTCTGGCGACTCGCTGGTCTGCAGCGTAACGCCGTTGTGCTCGAAATTAGTAACCTTTGGCATGCTTATTCAGCCTTTTCAGTGGTGGCTTTGATGGTTTTCGAGACCTTCTCTACAGGCTCGGCGGCCAGGCGCAAGCGGCCTGCTGTTACCAGCGCGTGAGCCTGGACATCGAGGAGCTCGAGCTCCTCGCCTTCCGCGCTCCAGTGGCCATTGCCCTTCGGGAAGGGCACAACAACGGTGTATTTTTGGCGGGCTGCCATGGGGTGTCTCCGAAAGCAAGAAAGGCCGCACGCGGCGGCCTTCGGGAAATGAGGGGGTTACCAACCGATGGCGCGCGTCACAGCAGCAGCGTCAGCAGCACGACAAGGCGCGGTACCAGAAGGGCGGCGGCGAGACAGGCGATCAGGGGGAACAACAAGTCGAGCCGCGCGTCGCGCGACCACGTTCGGAAGTCAAGGCCGGCATACCAGCGCAGCGCGACCAGGGGCACGCCAAGCGCCTTGGCGACCTCGCGCTCGGCCTGCGTGTACTCGCGGCCGAAAAAGAAGGCGACGCCGGCAGCGGCGCCGATCCATTGGCCATTGACCACGCCCAGCAGGGCGAACCCGAGCCAGACCAGACCCATAATCAGCAGGCCGATAACGGCATGCTCGACGTTGGTTCGATTCAAAATGCAAATTCCTTAGGCACAAAAAAAGCCGCTAAGCGGCCGGGAGGGTTTCGTGGGGGACAGATCAGGCGGCGTTGCCGACGCCCTCGATACTGGCGCGAATGGCCGCGATCGCTTCGTCAGCCAGCGCCTCGGCGGCCTCATGGCTGACAGCCTTGAGCACCCGCTGCTTGCCCTTGAGGCGCGCCTTGCGGATCGCATACAGCGCCGCCTGCCAGGCATCGGCCTCGGCAATAATGCTGTCAGCGGCGGCCTTAGGCTCCAGCTCGGCCGCGTCGGCCCAGGCTTGCACAGTTGGGGGCATGGCGCCGGTATAGCCGGCAGCAGCAAAGGCGCGGGCCTCAGTCGCTGCGCGCCCATATTCCACGGCGCGCAGAGGATCGCCCAGCACGGCGGTACGCGCGGCGTCGGACGCCTCGTCGATTTGTCGCGTAGCGACGATCAGGGCCGCCGCCAGGGGCAAGCCGGAAAAATCAAATCCGGCGTAGGACTGGCCCAGGTAGACCACGTTCAGGTTTTTGGTTTGCATGTCTTTTACCCTTGGAAGTGAACTCAGCGGCTTACAGCGCGCTGATATTGCTCATGACGTTAGAGGTGTCTTTCGGCAGGGTGCCGCTGGCAATGCCGCCGATGAACTTACCGCCAAAACCGCTTGGGAACGTGGAGTTGATCGCAGTCAGGGAGATAGAGGCCACCGTCGCGCCGATCAGCGAGCCGATAAAGTCGGCGGCCATGCTGACCGCGACACTGGAAAAGGCCACGCCCAGGAACGGCGGCACGTTGCCGGTGCCGTTGGTCCGCACAAATCCAGTGGTGCGGTTAACCGTTGGAGCCGGCAGAACGCCAGCGCTGCTCGGCAGCACGAGATTGCAGTTGCGAAACTCGATATTGCAGGCCTGAGTGACCAGCTGAATACCACCCATTACGGTTTGACTGGTAACCCCGTCCGAACTGAGTACTTGGTAATACTTCGGATACAAATTGCGCACCGCGCCGTTACCCACCACCACCACGTTCGCGGGGATTTGAGTAGTCACCTCGTTGAAGGTGTAGTCGGACATCAGTTGCACCGTGGCAACGCCAAAGGCGGGCGTCGAAGCCATCGCCTTACCAAGCGTCCGAAAAGCCGTCGCTGCCGATTTACCGTCGTTGGTGTCCAGTCCGTTGACTTGGTCGACGTACCAAGTGCGGAGCGTTTCAGGTGCCGCCGCGATGGCCGCTGCAACAGCAGAGTCAATACTGGCCTTTTTGGCGTTGAAAGTGGCGATCAGGGCATTAGTGGCCGTCACCAAGTCGGCAATTTGCGTTTCGAGACTCATACGAATCAAACTCCAAGAGTGGTTTTAGAAAAAAGGTTTTGCAGCCCGATCAGCGCCGTCGCGTTAGCGGCGATGGCGGTTAACAGATCGTCGTGGTCAGCGCCTTGTCGAAGTTCAGCGGTCTGCATTCGATCCATCAAAGCGGCGATTTGCTGGCCTTCGATTTGGTTTCGCTTGGCCTGCTCGTCAAGCGTTTCTTGAACCTTGACGCCGCGCAGCATCCCGGCAATTTGCGCCGAGGCCAGCGCCGCCAATTGCTCTGATAGGCTCAGATTGAGCCCTGCACCCGTCGAGGTGATGGTCACACTGTCAGCAGGAAGCGCCGAGAGCGACAGGTCGTAGGCGAGCAAGAGCTGCGCGGTAGGCGATTTGTAGGCCAGGGCTCCGGCCGGGTCAGACCAGACAGCGAGCAGGGTGCCGTCTGACAGGTAGAAGCCCACCTCCTTGACCCAATACTCGAGAGCGTCATCAGCGACAGCCGTCAGGTGCAGCAGGGTCGAGCTCAGCTTCTGCCCGTCCGATACCGGATACAGGCCCTTTCGCGTCCTCAGCGCAGTTTGCGTCTTGTTCGGCGTATAGCCGGAAGTGCCAAGCCCGATATGGGTAATCTGGGCGGCAATGCCCGTGTTATCAGCCCGCCAGATGGCCGCAAGGCCCGCAGTGGTGATAACCGGCTGTAGCGGCGTAGTCATAGATAGACGGCCTCCATGGTCACCCGAACAACGCTGCGCGCCTGGGCGGCATTGGCAACGGCGATCGGGCTTTCGGCTTCAATGGGAACGCCGACAGCGTCGGCGGAATGGTGATGTATGGCCCGCATCTCGCTCGCATTGGCGAGTACCAGCTCGTTTGCCGCGTCGTCCGGCTGCACCGCCTGAGGACTCAGGCTTCGGCGCTCCAGACTGCGCGCCTGTGCAGCGCTGGCCAGCCGCCAACCTCCGGAGAACAGGGCTCCAACCTTGAGGGCGTAGCCACTGCGCTCGCTCTTTGCCGCGTCGATTGCGGTGATGAGCCGGGGAAACAGCGAGTCAGTAATGATCGTGCGCCCGTCGCCTCGGTTCTGGTTTACCCAGGCAACTACCTCGAAGGTGTAGGGCGCACCCTTTGGCGTCTGCTTGTACCAGGGCAAGACATCCGCCGTCAGTTGCATCCCCTTTAGCGCGCTCTTGATCGCTGCCGTGGTGCCGGCGAGGCGCTTGGTCGGCCAGGACATGGCCACCATCGAGCGCTTCTCCGACTCCGTCGCGTCCGCATCCCACTCCTCGACGCCCCGGTCCGTGGCCAGGTACGACAGGAAGTCGGCCGGAGCCGCCGCAGGGTTCATCAGCTCGGGGAATGGCGGGATGATCTGCTCGAGCAGCCGAGCAAAGCCCAGGTCAAGCCCCTCCTCGAGGCGAGCCCGGTTCGCCGGGAGCAGGCTATAGCGCCGCTCCTCGCTGTAGTCCGTCATAGCGTCTTGACCTCGAGCTCGATGCCAGTGCAATAAGGCGCCTGGCTGTCAGTCGTGACAATCGGCTCGAGTGGCTCGAGCAAGTCGCGGCGAACAGCTCCCGCCTTGTGCAGCTGGTAGTCGATCCAGCTCGGTTCTACGCGACCGCCCAAGATGTGACAGTCATCGGCATAGGCCTGCAGCTCCTTGATGACCGAGGCGCGCACTAGGCTCGTGTCAGGCCCCTTGTTGATGTAGGCCACCGCGCGAATCTTGTACGTCTTGATGGCCGCAGGCTGCACGGTGACGCTATCCGTTTCCGGCACCACATCATCACGCGCAAAGTGCGAGCGAACTGCAGCAAGCAACGAGGCGTCGGGAACACCCATGTTCTCGCGCCCCAGGACTGTTACGGCGACCTCCCCCGGCGCAGTTCGTCGCCCGTTGCCGTCCTTGACCTTGGCGGCATTGCCATCCGGTGAAAATGTGTAGGTGGCCACCACAACCCCGGGCGACGGAACCTCGATGGCTACTGCAGCGCGCTCGCCCAGCGTCACCACTTCGCGCCGGTAGTGCAGCCTTGATCCGCCTGCAGGAGCGTGCGGCGCCAAGTAGTAGCGAATCCTGGCCGACTCGTCGCTCTCATAGACCGGCTCAACCGGCGGGAACGCGCTTGGATCTCCCTCCGAGATAACCTGGCGCTCGAGGCCCATGTCCGCGAGCCTGGCATCGAGGTTACTGCCCTCAGCCCACCAGGCGAGCATTTGCTTGATCTTGGCGTTGTATTGCCGCGAGTGCGTCTGCAGGCGCACCGTGAAGGCCTCCAGCAGCATCGTCACGAGCTCGGCCTCGTTCTCGAGGCTGGCCTGCAGCCTGGCCGCCATTGCCGCATCTTTGACAGCCACATAGCCGACCACGAACGCCTTGAACTCCTCGAGGAGGGCCTCGAAGGCCGGGACCTTGACGATTTCCGGCTCGGCCAGAATGTTTTGCCCAGGAATAAGCGCCGAGCTCATAGGTCCACCTCAAATACCATTTTTCGATTGCGCCAGGTGCCCGAGATCTGCAGCACCAGGCCCGCGCCCTCGGTGCGCCGCGAAGCTACGACAGTGGCAGGCTCGAAGTCAGTGACCCCGTTCGCCTTGTTGTAGAAAGCCTCTGCCACATAGCTCTGCGCGAGGATCAAAGTGCCGTCGCCAAGGTTCTTGGCGAGCAGCGTTGGCAACTTGCAACCGAACTCCGGCCGCTTCTGCCGAGTGCCTAGCGGGGTGGTAAGTACCCGCTTGGCGCGCTCGGTGAACTGCAGCCAGTCGTCTACGGCTACGCCCTGAGAGGTCAGGCCGATCATTGAGGTATCCCGCCGAGGCCACTGCCTCCGGAGTTGGTGTGCTGATGGTCGAAACCGACGTTTGTGCCGTTGTGATCGAGCAGCGGGCCGAGGACATGAAAGCCCCCGGAGTCAATCTTGAATCCCACCCCGCCGAGCATCACCTCGATGACCTCACGACTGCCCTTGACCATCGCCGGACCGTTGACCCACTCAAATTCGCTAGACTCGTGGTCGTAGCTGCTCGAGGAGCCGTCCGGGGCGACCTGCTTGCGCACTTCTGCCTTAGCCGATGGCGCGGGGTATTTGTCGCTTGTCAGGCCGCACAGCGCCGCCGTGTGCGCCCCGCCGTCGCCCCCGCCGTAGTTGATGAGGACGCATTGCTCACCAGGCGACGGAACGCGGGTTTCACTGACCTCGCCGGCCGATGGGTTGAACCACTTCACGGGCGGGGTCTTGAGCTCGCCATGGGAGACGATGCACGTACCCGCCGCAGCGTCGACGCTGTCGATGGTGCCGATGCGGTTGTGGTTGTCCGCGCGACGTCGCAGATCCTCGAGCTCGGACTCCATCTCGGCGATCCGTTGCACCAGGGGCTCCATGGCCCGCTCGATCATCCCTTGGATCATCCCAGCGCCTCGAGCGGCTTATAGGCCTCAGGGACATCAACCGATGGCACCTCCCACTTGAAGGCCACCAGCGGCATCCCTAGCAGGGGATCGTCTGGCACCTTACTCGGGCCCGGGGCGATAGCCTGGCGGAACGTACAGCCCCAGGCGTCGTACCCTTCGCGACCCCTCTGATAGATGGACGGGCCGCAGTGGATGTCCTCGGGGTACTCGCACTGGCGACCGTGAAAACCCCAGCGGTTCATGTCGACCATCTGCTCGAGCAGCCCGGCCAGGTTGGTCGCCTCTAGGGCGGAATGCCCACGGGTGCGCCCCACAACCGCGTGAAGCGTCACAGTCACGAGACGCACATAGCGCCCGTCATTGCTCCTGCAGCGCGGGCCCGTGCCCTCGATCTCGATGAGCACCGTGGCATCACCCACCGAACCCTCAAAATCAAAGTCGTCATAGTTGGCGACCTCGACCCCCAGCCCCTCGGCGCGGATCGCATCAGCGATTGCGAAATACAGATCCGAGGTCTTATCGAGTGTTCGAAAAGACATTGCGCGCCTCCTGCTCAAAGTATTCAACGAATTGACGTTGCGCCCGCTTCTCCCAGCGCTCGAGGGTGCTCAAACCCTCCTGCTCCCAGTCCTCCATAACTCGGGCAACCGGCAACCGCTCGCGACCCTTACGCCGGAACACGAGCGGATACTTGGTTTTCATGGGGGAGATGAATGCGTCGTCGTACTGGCGGTGCCCAACATTTACGCCCGTGCTGTTCTGCTTTGGCACGCCCAGGTAATGCACGCTGATCGGCTTCAAGCCGACCCACAACTTGACCGCCTTGGCCGTGGCCTGGGAATAGACGTTGTAGCGGTGCCGGATCGGGCTTTGCGCGATTCGCAGCTCGCGGGAGATCTCCCTCGAGCTATGCGTCCGGAGCCAGCTTGCCGTTTTCCTCAGTGCTCGAGCGGCAGCCAAGTCGAGTTGCTTGGTTGCCCTCCCGACAATGAGCTCAACGTCTACCCAGCCCTCAGCATTCAAATCGAGCGAGAAGCCTGCCATTTGCTCTGTGCTCCTGCAGGTGCCGAACGATCAGCCCAGGGGATTAGCGTCAACAGCGTGCGGATCCGGCCCAGCGGCTCAGCGTCGGCGATTCCATACTCCCGACCATCGAGCACGACCTTTGCCTTGCTCCAGAGCTCCGGAAGCTCCCGGGTAGGAATCTGCAAATGCAGCTGCTGCGCCTTGGCACGGGTAGTCGCGGCGTTTGGATCGCGTCCGGCGCGATACATGCCGCCCCTGGCAACCGGCGCCCCGATCATTCCGTCGACATCCCGGGGCTCCCGATCTGGCTCGATCAGCCGCGCAGTGCAGCCGAACTCGTCGGAGTCAAAGAACGACGCAAGGTCGTCCTCGCCAATCATGCCGCACCCTTAGCGGCCGCCTTTTTGGTCGCAGCTTCGAGCGCCTTAGCCTGGGCAGCGTTGGCCGTCTTGAGATTGCCGACCTCGATGAGCAGCTCGTCGCGGTCCTTGGTCAGCTCTGCATTGACCTTCTGCAGATCCTCGACCTGCGCCTCGAGGTTCTTCGCGGCGTCTGCCACCGTGGCGAGTTGGGCTTGCGCCGCACCCAGCGCGGCAATGGCTTCGGTTGCATCGAGAGGCTCCTCATCACTAGGGGGCGGATAGCCCCGGTAGTGCGCGATTTCTGCGTCGGTTGCATCGCGGGCCACCTGGCCAGCGACCAGATTGTTTCGCTCGGAACGGCTCACCTCGATCAGCGTGCCCACCTCGAGCGGCCGGTCCACGCCTTGCTGCCAGAACTGGTGCAGGACGCACATCACATAGCCGAGGGCCATGGTTACTTCATTCATCGCCGGATCTCCGGTTGAACTGGGGAACGGGGGCCGAAGCCCCCTGGACTGCCTTAGGCCGCCTTTTTCTTGGCCAGGCAGAAGCTCGACAGGTTGCGATAGCCGGCGTCGGCGTCTTGGAAGACACGAACGACCAGGCCGTCGCTGTCAGCCTGCGCGTATGGGTCCGGCTTGAGATCCAGCGCGCCCCACATGGCCACGATGGCCTGCGACCAGTCGCCGAACGCCCATGGGTCGCCCTGCACCTGATTCGTGGCCAGCGCGGTGTAGCCGTTGACCTCGTTGTTGCGCCAGATTTTGGTGCTGTCAGCACTGTCCGGGTCTTCTTTGCGCTTCTTGGCCGAGCCGCGCTGGGTGACGCTGGTCAGGTACTTCAGCGCACCGACGTCGCCATTGAAGGTCGCGATATTGGTTTCCATGTCGACCAGATCGTCGAACGTGATACCGCTGGCGGCGTATTCCAGGCCCGGCACGCCGGTTTGGTTGAACAGGCCCAGCGGCTGCGAATCCTGGCCAGTACCGAACAACATCGCGCGGTCAAGAGCGACAGCCAGGCCGTTAATGAGATCGGAGATGATGAGAGCCTCGACGCTCATCGAGGATTGCAAGCGCAGCTTGCGGGAGACCGGAATCGCGCCAGCGATAGTCTTCGGCTTGAGCGGCAGGTTCGTCAGGTCCATTTTGGACAGGGGAACCGAGCCGTTCTCGGGGATCCAGTAGAAGTTGGCACCCGCCACCTTTTTCGGGATCGAGACGTCGCCCTGCAGGCCGCCCAGGACGCGAGCGCCGAGCAGGCCCATCACCGCCTTATTGCGAACCATGTCGATAAACTGATCGACGCGCAGGTCGTTCGAGACCAGCTCGCCACCGGCACCGGCTCCCGTGGTCATGCCCACACGCTCGGCCAACAGGTCATGCGGGACGTAAATGCCGCGCGCTTCCTTGCCCATGGCGTCGGCGATGGCGATAGAGACCTCGCGCTCGAGGCCCGCCTCCTTCCATTCGCCACTGGCCGAGGCGTTCAAGGCGCGCAACAACGAGTAACCACGGCGCTCCTTGTCGTTCAACCCCAGGCCGCGAGCGGTGACGTCGATTTTCTCGCGGAAGCTCGGCAGATCGCCGTTACGGCTCGAATTGTCCGGAGCCTGAGAGGTTGCGCTCGGGGTCATCTTGTCGAGGATCTTGGCGCGGACCTGATCGACAGACAGGCCGCCCGAAAGCGCCTCGCCGATCATGTCCATCGCGTTATGGCGCTGGCACAGCGAAAAAATATCAGCGGAACGCTGATTTGCGGCAGCCTCGATCGAAGCGGCGTCGGGGCTGCCGTTGGTGTTTTCTTTGGACATTTCATTTCCTTGAACGGGTTGAGTCAGTTGCACAGGCTCAGGGAGCGAGCGGTCTACCCCGACAGTCGGGTCGGCCGGAATGGAAACGCTGGAAACCTCGTAGGGCTCCCAGCGGGTGACGCGGTAAAACTTGAGGTCGCCCTCGGTGCGATCGAGGGACATCTCTTGCGGGTCGTAGCCGACCGAGATGTTTTGTCGGATCTTGTCGACAACGTCCTGCCAGACCTCCTCGGCATGGGCGTTCTTCGAGAAGCGCACTCGAGCTCGCAACTTTTTGTCATCGTCGAGCCAGGCCTCCTCGACGACGCCGATTTGCGTCCAGCGATCGTGCATGTCGAGCAGCGGCGCACCGGCATTCATCCGGGCCAGGCTGACCGACTCGGGCGAGTGGTCGAGGATCTCCATGCCGAACCAGCGCCGGACGGGGTACTCGCTCGAGACCGCGACCTCGACAGTTCTGGCATCGACGTCCAGCGTTGAATGGTCGACCGCCATGGAGCGGTGCAGCGGCTTGCCGCCGAGCTCGCGCAGCAAAATCGACGGGTCAGTCGTCTCCGTCTTCTTTTTCGTCATCAGGGATTTCCGTTTTGTCGGTGCCAGTTGCTGGCGTTTGGAACGAGAGGTTGAGCTCGCGTAGGCGGGCCTCCTCCTCGGCCATTTCGACGAATACCTCGTCGGGGTCGAGGCCCTGGGCGCGGATGTACCAGCCCCGGGTTCGCGTGCGGTTGCCGATGGATTCGGTCGCCGCTTTCGAGTCCTTGCTCGGGTCGACCCAGTCCCAACCTCGAGGCGCCCAGTCGATCTCGCGATAGAGATGGAACTCGCGGGGTGGCAGCCGCAGCGCGCCCTTGAGCAGCGCCATCTCTAACCAGGCTTTGCCCACGAACTTGTGCAGCTCGGTAATGACGAACTGCTGCGTGTCCTTGTAGAAATCCCGCTCATCGATCTCGCCGGACCGCAGCGAGGAGAAATTCACCCCCTCGAGGTCCTGGGCGAGCTTGTTGTAACTGGGACCCCAGCCAGCGGACACGCCGCGCAAGCCTGACTTGGTGAAGGGTGCGAAGTTGCTCGACGGGTGCGTGTTGTTGTATGGCTTCCACGTCACACCGTAGGGGAGCAACTTGCTCGAGCCGGACTCGATGACCTCATCGATTTCGCCGTCGTCCTCATCGCCCGGATCATCAACAAACTCGGCGTTTTGCTCATAGACGCCGGTGATCTTGGCGCCCATCTCGGCGGCCACCATCTCGGCGCCCCGGTATTCGCCCAGGTGGTGCAGGTCCAAGGCGCCGGCATGCGTCCAAGTGAACCCGCGTGACTGATGCGGCCGCCACGGGTCGAAGCTATGTTTCAGCTCGCTCGCGAGGATCCGCTCATACTTGTCTTCTGCGCGGGTCTGGTAGGTGTCCCCCGGGTGCGATTTGAGCAGCCAGTAAGCAACCGGAGCCTCCCAGGCATTGCGCTCGACCCCCATGCGGATTCGATTGCCATTGCTTAGCCAGGTGTTGAGCGTCACGTCCAGGCGATCAACCTCGAGGATCTGCAGGGCGAACCCCCAGCGATTCGGGAAGTTGCGCACCATCCGGACCATCACCTCGCCATCGCGGGCGAGGGTCTCGAGCCAAAGGCGCTGGAACTGCCAGAACGAGTAAGACTCGGTGACGTCGCAGTTACCTTTTTCACACCATTCCCAAAACTCGCCTTCGATCAGGCGACGCCGCTCGCGGTCCGGCTTTCCGTCCGGCGTCTTCGCCTTCGACATCATCTGAATCCCGAAGGAACCGATGACGTTTTGCTTGAGCAGCCGATAGAAGCGCTTCGCATAGCCGTTGTTGATCGACTGCTCGCGCGCCCTGGCCATCAGTGACTGATGGTCGGCGTAGATCTCTTGGTTGGCATCGCCGTAGCCGGTGCGCTGGCTCCAGCTCTTGGTTAGGCGCGTATGCCTGGCCATCTGGAAAGCACGTTGGCCACCCTGCTCGCGGGGCGCCTTTGGCACGGCGAGAGTGGGCTCCTCACGGACCCGCACGGGCCGCGAGCGCACCCTCAGTAGGTCGCTGAAATAGCCCATGTCACATCCTCACGCGAGTTAACCGACCAAAAGGCGATTTCCCTCTCCGGCTTTCGGCGGCAACCTCCCGGCGATACCGGGTGCGCAGCGCCTCGAGACGCTCTACCGGGATCCGGTCGAGCTTCATCCCGTCGATTTCGTAGCTCTGCTGATCCTTGGGGATCCGCTTCTCGAGCGCCGCCTCGATCAGATCGAGCATGCGGCGTGCATGACTGCGCCCGTCGAAGGTCTCGGCCTGCTGCAGGTCGACGAGGATCTCCAAGCGACCCGAGCCCAGGGTCTGCCGCTCGTCTTCACGAACGGCATAACAAGCCCAGTGGTAAGCGCCTGGCGGCAAAGTCCGCGTCTGACTCGAGGTCATGCGGAACTGATACGGCTCGCCGTCAGTGCTGGCCACGTCCAGGGAGCCAGGCCCCCGCAGCGAAAAGCTAAGCGCCCAGCCATCAGCCGAGGGGTAGGCGCTCGCCTCCCGCGCCCAGGTGACAGAGTCACCAGCGTGCAGTTTTGTCGGTTCCATGAGGGGTTATCACTTACGGTTGATCTTGAAACGGCCCCCGCGCTTGGGCGAGGCCGATGGCTTGGCGGGCTCAGGCTCGGGCGCTGCCACTGCCGAGGCAGGGGCAGGAGAATCAACCGCGGCTGATTCCTGCTCGATCTCCAGCGGCTCGCCCTGGGCGACCTTGATCGCGGCTTTAAGCTGGGCCTTGGTCAGCACACCGCGCTTGCGGCGGTGCAGCTTTTCGCGCAGGGCGAGGATGTATTGCATGCCCTCACAGTCGAGGTAATGGTTCTCCCCGACCTTGTTGAACTTGCCCTCCTCCTCGCTCCACTCCTCGCCTACGATCTGCTTGCAGTAGTCGTTGCTCACCTGCTGGTGCAGCAGCCACCAACCGGGGCGGTTATCAGGGACGCCGATGCGGCTATGCACCCATCGCTTCGCGAGTGTTGTATCGAACGCCCAGCGACTGTCGCCACGCTTGCGGACCTTGCCGAGCTTGTTCTGCTCGACTAATTCCTTTTTGAACGGCATGGGCAGCGATTCGCGGCCCCGCATGGCGATGACACGGCCCGGGTGGTTATGAATGAAGGTGTAAACCTCATCATCTCGATAGCCGATGTCGACGCCCATCAACGTGATCGGGTAGCCGTCGAAATCACGCTCGAGCAGATCGCCCAGGGCATCCCACACTTCCTCGCGATCGGTATCGCCCCAGAGCGTGCCATGCTCCAAAAGAGCCGATCCCATCGCCGGATACCAGGCTCGGACGACGTAGTACAGGCACCGCTTCTGCACGTCGACCGTGCAAAAGATCCGCTCAGGCGGCAGCAGGACATGGCCCTCGGGGTAGCCGTAGCGCTCACCCTTGACCGCCTCCCAGGTCGGCACGTCTCCGACTTCGGAGTAACACTCGCCGAAACCGGTGTTGTACACGCCCTGCAGGGTCGCGGCGTCGCCACTGCGCATGGCCCCGAGCAGCTTTTTCGCAAGGAAGCCGTAGGACTTCTTTGCCGCGAAGCTGCACAGGCCCGAGATCCAGATCGAGTAATGAGTAAAGCCCTCGGTATCGGCAAGGCCGCTTAGTGCTGGCTTGCCGTCCACGGCCTTGACGCTCTCACCTGGGGCGACAGCCTGGCCGCGCTTGTTCATCCATGGGCGCCACTTGTCCTCGATCATGCAACCGCTATTCGGGCAGGTCAGCCGGGCATGCTGCTCAGCCTCATCGGGTGAGCACTCCTCGGCAGTGCCCTTGCCTGGCCACCAAAGCAGATCGCTCCAGGGCACGAAATATTCGCCGCAGTGCGGGCAAGGGATTACCCACTCGTGCCGGGTGCCACTCTGCCAAAGCTTCCAGATTTTCGAGCCGACAGCCTCGGGCTTCGCGATCTCCCAATGCCAAAGGCCGGTGCGCTCGTCGAGGCTCTTGCTGATCTTGCCGCGCAGCGGGGTCGCCGTGTAGCCGACCTTCGAGTCGACATAGGCATCGCCACGGGCCTCGATGATCTCAAGCGTGTCGCCCTCTTTCGTGTTGACGATTCGGTCAACCTCGTCGACCAGAATCAAGCCAGCCGAGTCGGCGGCCAACTCAGTCGGCGAACCGGCCCAGGCAAAGCGCAGCTTTGCGGCGCCGATCCACTTAACGAATGTCGACGAGGCGGCGTCGCGGTACTTCTTGAGCAGCGATTCGCAGCCGAGAATCATGTCCATGAACTTCGGAACAACGGTGTTCTTGAGTAGCGGCGCCGTCGGCGCGACGTACATGATCGGCGTCGGGTCCTCGTCCAGCCGGTGGCCACAGACGTTTTCCATGGTTACCGACTTGCCCATCTGCGTTCCCATCACAAACGTGACCCGGGAGAAACAGGGCTGCGCGAACGCCCAGGCCACGGGGCGCATGTACGGGTTTGCGTCAGGGTTGAACGGGCCGGGAATCGGCGCCGTCGAGGGCATAACCCGGTTGTCTCGAGCCCACTCGTCAGCCGTCCGCCTCGGCGGGGCTTTCACCGTCTTCGATAGTGTCGATATCGAGACTGCCAACTTGAGCAGTGAGCTCTTGTGATCTTTGTTCGAGACGGTCGGCAGTAGACGCGCGGATCCGCCGCATCTCGTCAAATAGCTTTGCTCGGATTTCGGCAGGGTCATCGATTACCGCCAGGTCGCTTGCCAGGCGGCTCGCCACAGCGTCGAGCTGCGTCGCATAAACCGCCGCAATGGTATTCAGGAAGAACACGACCCCATCGACCGGCACCAGACGGGAGCGGGCGAGGTCGATTTCGATTTGCAGCTTTTCTCGGCGCGCTCGCTTGAGGAGGCGATCCTCAGACTTGGCACCGCCACCCGGGCCGTCCTCGTCCTCGTCGTCGCCGATCTCATTCCGTAGCGCTTGCGTGATGAGCCACTCGATGGCCCGTTGACTGTCGATCTGTAGAGGGTTGCCCTTGCCACCTCCTCCGGCGACAGGGAGCCCGTCCTCGATGAGTTTGCTAACCCACCGCTCGGATTTCCCGATCAGGTCAGCCAGCTCCTTTCGGCTGATGATCTTGCCCATTGGTAGAAAGGACCTCGACGGTTAAACGCATAAACGTAAAAACGCTATTAGTCCTTTGCGTTTTTACGTTTTTGCGCTTTTGCGGGAATACGCAAAGCCGCGCCGCACTTGGCCTCACGGTCAGGTGGGTCGCTTGGCGGCGGGCTTCGGGTATTGAAGAAGGGACTGAAAAAATTCAGTCAGACACGCGCGAACGCGGCGGTGTTTCGCCCCGTGAGAGGCCCCCCGCCGGGGGAGGACCCAAAACGTCTGGCCGCACCATGATGGTGCATCAGGCCGACCGGGCGGCGTCCGGACGGATCCGGCTGCCCCTCCAGCAGCTCACGCGCTGCCGCCTCGAGGAAGCTCTCCAACTCCTCGGGCTGCAGGTCCTCAGGATTGAGGACCTGCACTCTGCGCACCTGGCTCACTGCGACGCCCCCGCATCCGGCGAGCCAAGGTGGCGATGCTTCTCTGCCCAGTCAGTAGGCGACAGTAGCTCGGGCTTGCCCGACTCTACTGACACGCCCAGGACCGAGCGAATCTGATGCAATGCGGCGCTGGCCTTGTCCTGGCGAACCTCATGCAGCGCCTGAGAGAGGCGGTAGCCCTCGTGCTGCCAGATGGCGTCGCGAGCCAGGTCTCGGGCCTTGCTGATAGCGCGCTCGATCCCAAGCGCTACATTGAAGTTTGCAGGGTCAGCCGAGGCGGCTTGGCCAGTGGCCAGAACGAACCCACTCGGCAGGATGGCCACCGCCTGCGTGCAGGTAGTGCCCTTGATAACGCGGGTGTCATAGGTGACCGTAGCGAGGATCTCCTCGACCATTGCCAGCGTTACACGAGGACCAGGAAGGCCCAGGCTGGCGAGGATTTTCTCGAAATTCTGATCGGCTTCACTCATTTCCCGGGCTCCCTTTTCCATTGTTTACTTTGGCGTGAGTCTCACGCACCCACTGTTGCAGCTTCGTCAGCTGGTTACGGGTGGCGTGGCAAGTGGTGTAGTTGTCGGCGATGACTCCGGTTGCGGCAGAGAGCGCAACTCCTGCGGGTCCTGCATCAGCAGGCTCGGCGGGTCCGGGAAGTACATTTGCGGCGGCGGCGTCGTGCAGCCGGACAAAACCGCGAGTAAGAGTGCAGGCTGCATCAGCTGCCGGAGTGACATAGACGGGAACCTCTTTGGTGATGGTCTTGCCGATCTTGTAGATGACCCGGTCGCGGTCGACGTACTCAGTGACCACAACGTCGCGCACCGTGCCGACTGCCTGGCCCTGCTCGAAGGCGTCGCGCAGTTGTTTGATCTCGAGATCCTTGGCCGCTCGAGTCTCGTACCACGAGCCGAACAGGCAGCCGGCGCAGAAAATCATCGCGGCGCAGATGAGTCCGAGCAGCCAAGTAGTAAATCTATTCATTGAGCCACCAGAAAGAGAGAGCGCTGCACCTCGCGGCGCCTGGGGATGCCCTGGCAGTTGCTCGCCGGGATTCGACAGTCAAGGCCAGCGACGAACGTCCATCGCCGGAACTGCTCAGCAGCGGCCGACCACTGGCCAGCGATCGCTAGCCGGTACATCGTCGACTTGGCGAAAGCCGTTGCCCCGACGTTGTAGACAAAATCGGCCATAGCGATCTTTTGCCAGATCGTCGCCTTGGGAACGGTACGCATGACGAAATCGACCGCGCCGCCCATATCGCCCTGCAGGTATGCAGCGCACTCGGCAGGGGTAGCCAAATCGCCGCGACGCACGCCTTTCGTGTGGCCGGTGCAAATCGTCCAGACGCCGCCCGTGTCGGGGTAGGCCTCGTAGACTGTGCCCTCCATTTCAGGCGTAAGGATCATCAGACCCGCGATAATGGCGGCGCGCTCGACCGGCGCTGGCAGCCCCGTCTCGTTGACGGTGAATCCTGCCGCCGCAAGCGACAGCGTGACGGCTGCAATGATTCGCTGCACGAGGGTCATACAGCAGCACCCCGCGCCTTTTCGCGTCGCTCCTTGACGTATCGAGCCAGGGGCAGCACCCACTTACTCATCACGAAATGAACGATCAGCAGGCCGGAATAGGCAGCCGCCAGAACATAGGCCCAGTCCAGGGCCGTCAGGCCGCCGATCATAAAGCCCGCCGCGAGGGGAGCGGCCTTGGCGGCCTCGGTCCCGAGCGAGACATTCGCGGCAGTGGTAACGACTTCCTTGCCCATTCGCGGGCCTCCAGAAACGACAAAGCCCCGCTCGATGGCGGGGCTCAGAAAATGGTGGCCAGGCTTTCCTGGCGGCCGGAAACGAAAAAGCCCGCAATTAAGCGGGCTTTGTTGTCGGTTTATGACAGAGTGGATATATTGCCTAGATTATCTAAATTCTGCAATACCCTAGCGCAAAAAAAAACGCCTTTACGTTTTAGCGTAAAAGCGTTTTTGCGTGTCCGGCTAGAACATTGGCCTGTCAGGAAGGGCGCCAGGGTAGAGCAAATTAATCCGGACCTGCAGGCGATGAGTCTTGGCCTGCAGCCGCCTTACCTTCGGCTCGATGAGGTTAAAGCAAATGCTGCAGCGGCATACCTCGGGCGCCAAAGTGAGGCGCCTGGCTCGCTTCAATAGGCGCCGTAGCCTTGCAAGCATCCAGCGCTCGCGAATCTCGCGGAGCGTCCCAGGAATTGAGAACATAATCTACCCTTACGTTTTTGCGCTTTTGCGTTTATGCGCTTATGCGCTCCGGCTCTCGCGCATCCAGCCCGCGACAGCCCCCTCGAGTGTTGCAAATCCTGTATCGGCGAATCCGCAGGCCTTGCAGCCATAACCCCACTTTCCGGCGACCTGTATGAATCGCGGATAGTTGCCATTCCGGCAACCATGGCGGGGTAGCGTGTCGTCGTTGACGAGATCCCAGGACATCCGCGCGCGAGCCTCGTGGATGGCGACGTCGCCCCGAGCCTTGCACTCGGGGCACATCATCATCAGGCGAGTCGTCGCGGTGTCCTTGCGCAGCACGGGAGCGGTTCCGCAGTGAATACAGGTCATCAGTCGAAACTACTTGGGCTCGACGAATCGCTTGCCGAGCTCGAGCACGAGTCCCCGCCCGACCAACTGCCGCTGTAGTCCCTCGAGTCGTCGCTTGACCCGCTCAAAGGGCTCGACCTGCAGATCTCCTCGGTCGCATTCTGCGCAAGGCTCAGCGCGAATAGTCCATTTGGGTTGGCCGGGTGCAGGGGGTCGTACAGCGGTACACCCGCAGACGACGAGGGAGCCGCCTGGGAGGAGCTCGCCGGATACGAAAAGGACAGCGGCCTCGGCTGTTTCGAGTCCGAGGCCAGTGGTTTTTTTCGCGCGAAGCGCCGTTTCAAAGCCTGAATCAAGCTTGCCATCATCACTCTCCGGGCATACGCCGCGACCATCAATAACAAAATCGAAATCGCCCAGGGCTTTAGCCAGGGCCTCTAAGGCGTCTCGGTCGAGTCTCTCAACCTGCTCTGCGTAGAGCCTCCACCGAGGCGCCCATTGCACGTCGAAGTTGCCGCGCTTCACCTGCAGCAACTGCATCAACTTCTCGCTGTCGTGAATCTCGCGGCCGCTATTCATCCGCGCTTTCCCGGCCTGCGTTGCGAGGTGGGCGAGGGCGCGAATGTTCTTCAACGTCTTCGCCTGGACCTTGCCGAACAGCGGCTCGGCGCGCTTCCAAAGCGCCACGACTGCGCCCTGCTCGTCATCCCACTCGCGCGAGTCGCCGTAGGCGTAGCGCAACCATTGGCCGTACTCAGGCGCCAAGGTGCCAATGGTCTTGATGACGTGGGCGTCCTGATACGCAAACGGCCCCAGCAGCACAGCCCCTTTCTTCTTGGGGCGCGTCTCACTGGCATGCAGGCGTGTCGTAACGCGCTTGAGATCCTCGGCGCCACGGGTCTTGCGGTCCTCATCGGTCAGCCCTGCAGGACGGCAATCGCGCGTGCCCTCGGTCGTGTAGGGCGTCGGCCCCGGGTTGTCGCGATCCTGGGCGAACTGCGAGCCGAGGTAGGAAGCAAGCACCAGATCCCGCATAGAGCTGATGACCTGGGCATCGATGAGCCGGCGAGCAGAGCGAGGCGCCCTGGCCACCGGACGGTGCGCGACTGGCTCGTCGACCAGAACGAACGCCGGGCCACCATGGGGGAGCGGGGAGGCGTCGCCAGACCAGCCGAGGGACAGCGTTTCACGGGCGCCCATGGGTCACCCCTCGAAGCTCAGTCAGCGACTGGCAGAGCGTGCAGAGCGTTACGCCTGGCACCGCCACGCGGCGAGCAGCAGGGATCGGGGCGCCGCACTCACAGACATCGGCCGAGATGGCCAAGGGGAGCTGGGCGAGACGGCTCAGGCGTACAGCGGCGAACGCATCGGCGGCCTTGAGCTGCAGGTCGGTCGCGAAATCGCATTCGTCAGCCATGGCAATAAGCTCCCTTGTTGATATTTTCGGCCACGTTGATGACCCATTGCGACGCGAGCTCGGCGTTGAGAGCGGCGAAATTTCGCTCGAGAGCCTCGGCGCTTGATTGCTGGTGATGCTGGATGATGATGCGACCCCGAAAGCGCAGCTCGGAACGGATGACAAGCTCGGGATGGTTCGGCTGCTCGCGGTGCTCATTGACCAGCAGCACGACAGCGCCTGGCGGGAATTTAAAGACCTTGAGCCAATCAGCCATGCCACACCTCCGGCAGAGGCTTGTGGCTGGTCAGGGCTTCAAAGGCGCCCGGGTCGCGCTCCATCAGCTCGAAGGCGCGGTGCAGCAGGTTGACCACGACCTCGATCTCCTCGGCGCCAGTCTTGGCGACGATGGCCTCGAGGCGTTCGCTCGTGCCCTTGTAGATCTCGCCCTTGAGCTCGCGCATTCCGAGCGCTTCGGCGCGCTCCCGCTTGCGCTCCTCGGCCGCCTGCTGGCGCTTGCGGTCCTGCTCGCGGATCTTGTCGGTACGGGGCGGGCGCTGGCGCTTAGATGTCTCAGCCACGGCGCACCTCCACGACGGTCGCGAATGGTCCTTGCGACAGGGTGATGCCAGCACCAGCGGCGAGTGCCGACAGCTCGCCCAGGATCGCGCCAGCAGCCTCGAAACCCTTCTCGATCATCTCGGCTGCAGCGCCACGATCGTCGCGGCAATAGCGGCCGTCCTCGGCAGGCTCGGCGGCCGCCTGGAAAAACTCGGCGCACTCGATCATCACTTGAGCGATACGCGCTCGGGTCGACTCAACGCCGTTGACAGCGCGCAGATCAGGGCGGGCCACTGGCAGCATCCCGGCCATGATCTGCAAATCATTTTTGATTTCGGTGCGGAACGGTTCGTCGACGCTATTGATCCAAGCCCATTTCCATTCAAGCGGGAAGGGCTGCGAGCCGTTAAATAGGCGATCTACACGTTGCCGCCAGGCTTTACGGCCCTTGGTGAAGGCGTCGCCGTCCTGGGGCGCCGGAGTCGCCTCGATCAGGCCAGCGGCCTCGAGGGCAGGGGCGAGACGGTCATGGGCGAAACGCTCCATGGACATTTCGGAATTTTGGAACCATTTCGCGGTATGGCCGAGCACGATCTCGGTTTCGGTGCTGTGCTGCATATCAGGTTTCTTTCTCGGAATGCGGGGGAAGTAGATATGTCTACATTCTCGATATACAGAGAAAAAAATGCAAGAGAATCCCTTTATACAGAGTGGATGTCTACGGCATCCAGAGAGGACAATAGGAGCAAGGAGGACCATGTCCATATGAGAAAGCCAATCACCATCGGCCCGGCCATTACGCGGCGTCGACAAGCGCTCGGCTGGACGTTGCAGCGCGTATGCGATGAGACTGGGGGCGCCCTTTACACCGGCTACCTGAGTGACATCGAAAAAGGGAAATCCATTCCCTCAATTGACAAGGCTCATGCTGTCGCGGCTGTCCTTGGAACAACCATCGACCAACTCATCGCCGAAAGCACCAACGGGACCACCCCGCTTGCGCCGACAGAGCACGCCACTAGATCGCCAGTCGTACCATGGGATCAGGCAGCACAATGGGCCAAAGCCCCTGATATATCAAGGCTTCCAAGCGGTACGCCGTGGGAAGTCCCCCTCGACAGCAAGAGCCCTCGCGGGTTCTTTTTGCGTCTGTCAGATGAGTCTATGCACGCGCCAGCGGGGCCAGCTTTCCCGAATGGCTCGCTGATCTACGTCGACCCGGACCTCGAGGCCCAGGTCAACGATTTCGTCGTCGGCTATGACTCAGACCCGACCGCGCCGACCTTCAAAAAGTTTGTAAAGCACGGTTCGCAAAGCTACCTGCAGGCACTCAATCCGCAATTTCCAGCATTGCAAATTGATGGAAATTTTCAGGTGATTGGGGTAGTGATAGGGATGACGATGAGAACCTCGAGGGGGCTCATTCGATAAACAGAGACAACTGTTTCACTGAATAGAGAGAAACGGATAGACTAGCGCTCGACCGCTAGCTTTTTCTTTTTTCGCGCAAACGCAAAAAGGCCGGGGTTACCAGCCCCGGCCTTTTCGCTTGGCTCCCCCATTACGGGCGAACCTGCCAACCTGATTTGATTGTTTATGACTGTTTTAGCGGGCAGTCACAAACGACAGGCGGACGATGAGAATACGTCTACAACGTCGCCAGTTTAGGTCTGTGGTGGGGGGAGTCAAGCTTATGCGTTTTTGCGCTTTTGCGTATTTACGCAAGGGGCACCATGACGGATAAGAAGCACCAGAACGCCTTAGCAGCGTTCTATCAGGAACGATTCCACTCCCGGCCCGAAGACCTGGCCGACTATTGCTATGGCGACATTTCGTCGATCGCGGCAGAAGTCGGGCTCGATTGGTCTTCGATTTCCAATGGCGTGAGATTCACGGCAAACGCGGAATTGTCGAAAGTCGGCGGCAAAATTGGCGCGACCGACAAGAAGCACAAAGGCAAGCTCATGGCCTGGGCCGATGAGCGCGAGGTCGAGCTCGATGACGGCTCTAAGCTCAAGCTGCCTTTCCTCACCTTCAACCACAACAACACGACGATCGGCTCCAGCCATTGGAGCGGATGGCAGGCCCTGCTCGAGCTGTTCCGCGTCCAGGGCGGTAAGGTTCCATCGGCCGAGCAAGTTAAGTGGCGCGAAGCGCAGGAAACCCGGGCCGCCGAACGTGCCCGGCGCCAAGAGGAAGCAGAACAGCTTGAGCGTGAGTCTCACGCACGCAAGATCGCAGAGCGCGACGCTTTCGAGGCGGCATGGTTCAAAGGCGGGCGCCACGAGTTCCCGATCCTCTCGCGCGGCAAGCCCGCCACGGGCTCGGTCGAAGTCCTGGGCGAGGAGGACGGCTCGGCGCCTTACCTGCAGGCGAAACAGATCGGCGACATCGCCAAGGCTTGCCGCCTGCAGCGCATGCGCGACCGAGGCGGCGAGTTTACTGCTCTGCCACTGTTCGACATCCATGGCCAGTTCGGCGGCGTGCAGCGCCTCTATGCTGACAAGAAGCTGCAGGGCACCGGCGTCCAAATGGACGGGCTGCATTTCATTATCGGCGACCTCGAAACAGCGGATCGGATCTACAGCGCGGAAGGCTTCGCCACCGGCGCCAGCATCTACCTCGCGGAACAGGCAGCAGGTAAAACAGTTGCCGTGATTATCACGCTCAGCGTTGGCAACCTCCTCAAGGTGATAGCGCGGTACAAGCGCCACCGGCCCGAGCTCAAGATCATCAACGCGGCGGATAACGACCAATGGAAGCGCACCGGCAACGCCGGGGCCCTGGCCGCCCTCGAGATCCACCGCGACCACGGCTATCGCGCCATCTTGCCCGACTTTATTTTTGCAGGCATGACCGAGGAGGAGATCTCCGAGGCGCGCCGCACCGGCAACGGCCCGACCGACTGGAACGACTTTCACATCCGCCACGGCCTCAAGGCCACCGCGAAGGCCCTGCGCTCCCACGCCTCGCTCAAGGCTGAAAAGGACTATTTCGCCTATTGCCTGCAGCGCGTTATGGCTGGCAGCACGACCGAGGAGGCGCCAGCCCTCACCGCCATCGGCGCAGGCATGATGCTCGCACCGATCAAGTTCGGTACAAAACAGGTCATTTCGCTCGTCCTCAAAGCGCTCCCGGCTGGCTTCTCCGGCAACATCTTCAAGATCAAGCGCCGGGCCTTGTGGCTCGCCAAAATCAAGCTTTCAGAGGCCCAGCAGTTGCGCGGCTTCTCGCCGACCGCCCTGGCCCGCCCAGGTATCCGTCACATCAAAATCAAGGGCATCCGCGCCAGCCACGGCGGCACGCTGATCCCGAGCCACGTTGCCGACCTCGTCGAATCGCTCGAGGGCTGCATCATCGTCCGATCGCCAATGGGCAGCGGTAAAACCGACAACCTGATCGGCCCGGTGATGCGCAACTCGAAACGCGCCGGCTATCTGGCTCACCGCATCACCCTCATGGACGACGCGGCGAACCGCCTGCAGATCCGCCATTACTCGGACGTCCTGGCTGTTGAGATGCGCGACGTCACACACATGGCCTGCTGCGTAAACTCGATTACCAACTCCCGTTTTTACAGCACCGCAACCGACCGCAACTGGTTCACCACGCTCGATACACTCTGCATCGACGAGGCAAGCCAGGTTATCCGCCACGTCACCAGCGGGCCAGTAGAGGGGCCGGTCCGGGTGATGGACACCATGCTCGAGGCGATGGCCAAGGCTAAGCGTGTGCTGCTCTGCGACGCCGATGCAAACGACTCGGTAATCAGCCTCTGCGAGGAAGCTTGCCCAGGCTCCCCGATCACTATCATCGAGATCGAAGGCACCATGGATCATGTCGCGGTGCGCTTCGGCGACGGCGACGAGGTCTGGCAGAAGGCCCTCGAGCTGATCCATGGTGGCAAACGTGTCCTCGTGGCCAGCGACTCCGCAGAGAGCGCAAAGCGCCTGGCCGTCCTCGCCTTGGAGAAAAACCCCGACCTGCGCCTACTGCTCATTTTCCGCGACTCTAAGTCAGATCCGGCGGTCGAGGCCTTCCTCGCCAACCCGAGCGATGAGGCCGTCAACTATGACGTGCTGATCTACTCGCCCGCGATCAGCTCCGGCGTGTCGATGACTCGCCCACATTTCGAGCACCATATCGGCCTTTTCAGCGGCAACACCGTAGGCCCAAGTGACGCCGTGCAAATGCTTCGCCGCGACCGTACCGCGCGTAGCTACCTGATCGGCATTGGGCACAGCAACGTGCAGCGCGATACCGACCGCGAGGCGATCTATCGCGGCCTTGTGGCGGCAGATGAGGTCGCCTGCTCGTTCGAGGAAACCACGGACGAGATCCTGCTACGCCGCAAAAAAACCGCGTTCGATGAGCTCTACCTCTCGTGCGTCACCAACGAGAACCGAGCTAAGAACAATTTTGCGAATAACCTGCTGCTGATGCTCTACGCCGATGGCTATCAGGTCTCCCGCATGGATGGCGACGCGCTGCTCGCAAAGCTGTCCCGCACCAACCGCAAGCGCGCTGGCGAGCTGGTATTCGCCCAGCGCCTCGAATTGATCGAAAGCGTCACCACGCCGACCGAGGAGGAGTTCGCCCGGTTGAACCGCATGGAGATCCGCAGCGAGGCCGAATCGGCCCGCGTTGACCGCTTCCAGATCGAGCACCAGTTCGGCGTTGAAACCATCCGCGCCGACGACGTCGCTTTCTATGACGACGGCGGGATCTCGAAGGTGGTAGCCCTTGAGCTGCTCCAGGCCGACGAGGCACAGGCTCTCGCCTTCGATAAGGCGCAGCGCAAGTCAAAGGTAACCTTAACCAAAACACGCTTTAAAACGCCTGTCAGGGCCTTCCTGCGCGATGTCTTCGAGATCCTCGGCGTTGACCCAATGACCGGAGAGGGTGAGTTCACCTCGGCAGCCTGCCGCCAGGTGCTGGCCAAGATCACCGCGACCCAGGCCTCGGCGGAAATGTACAACGCTCTGCGCCTGGGCAAACTGGTCAAGTTCGGCGCCAAGCGCTGCTGCGCGACTACCGTCGTGCAATCGATCCTGCGCCGCCTCGGCCTCGACGTTTCGAAACGCAAGAGCCGTGGCCAGCACCTCTACTGCATCAACCCCGAGCACTGGTCCTTCATCACGGGTTACGTCAAAAACCGCGCCGCTGCTGGCGTTCACTCCCTGGCCACGCACGAGCACCCGTGCCCGCACGAGCCCCGCCTCGCGGTTGAAACCGTCGAATCGGCCGTTATCCTCGATGCGGGGGATACTTTGCAGAGTGTTGATATAGCACCAGATGAAAAGTATCCCTCGCTGCAGATCCGCGAACGCATCTACGCCGCCGCCCGCTCTGCCTTCGATCCCCTCGGTAATTCCTTGTCACAATTGATTGAGGCCCTGAGGCCAGAGATCGCCAACGGGTTCGCCAGGGAGGGGGCTGATGGCACCATGATCCGGTTCATCCTGCAGCACGCAGACCGTGCGCTCGCGTCGGTCGAGGCCTGATGGGTGGTGACCATTCGTCGGGATAAGTAGCCCGCGTTACTGGTGGCGACTGGCCTTTATGACAGCTCGTCACCATACGGCTACTCGGATCGAAGCAAGGGGTTTAAACTGTACGAGCATACAGGCATCAAAAAGCCATTAGTCACAGGAGGGACTTAGCAGCATGCACCAGTTGGACAAAATCGACGGGGCTACAACGGCCTTGCGAAGGATTGACGCTCTACTCGGCATGATCTTGCAGGTTGGGCCAGACGCCCAGCTCGGCCAGGTCATGGAGGTGAATAGTTTGATACGAGATGAAGTGATGCGGACGCTATCGATCCTCGAGGAGGAGGGTGATTTCGAGAGCGCCTGCATAGAAGTAGGGCCGGGACCGTCAGCGGTTTCGCCTACAGCGCCAGCCCATGGAGGGGCAGCGGTGGTAACCCTTAGGCCTTCTCAGCGAGGCTAAAGGCCTCCCGCAATGCTGTCATGCGGTCCGGACTCTTGTGAGTCGCGACCTCAACCCCGTTAACGCTGGCCACTGCAACCCACTCACCGTCGTCCGTCTTGTGCGATGTCATGTGCGGCTTCGCCTTGGCCACCACGGCGGGAACTTCGGCGACCGCGTTTGCGGCGTGCGCCGGTACTCCCAGGGCATCCGCTGCGATCTCCAAGTATTCTTTGATGTTTGGCCGGTAGCTGCCGACGTTGACCGAGATAGCCCTTTGATTGATCTTGGCGAGGGGATCCGCCTCGATCGCCGATTTAACCCATTCATGGATTCGCTCGAGGCCCGCCCGGCCTTTGATTTTCGGGTGCTCGTCTAAGGTTTTCAGTCCCTCGAGGCGGCTCGCGAACTTGTGAGCGGCGGCCTTTGGCTGCTCGTCCTCATAGTGAATTTTGAACTGCTTATAGCTTTCCTGGGTCTCGAGATCCTCATGCCCGAGCATCTCGCGCCAGAACACCTCGGCGCTCTTTTTCGCCCAGCGGGCGTCGTGTTTGAAATGGGTCTCGAACATGATTCGCGCCCAGATCGCGCGGGTATCCTTGAAAACCCGGCTCTCATCGTTAAAGGTCCGTTTCGCGAGCACGTTGAGCGTCTTCGCGGTGCGGCGGTTCACCTCGGTCGCATCCATGCCCTGCAGGCTGGCGCCCTCCGGCAGTGACCGCAGGCGCTCGATCGCGGAGAGCACCACGTCGGCCGCGACGAGGGTATAGATGCGATAGCTCGAGCCGTAGTCGACGCCAAGGCGCTGTTTCGCCTGGCCGCTGAACTCGAGCTCGAATTCGCCGACCTTCTTAAACCGGCCCTGAGTCAGGACCTCGAAGGCCCGGCGCCCGGTGGCCATGGCCACGCCTAAGGCGAGGTGCGAGAAAGTGCTCGAGGAGAGCATCTCGGCAGCGGTGGCCACGTACCAGTGATAGCCGATGTCGATCGTGTTGAGGGCCTTCTCCTCGAGGATCGTGGCTGCATGGTCGGCCATCTGGTCGCGGGTAACCGATGGTAGGTTCAAGTGGCGCATGATCTCGTGGTCGATCTTCATCGCTTTCACGTCGAGATAAGCCGCCTCGTTGCCGTCGCGCTTGATCTTGTCCTTGAGGGCCTTATAGGCCAGGCGCAGGGGGACGATGTCCGTCATTTCCGCCATGGAATGCAGCTCGGGCGTGTACTCCGGGTGACGCTTGGCCATCCGTCGACAGGTCTCCTCTATCGCATGGTGCCGCCAGTTTTGGGCCTGTACCGCGTTGCGCAGCCTGGTCAGGTAGCGGCGATAGCTCGAGGCCTTGAGCTTGTCCTCGGGCGCCTTGCGGCCGTCCTCGTAAAGCTTCGTTTTGATTCGCTTGGCAAGGCGCGCGATGCGCTGGGTTTTATCGGCGCGACTGGTGCTCTCGTCGTTGTCGATCCTTTCGACCTCCTCAATCATCCATTTGATGATGTCGCCCAGGACGACCTTTTGACGGACTTGCCCGCCGTAATTGCCGTAGCCCGATTCCGGATACTCGAGCGGCGTGCGTGCCTCCTCGATGCTCTTTGCTGTGACCATATCCCACCTCCAAGTGCATACACTAATAACCCTAGCAGCAATTATACAACAGTCAAGACATACACATCAAGCCCTCTCTACCGCAACATACACATTTAGCCCTCTCTCATAGTGTATGTCACTGGTAGAGAGGGCTTAGTGTGTATGCACATTTCCGCATTCTATACAGTATAGAATGCGGAAATGTGCATACACACTAGGCCCTCCCATTAGTAGGGCTTGGAGTGTATGATAATACAGGGGTGGATATGTATGTGTAGGAGGGTTTTTAGTGCATGGATGCGATACATACACAACTAGCCCTCCTATTAGTCATGGCCTTGGACTGGCACCAATCAAAAATGAGGGACAGCACCCAGTCAGGCGGCAGAGGAGCCAACGAGGCCCCAAGGGAAAGCCCATACACGTAAGGACCACCATCGCCCAGCTGAGCGCGCTACAGGGCTGCAGAGCCCTATTTACGGGGAAAAGGAAAGGAGCGAGAAAGGACGCCTGCCTATCGGCAGGCATTGTTTATTAGGGTGCGGTGCGGCCGCCATCAATAAAGACGTAAAAACGTATTTGCGCTTTTGCGTTTTTGCACATAAAATCACGGCGTACTCATTGAGGAGCACCATCATGGCAGCAAGAGTTTTTGCATTTCTTTGCGAGAAAGGAGGCGCTGGCAAGTCGACCGGCGCAACTAATGTCGCCTCTTACCTTGCCCGACAGGGAAAGCGCGTTCTAATCGTCGACCACGACCCGCAAGCCTCGGCCTCGACATGGTCTAGCTTCATCCACGAGAACAACGGCCCAGGCGAGATTGCCGTCATCGTGATGAAGAAGCTGCAGCGCGACCTGCGCAGCGTTTCGCACGGCTTCGACTACGTCATCATTGATGGCCAGCCGATCACCGACGCGGTAACAGTTGACGCGATCAAGGTCAGCGAGCTCGTCATCATCCCAGTCCGCCCGAGCGGCTTTGACGTATGGGCTGGCATCAATACTGCCGGACTTGTGCGGGAGCGCCAGGCGCTAACAGACGGAACGCCAGAGGCCCGGATTCTCGTCTCCCAAGCGATTGTGAATACCGTGATGGCCCGCGACGTGGCCGAGTCGCTCGAGAGCTACGAGCTCCCATTGATGGAAAGCCGAACACACATACGGGTCGCATTTACCGAGGTGGCCAGCACAGGAAAAAGCGTTATGGACCTACCACCAGACAATGAGGCGCGCCTCGAAATCGAAGCGATCGCCCGCGAAATTTTGGAGATCTTGGGATGAAAAAAGGCGCAATCAGTATGCCGCCTCCGGCCGAGAAACGCGCCGGGGACATCCGTGCGACAAAGGCCCTTAACGAGGAAAAGAACGAGCGCATCTATTTCCTTGGCCCTGCCGTTTATCAGCAGGGGCTCAACGAAATCACCAACTTGGCGCCGAGCAGGGCGACACACAAAGCCCTGCTCATGGAAGCCATGGATGACCTTTTCAAGAAGTACGCGGCGGGCGAAGGGCGGCAGGAAATACCAGACCTGCAGGAACTTACCCGCCGACTGGAGAACCTTGGCTGCCTCGATTAATCGCGACAGCAGAAAGGAGATGCCCAGGCGCGGCGGCAACCGCTCCTGGGCTGAACAAAGTAAAACCCTAGAGAGGTGACACTATGTCCGCCACGGACTATACCATGCTGCTCGCTTTGCCCCTAAGCCAGATCAACCGCCCCGACTACAGGAAGTTGGTCGACCAGTTCGCCGGAGAAATCGCCTCCCCCTGCATCGCCGAGGGACTCAAGAAAGCTTTGGGGGAGCCAGCAAAATGAGCACAAACGCCGAAATAATCGAGGACTTCGCCCAAGAGCTGGCCACCTGGCTCGGCGAAGACTTCCGCGACATCGACATGATCGACCACTACCTCGAGCGAGTGACTCCAGTTAACCCGCGTGCGGCCGAGATCGCCTCCAAGGTCGCCGACCTTATGAGCCCGGTGCTCGAGCAGCTGCGCGCCGCGAGCGTCGACAACGCACTCAAGGACCACCAGCTCGCGAGCTGCAACGCCGAGTTTCGAAACTTGGCCGACTACATCCTAGCCATACCGTCGCGCATGCCGAAAATTGGCACTGCGCACACGCAAGGCGAGCTGCTCGCCTGGCTCGAGCGCGAGATCAAATCCGCCCCCATGGGTCGCAGCACGAGGGGACGCCGATGAGCCGCCCGTCCTCGAGCGAGGCCGAGAGCATCCTCGGCATGATGTTCGGCGCGATTTGCTTCGCGGTAATCGTCCTCTACAGACTCTACAAAAACGCCAAAGCCAAACAGGAAGGAACCCAGCAATGACCGCTCACGATCTCAGCAAATCCCAGCGCCTCAGCGACCTCGAGCTCTATGAGCTAATCGTCGCGGCCTACCCTGAAAAGTTTGGCGCCCGTGAGGAGGCCGGCGACGATCTTTGGGACGAGGTCACGGACTTCGTCGACGAGCTTTGCGGCGAGATGGACGAGCATAGTCTGCGCGGGCTGCTAGGCCGCCTCGTCATGCTCTCTATGCCCATGCGCGGGATTGGTGGCGAGCTCTCGCACGTTCTCGGCACCGTCGAGATCCTCAACGAAACAGCACATATGCTCGCCGCCGTGCGGCGCCCACTGGCCCAGTAACGCAACGTGTAGACAGATCCACAAGCCCGCCCATTCGGCGGGCTTTTTGTTACCCTGCGCGCCTCACGAAATGGAGATCCGCGCAGCATGAAAGCAAAGCCCCTCGCCATCGGCGCCGCAGTCGCCCTCTTAGTCGCCCTGGGCATCAATGACCTGCGCAACAAGGACGCCAACGCCCTCGATCGCGCACACGACCGCGCCGGCCTGCAAGTCGACTGCTCAATCGTCAAGATAGACGGCCGCAAATGGGGCGCCTGCCGCTACAAGAACGGCGCACCTGCTAGCGCCTGGCTCGAGCGCGACGACTCTTGGGTCGCGGCCAACGGCAACGCGCTCAAAGTCATTGACCGCCTGAGCATGGTATCGGACCGAGAGGGGCTGCCAGCCCTCGTGCAGGACCTGGCCAAGCCGCCCGCCATGCCCGCCAGCGTGTTCGAGCGATAAGCCCGGACGCCAGAAACGAAAAAAGGCCCCACCGCCGCGAGGCAGTGGGGCTTTTTTATTACGCACTGGGGTAGGTCGCCTCGATAACGCATCGGTATCCCTGCTGCCGGCTACCGCTCTCTGTCACCTTGTCTATTGACCACTGACCCCGCACATAGCTTGGCCAGCTACCATCGAGCTCGATCAAGCCCTCGGCCGCGAACGCTGGATTGCCAGGCGCATCGATACGCAAGCGAGCCGCCTCGCGCTTGGCCTTGCGCAGAGCGCCCTCTCCCGCCGCCTTTGCCTCAGCCTCGTTCTGGTAGCGTTGGCGCTCCCGCTTAAAAGGCTCCTGGCCGGTCTCGACGATACACTCCTTACCCGAGGCACCGTCCCACCAAACAGTTTTGCAGCCCTTGAACTTGACCCGGCTGTCCTCGTCCAGGGAGGCATTGATAAACGAGCTCTCCCCCGGGCGATTGTTGTTGGTCACCGAGAGAGTTTGCACAGGCAGCGTCTTGCCGCTCAACGACTTGAGTTGACCTCGGCGACCCATCACATACAGCTCATTGATCGGCTTGGTAACCGCGTCGTATTTCTTCGCGATCCGCGTGAGGAAACCCATGTCGGTCTCATTGGACTGATCGACATGATCGACCACCATGGCATCGAGCTCCGGCGCGATGCGCGGGGAAAACCCGTGGCGCCCGGCCAGCTCTCGAAAGATCTCGCCCAGCGTCGTAGGCCCGTAGCTCGCCGAGCGGCGCTCCTTGAACTTGGTCTCGTCGGCGACCTTGAACGGCGCCGCCGTGGCCACAATCCGCAGCTGGGGAGGGTAAAGGTTTGGCGTAGTGCGCGTGACGATGAACTCGCCCACGTCGAACAAACCAGTCTCCTTGTAGCCGCGCCGCAGACCGATTTTTCCATCGACACTTGGCAGGCCCTCGAGGCCATTGATGTCAATCGTAAGCTTGATCTGATCCGACTCAACGCCAGCGGCGTCGACATGCTCCCAATCAATCAGCCGAGAGTTGATAAGGGCCGCATTGGCCCCGGTCACCTCCACGGCCGGCGTAAATCCAATCGCCATAACTCACCTCAATCCCATGCACTGATCGGCGCCGAGACGGTCGCCCGCTCCTCGAGCTCCGGAAGAAACACGCGCAGGCCACCAGGCAGCGCTGGCCCATGATCGGCCAGCCCCTTGTTGAGCAGCCAAAATGCCTCTTCGGCCTCGTCGTCCGAACGACCAAGCTCGCGATAAAGCACCAGATTCGCGGTATCTCCCGCGATGGTTCTCACGCTACGCATTGACGAACTCCTCGAGCTCGAGCGTCCACTCGATAAGCGTCGCCGTGCCGTCATCGATGACGCGGCGCTGCTCCTCCTGAACGCCCATCATTTTCCATCGACCCCAAACCCGCCCTATTCCGTCAACCATCACATATGGCGCCCTAGCGTTCGCCATGGCGCGCAAAGCGTCGAGCTTGTCCATGCCTGCGCCCCACTGGGTTTTTCCCGACAGGCGCAGCGTCTCGAGGTCCTGGCCGGTATTCTGCGAAAAGGGCTTGCTTGCAATGATGTCCATATTCGACCAGCCCCCCGACGTCTTACGACTCAAGGTCTCATAGGGGAAGCCACTCCCCAGGCCGAACACGAAATCCCCGATGGCCATTTGCTGGGGCATCGTCAACTACTCCCGTCAGATAGAGATGCACTGCGCCGCTCGGCCAACTGCCCGCCGCCCATATTCGGGGCGCCCAGGAGCTCGGCTTTCAGGCGCGCCATGATTTGGTCAATGAGTTGCTGGTCATATGCAGGAAGGCCGGTAGGCGTCAGGTGAATAACCGGCGCAAAAACCGTCTCGCTCGGCTTCTTGTCAGGCGCCGACGCGGCCACCTCCTTAGCCGTCGCATCAGGCGATTTAAGCTTGTCGAACAGACTACCGAGACGCTCACCAATCCATTCACCAATCCCGCTACCCGCAAGCCCCCCAACGGCTCCACCAACAGCCGTGCCGATGCCCGGGAGAATGGCCGTGCCGATGGCAGCGCCCATGCTCGCGCCCGCAAGCGCGCCACCCATTCCACCCACCGCACCGCCCACCTTCTCCGTATTGCCCTCGGCCAGACCCTCGGCAGCCGTAACGGCGCCCGAGACCAGCATCAAAGGCGTCGCCAGTCTGCCAGCCAGCTTGCCAACTGGCGCCGCCGAGGCCGCCGCCTTCCCCAGCATGCCAGGAGCCTTGGAAACGCCTGCAGCCGCAGCGGCGGCACCTGCAGCACCACCAGCACCTGCAGCAGATGGAAGCGCTAGCCGAGGAGCCCCAGGAGCTATTGCCGCTGCAGCCGGCGCCAGTGACGACGGAATAGGCCCGGACGGAACCAGTGTCAGCTTTGGCGGAACTCGAGGAGCCTGGCCCGCTGCAGCCGGCGCCAAGGGCGATGGAGCGAGCCCGGGCGGAACTAGCGTCAGCTTTGGCGGAACTCGAGGAGCCTGGCCCGCTGCAGGAGGAGCAGCGCTACCAGGCATTGGCACGGTAGATAACGCGCCCTGCACCGATCCAAAAGCCCCACCGGCAAGCCCGGCAGCCCCCAGCACCGCAGCAACCGGCGCCATGACCTTTCCGCCTGCAGCCGCCAGGCGCGCGAGACGCCCTGTGCGAGCCGCGCGAGCACCTGCAGCAGCACCGCCGCCCTTAGATCGCGCAGCGCCGCCCGCGCCGGCCGCCCCAGACCCGCCACCGACCCGGCCAAGCGTTGCATTGAGC
>NZ_JBSKHP010000040.1:0-53863 GCF_057128625.1 Pseudomonas imperatae | reverse complement strand
AATATCGCAACGACCAGAAGCCATGGGCTAACTCACCAGCAACTTGAAAGTGTTTTTACACACTCTGGGCCGATTGCAGCCCTTAGAGACAGGCCTCGTTGGTTCGGTAGCCGCCTCTGGGCCAATTCCGCATAGCGGGTTCGGTTGGATGCAGACCGCTTCGCGAATTTAGCCAGGGGCGGAGGCATTGATCTTTAGGCAGGTTTACGAACCGGCAGATATCGGCCAGAAGCTATCCCTCTATCCAAGTACCCGAGGCTTCTTTACCAAGGCTGGCCGTGCTCCAGGCCAAGATATGGAAACTGCTCGCGCCCTGTATTCACGAGGGGAACAACCCATCACGCGCTTGAACGCATGGCTAAACGCACTATCGGAGTCATAGCCTAGCTTCTGTGCGATAGACGAAATAGTAACCTGATTGTTCGTTTTTAAAAATTTTGCAGCTAACTGCATGCGCCAGCGCAAGACGTACTCCAATGGAGTGGTACCGGACTTTTCCTTGAATCGCAGTGCGAAGGTCGACCGGGAAACACCCGCAATTTCGGCAAGGTTTTCAACCGTCCAAGAGCGTGCGGGATCGGCATGAATGGCTTGAATGGTTACCCCTATACGCGGATCAGATATGGCAACCAACCAACCCGGGACGTTATTTACTTCCTGAGTCGAATACATTCGTAACACCTGCACCAGCATGATGTGGCCGAGGTGCTGAACGATGATGGAGTTCCCAAGCGAGGGATTGGTAAGCTCGTGAGCCATACGCCGAAGGGCCCAATTCAGCACGGAAGCTTGATCCGTACCACTTTTGATGACGGCAACGGCGGGCAATCCTTCAAATAGCAGGCTAGCTTCCTCACCGAAGTCAAAACGACCTCCGATCAAGAAAAACGCATCAGCCGTACCACAGCTGGCAATGCCATTGACAGCGTGGCGATAGATCGCCTCTGAGTGGATGGCCGGAAATGACAAGTCGCTGCGAAGGGAAAATGCCCGCTTGCGTGGCAAAAGAAAGCAATCTCCAGCTGTCAACTGGATCGGTTGCCCCAAGCCTTCCACCACTAGCCAACAAGTCCCTTCGACGATCGCATTGAATTTGACGCCATCGGGCGGCGGGAAGTCGATAGCCCAGTCGCCGCCCGCCTTCAGACCTGCAAAAAGAGAGCTGTGGGTGTTCAAAAGAGAGAGGGCTTCGGAGAGGGGATCCATGGATGTAGGACGATCTCGACAGATAGTTGGACTTTGGTGCATTCAAAGTCCTAAGCCTAACCTAGACAATGGTCGCCGTGGATGTTTTCCCCTATCGCTTGCCAGATATCAAGGACACGCCATGACCAGCAAACAGTCTCCCATCCAATCGGGGTTTGGAGCGGCAACCACCGCAGCAGCGGTACTCGAAGGGCACTATCTGACCAACATCACCGCTATAGTGACTGGGGGGCATTCGGGCCTGGGCCTAGAGACGACAAAGGCACTGAGTGATGCAGGCGCGCGTGTCGTTGTTGCGGCACGTGATGTTAAAACTGCGCGCGCAAACACCAGCGGAATTTCGAATGTTGAAATCGAGCAACTGGATCTTTCCGACCTGGCCAGCGTGCATGACTTTGCACAGCGTTTCCTGGCCAGTAATCGGCACATCGACATCCTGATAGGCAGCGCAGGAGTCATGGCTTGCCCGGAAACCCGCGTAGGGGCAGGCTGGGAGGCACAGTTTGCCACCAATCATCTGGGGCATTACGCACTCGTAAATCTGCTCTGGCCTGCGCTCAAGGGTGGTGCAAGGGTGGTCATGGTGTCATCGGCAGGGCATCAGCAATCAGATATTCGCTGGAAGGATGTGCACTTCACACAGGGCTACGATAAGTGGTTGGCCTATGGTCAGTCGAAGACGGCCAATGCGTTGTTTGCCGTCCACCTTGATCGGCTTGGTCAGCACGAAGGTGTCCGTGCTTTCTCCCTTCATCCCGGTAAAATTCTCACACCGCTCCAACGCCATTTGCCTTTGGACGAAATGGTTGCCGCCGGCTGGCTGGACGCGAGCGGCAACCTTGCTGATCCTACTTTTAAGACAACACAGCAGGGCGCGGCCACCCAAGTTTGGGCCGCAACAGCTCCGCAGCTAACTGAAATGGGAGGTTTGTATTGCGAGGACTGTGAGATCGCATCGTTAAACGAAAACGAACCACCATCCTTTGTCGGCGTCCGGCCCTATGCCACAGACCCTGAACAAGCTGAACGCCTTTGGGCGCTATCCGCCCAGCTTACCAGGCTTGACGCTTTTGACAGGAAATAGTGATCTGACAAGAACCGACAGTCCAGCAGACAGATGCGTGGAATTGACCGTATTGGCGATCCTGGCCGACTGCCGCTCGATGCTAAGGACAGCAATGGGTTGTGGTCAGTCATGATCGTCTGCTTTCGACTGTGGATTCAACCGGTGGACGCAACGGTCTAAAGGTAACCCAGTAAGAGGAGTGTTTCTTATGAAGCAGCGGCCTCGGATCTACTACACCGACACGCAGAAGGCCCTGATGTGGGACCGTTGGCGTGCGTATCCGTTATGCCTAATCGCTGTGCACGTCCGCCGTCTACACTCACGATCCTAGCCAATAAAGGCGACGCCGTCCGCATATTTTAGGACACTTTCACCTCAAGCTTCAGGAAAGGTGTGATGCCCGGACGGTTACGATCCGAGAAGGATCTGGAAGCATTTGATTACTGGCCAAGCAAATCGCCTCAGATGGCCTCTAGCGCGCAAATGATTGAGAGGCACGTGTCCTAAGTTCCGGTAGGAGCGAAAATAGTGCCAGTACACCTAGGCCAGCGCCAACCCAAAGCGCCCCTTGTAGTCCCAAGCCAGTTGCAGTACCCCAGCCGCCGATCCACGAGCCCGTCATAACACCGAGCATGATGCATGCCGTATGTACGGAGTTGGCCAGCATATTGTTATGTCCAACACGTGCTCCTCGGGTAATTAGGGCTGGGTTCATCGAAACACCGGTCAGACCGATTACCACCAGCGCCACGATGGCGACGGCTTTAATTTGGCCGAACAAAGCAAAGATTACCATTGCGGCAATTGCTGCCACTAACCCGTACGCGATGACACTGATGGTATGACGGTCGGCCAATCTGCCCACGATATTGTTGCCTACCAGCGTTGCAAGACCGTAGACCACCAGTAGTGCGGGAACGGTTACCGCCGAAAAACCGCTAACTTCTGTCAAGATCGGCACGAAATAGGTGAAGCCCGCAAAGGTTGCACCGATTAGCAACAGGCTAGTGGCGTAGACTTCCCACAGTTTGCTGTTTTTGAACACAGCCAGCTCTGAACGCAGTGACGAAACGTTAGGAGGCACAGGAAGCGGTGGCATTAGTTTTATCACCAGCAACCCGACTAGCATGGCTACAACAGCTACCGCCAAGAAACTGATACGCCAGCCGAACCAGTCGCCAACCAGCGTTGCTGCCGGTAATCCTAGGACGGTCCCCACCATCAGGCCCCCCAAGACCATTGAGGAGGCACGCCCAAATAAATGGCTCTGCACCAATTCCGAACACGCTGTCAGGGCGACACCAAAAAATGCCGCAGCTGAAATTGCCGTGACGAGCCGTGCGACTACCATGATCTCGTAGCCCGGCGCCAGCGCGCCTATAATCTGCCCAACCACAAAAAGACCAATCAAGCCCAGCAGGGCTTTCTTGCGAGGAACAGCGAGCAACGGGACGGTCAGCAACGGTCCCCCCAAGGCCATGGCGCCAGCATAGATCGTGACCAAATATCCCACGGCAACGTATGAAACACCGAAGTCGCTCGAAAGCTCTGGCATTAAACCGGCCACCATGTACTCGCTGGTGGTGAGAGCGAAGATTGCAGCGCCTAGTACATAGATTATCAGGGGCATAATATTTAAACCTCGAACAATTTGGTTATCAAACCGTGTGATGTCACGCTATTAGTCTCGTAGCAAGTCAGTGCGATTTGCAAAACCCTTCGATGCGGACTGCAACCCGCATCTTTGGGTAAAACTGTGGCGCAGTGGGCAAACAAGTTTGAGCTGGTGTGGATAATCGGCACCCCACATTCCGTCAATAGCGAATGCAGTGCTACCCTTGAATAGGCCCTTGAGTAAAAATCAGCGACACCGGTGAAAATCATGCCGTCAGCCTGTAAGTGGCGCTCTCGCCGCGGTCTTTGATAGTGGCCAGCAGCGGCGGCTCTAGGGTGATGGAGTAACGAGTGTTACTCCGCGTGCCAGCAGCCAGCTTGCGGCTGAACAGGGCAGGCTCCATCCCACTCAATATTTGGGAAAAGTTGGAACGATCTTGCCTGTACTGGTCCGATCGCTTGTAGTCGTCGGCCTCAATGACAGCCAGAAAGGATGTCGCTTGGATTTGCGTCTCCGTCACTGCATGGTTGGTTAATCTCAGGTATTCATCACGTACCTGACCAATGAAGTACTGCCAACCCCAGGCGTCGCAAACAACATGGTGCGCCCGGACATAGACATACGCTGAATCACTTGCTCGAAGCAGGAACAGGTCAGCCAATCGGCTGCCGTCTAGGGCGTAACTGACGCCAAAAGCATTGCGCAACCAGGCCTGGATATCAGCGTCGGGATCAGATTCATGCGTGAGGTCAAGGGCTGTAATCGAGACATCCAACTCGGCGGCGAGCCATTGAAAAGGCTCACCGTCTTCTTCCCCAAGGCGCAGGCGGAAGGCATCGGTGCGTCTGGCAACAGATGCCATTGCGTGACGCAATGCCTGTTCATCCACTTCGCCAACGAGTCGGTCGTAGCAGAAGAGCGTGTATTGATTACTTTCGGGGAACTGAACAGCGGCAACCCAGATGTCGCGCTGATAAGGCGGTAACGGCTTGCGGATCATCCCTGTATCCTCTTGAAGAAACTCCAAGGCGTGGAGGCATGCAATGCGCCAAAATACCAATCAGGCATTTGGCTCGTCCTCATCCTGAGTACGATTTTATCCATCATAAGCGTAGAAAACACTTGCACATCTTTATGAAATTATTTTCGAGCTTAGAAGAGAATTTGTGTTTGGCAAGCTGGCTTCACAGATTATTTGAAGCGCCCATCGTGACGGCGCGATGCATTATTGTGTTGCACTGTGGCTAAAGTTCGGAAGATCCAACGGTGAGTTTAGTCGGGTTGATGGTTTACCAAGGTTCTAGGCTCTGTACGAAAAAGGATGCCGCTGTAGTGGATCAACTGATCCCGGACACCGTGTTAAGTTTGTCCTCAGCGACCACAGGCGACAACCCATCGTTGAACTGATGCCGCCTTTGCCAGTTGTACCGCTTCATCATGAACCGACGGATATCCTGGTGGGCCAGTCACGCGGTCAAGTAGCCCACTGTCGGTATCCACTCCGTTTTCAGGCTACGAAACAAACGCTCCTCGGAGCGTTGCCATGGCAATTCCCGCGCCGGCTCATGGTCTTTTTAAAGCAGTAGCGCCACAGCAGTTGGCGAAAAATCCGGCTATCATATTGGCTGCCCTGATCGCGGTGGAATAAAACATTCTGTGGTCGACCCCGTTGCTTGTATGCTATGCCCAGGCCGTTGATCACCAAGTCGGCACCGGACTTCGGTGAGAACGCCCAGCCCACCACACGGTGTGCATACAGGTCGATCACTGCCTGCCCGCATTCCGCCCCAGGCGCTGGCCAAATCCTGAACCAGAGCACCTCCCATAGGATGTTTCAGCGTGGTTGCGTACCAATGCACGCGCGAACCTAACGGGCACACACTGGTGAGACAGATCGTGAGCCTGCGGTCTGGACTCTTAACGCACGTTGGCAACGGTGCTGAATAGATGGATCTTATCGACGATCTGTCGAGCAGCAGTCTTGATCGCCGTTGTGGTATTGCCCGCGATATGGGGCGTCAGTTGGGCGCCAGGGACACCTGCCAATGGCGAGCAGAACTGGTCTTTCTCCAGGGCAAACGTATCGATGGCAACCGCTTTAATGTGCCCGGGAAATTCGCGCATGAACGCCGCCAGTTGCTGCTCGTCGACGATGCCTCCACGTGCCGTATTGATCAGGATCGAGCCTTGGCGCATTTGGCTGAACTCGGTGGAGGTGAACAAGCCCTTAGTGTGTTGTGTGAGCGGTACGTGGATCGAGACGATATCCGCCTCGCCCAGCAATTGCTTAAGGTTTTTCCTTCGTTCGAGCCCAAGACCATGGGCGAGCTGCTCCGTAAAACGCTCGGAGCCTGTAGCAATGACCTTGATCCCCAGCGCTGTGGCCTTGTATGCGACCTGCTGGGCAATGCAGCCAGTGCCCACCAGTCCGAGCGTCAGCTCGGACCACTCAGGCCCAGGCGCCAACTTACCTTTGGCCCAATGGCCTGTCTGGGTTTGTGTGTTGTAGTAGTCCAGGTCTCTGGATAAAAACAACGCTTGGGCCACGACATATTCAGCGACAGCGGTTGCGTTGGAGCCTGGTGTGTTCAGTATCGTCACACCGTATTCTTCACAGGCGTGCCGGTCGATGTGATTGGTGCCCGCACCGGCCTGGGCGATAGCGCGAAGCGGCGATGCCAGGGCGGCAGACGCTGCAATGCGAATCAGTTCGCCACTCAGGGGGATATTTAACCGTGTCTTGAATACACTGTAGCCCCCGGCCTGCGCCACGGCAGCAATCAAGGCTTGCTCGTCGTGGCAGTTGATCTGCATATATTGAATGCGCTCGCCGTAGCGCTGCCGAATGAGTTCTTTGTCTGCTAAGTAGAAAAGATTGAGCGTCACGTCCAAGCCGAAACCAAGGAATTGGTCGACTTCCTCAAATAACAACGGCGGGCTTGGAGCATCCAATATCAGTGTGGTGAACGCCATGCGCTTTATCCTTTTGAGTCGTAGGAAATAGTTACCCTTCTAGCCGAAAGCGGACTGTAGTGACCGGCGGCCCCCGCCCCATTTCTGATGGCCAGCCTCAGCACTGTAGCCACTGCCGCAGGCTGCGCTGCCCTTCAACCACACTGAAAACCTCCTACGTACAGCGGCAAGCGCAGCCTGTCGGCAGCGGCTACAGCGCGTGACTGAGCCTTAGCCGTCGGGGGGATCGGCAGCTTCTGGCCGGTAGCTGCCGATTAAAGACACGTAGCCGGTGGCCTGTAAGCATCCCGCGCAGCATAGGCGTATGCATGAAGCGTTGGGAGCATCGCCAGCAGAGTCGCTACTGCACCAATCAGGAACACCACCGACATGCCCTCCTGACGGACTAACAAACCGGCAAGCGGTGCGGCTAGGCCGATGGAGATGTCGAAGCAGGCGTCGTAAAAACCGATGGCCAGGCCCAAGCTATGGTGTGGAATGTTGCGAATCGCCACCAGTGCGAACAGCGGATAGATCATTGACACGCCGAAGCCGCTCAGTAGAGCACCGAGAATGGCGTAGCCAGGTGTCGGTGCCGACCACAGCACAGCCTGGCCTGCTGCCTCGATGACTAACATCAGCAAAGCCATATTAGGCCCAACCGCAGTGTCCGATCGCGAACCCAGCAATAGGCGCGCACCCACATAGCCAGCGCCGAAGGCGGCCAGGGCATAACCGGCACCGCTCCACTGGTACTGAGCGTAGGTCAAAGTGATGAACGAAGATACCGTCACATAACCCATCGTGGCCAAGGCAAACACTAAGCCAGGACGCCAGATCTTGCTCAGCAGCTCTCCTATCTTCAGTGATTTCTCCACGGAATGGACCAGTCTGGCACCAGGGGTGCGCAGGGCGATGATCAAACCCACCAAGGGGATGAACATGGTCACCAGTGAAACCCATGCAAAGCTCACCACCTCACCTAGCAATGCGGCCAGTGCGGCGCCTGCGGAAATGCCACCGAACATGGCGATACCGATCCATGACAGTGCCTTGCCCGCCTTTGCGGCACCGAACATGCCGATCGGCCAAGTACTGCCACCAGTGAATAACAGGCCTTGAGCGAAGCCCATAGCAATACGCCCGGCGATAATAGCTACAAGGCTGATCAGAGGCGTTTCAACCAGCTGCGTCGCGACCAGGTAGCAACCACCGGAGATCGCACTCCCACTCAGGCCGAGCATAACGGTCCATTTAGGACCGCGACGGTCGGCGGCAGTGCCAGCAAAGTGCCGGGTCAGCAAGGTAGCCACAGACTCGATGCCCATCACACAGCCGACTACCAACATACCGTAGCCCAGTTGCCCGTGGACCCAAAGTGGGACAGACGCCAGCGGCATGCCCATGGCCATCAGGCCGAGAAAGACCACCACTGCGACCGGTAGTAATCGTCGGGTATCGCTTTGGATGGGTACTTGTGTTTCAACCGCCATGATCCAGATCCTTCTAGTACATAAACAAGTTAGTGCCGGGCGGGACGCCTCACACCAGCGCCGCTAGGAGTATTCCACCATGCGGGTTGGGCATGAAATAAGTGCTCTTGTGCGGGATTCGACGACCCTGGCGGTACAATGTCGCTAGGTGCTCCAGCGGTACCCGGGCCATCTGGAACAGTACATCAGTACTCCGGTACGGCAGGGTCGAACTGCACCGTTGCCAAAGGCTACAGCGATCCACCGGCAGGGCGCAGGTGCAGCGGGTAAAAGGTTGCGGCCATTCACAGCGCATCCACATGGGAACAAGGCTACGAATGGAAGGATTCATAAAAACATTCGTTATATTTTCGAACAATTTTATAAGATAGACCGACGAAAGGATCCAATACCCTTTTCGGACCGATTGATACCCAAGGACGAGCATGATCGACCTGCGCCGGCTGCGTTACTTTCTGATGGTGAGCGATGAGTTGCACTTTGGCCGTGCCGCAACGCGCCTGCACATCGCGCAACCGCCGTTGACTCGGCAGATCTCGGCACTGGAGACTGAACTGGGTTTTCGCTTGTTCGACCGCAGTTCTCGCAACGTCATCCTCACCGCTGAGGGCCGGCATTTCCTGCCCTACGCCCGCGCGGTGCTGGAGCAGGTGGAGCTGACGCAGGCCATCACCAGTAAACTGGCCGCAGGTTCCATGGGGAACCTGGCGGTGGGCTACGCCAGCTCCATCGCTCTCTCGGACGTTTTCAGCCAGACCATCCAGGCTTTCTGCTGCGCATTCCCGGACGTGCAATTGAGCTTGGAGGAAGGCGCCTCCAGTACCCAATGGGCGCATATCATTGAAGGCCGCCTGGATATCGGCATAAGCAGCATGCTGCCACCAAGCGACGACGCCGACGTCCAGGCCCTGTGTCTTGGCAACGAGCCACTGATAGCCGCCGTCGCCAGTGATAGTCTCCTTGCCCGGCAGGCGCAGGTGACGTTGGCGCAGTTGAGTGCTTACCCGCTGATCGCGTTCCCGACGGACTACGGCTCGGGCCTGAACGATATCGTCGAGAACCTCTACCGCCGCCACGCCCTCACGCGTCGGCCAGCGCCCACCGGCAAGCAGATCACCTCGATCATTGCGTTGGTGGCTGCGGGCCGGGGCGTGGCGGTGGTGCCCGAGTGCACGCAGACCTTGGCAAAGCGAGGCGTGACTTACCGGCCGCTGGCTGAACCCGAGGCCTCCGCGCCGCTATTTGTGCTCACCCGTAAGCATGAGCGCGGCCCGTTGGTGAGAGCGTTTGTCGATATGATTCAGCGAACGATGGCGGCGAAAGTAAAGAGTCATTGATCTGCGCTGAATATGCACCACTATAAGTCTCTCGTTCAGGGTACTTGCGGTTTCTATCGCCCGTAGACGTGGGGACACGTGCGTCCAGCTCAAGGGGGCATATTCGCAGCAAGCACTATGGCTTGTTCACGTCCTCCTGCTGTAAGCGAAGGATCGAGCGAACCCAGGTAACGTTGTTCGGCATTCGCCCAAGTTTCTCCATGCCGCACCACATACAAATCCATGAGTTCCATCTCATCAGGCTAAGAGCGGGAATTGTACCCATCTTGCAGTGGCTGGCGCTGTTGATGTCGAACAGCGGTTCTGGCCAAAAACGCTTATTCAGCGTTAGTGACCGCAACGCCCGCGCATGAACTCTCAGCAGCTTGGTATCTGCCGAGCAAGGGAAGGGTTCACATGCCTGTCACGCACATACCCTCAAGATATCGCGGCAGGGAGCGGACGACCATAAGGTGAGGCGCACGCATGAAGCGGTACTACGTTGTAACGCACGGAGAAGCACAGCATCATCTCGATCAAGTCGTCGGGGGCTGGTTTGACTCAAGTCTGACCCCAAAAGGAATCAAGCAAGCCTATGCGTTGGGAAGTTTTTTCGCTTCCGCGCACCTGGCGAAAAGCGTGGCCATCTACTCGTCAGACTTGCTGCGGTGCCGAGAAACCGCAGCAGTCCTCGGCGGGGCCATGGGGCTTGAAGTGAACTACGACCAGCGACTGCGAGAGATGTCATTTGGCGAGCATGAAGGCATGGACCAGGCGCTGCACAATACGGTCATGCAAGCTTCGGCTGCAACGCCGTGTGGCCGCATGGACCATGCTATCTGCCCGGGTGCGGAAACCCGACGGCAGCTGGCGCAGCGCCTGTCCGACTTCGTCCGGGATTTGAACGCCGAGGTTGAATGCAACGTCTTCGTGACTCACGGTTTTGCGGCAAGCCTTTTGATTAGCGCGTTGCAGCGGGTTTCCGTGGATAGCATGGCGTTCGTGTCGTTCAAAATGTCTCCCGGGAGCCTTTCCGAACTGGTAGAGGATGACGTGTTCAAGAACATCACGCTGATACAGCTCAACGTGCGGGTGTAGTCGCTCCTGACCGGCAGGCCAGCCTCGTCAGATGCCCGCGCGCACGAGGATATCTACAAGCCCTTCCGGAAACACCCGCTCATTGGTGGACCTCAATTCTTCAATGGACCACCAATAATGGTCTGTCATGACCTGGCGCTCATGGGGTGACCACTCCGAACGGGATAGGGACTGGTCCCCGGCATGCACGACAAAATATTGCTCAACGGCCAGCACCGTCTCGCCACTGGGGAGAAGCAGCGAGACACGCCGGTGCGCCACTGCTTCCCCCGTTACTGAAGCTTGCAGACCGGTTTCCTCACGCAACTCGCGCATCGCCGCAGCGTGGAATGTCTCGCCTTGTTCCAGGCCACCTCCAGGGGTTGCCCAGTGGCTAGTGCCTGCCAAAGCATCCTCGGTATGGGTAAACCTGAAAAGGAGCACTTTTCGAGACGGGCTGATAACGAGCAGTCGCGCTGCCTTGCGTTCGCGCATACGTGGTTCCTTCTTCTACAACCGCGGACCGTAAATGCTGGATGACCCAGATGATATTTACGGCTCTTTTGCTGATCAGCAAATTGGCTCAACCGGGTGTTACAGCCGGCAAAACGCCTAAAAGTCTGCAGGCCTGCTAATCGGTGGTTTGCTGCCAGGCTTGGCCAACTCATCCCATTCAGTAATCTGAGCCTGTCTTCGTTGCGGAAAATACAAGCATAACTCGGAGCCCACTTGCCCCTTCATGGAGGGGGCCGGTTTCGTGCCCTGGATCACTACCGCAATGATCCCGTCCGGCCCGGAGAAATAAGCGTTCGAGCGAAAAAACGATGGCCCGGTCAAGGTGCTCAAGGTTTTGCAGGCTGCCCGCGCTGCTTTTATCAACGCCGGTTCGCGGACAGCATCAGCATTCGCCGTTGCCCACCCCAGCAAAGCTATCCAGAACGCCAAGCACTTCCATGTCAATTTCCGAATCTCCAGTCGGTGAAAAACCTATTCATCGCGCAACGTGAGCAGCTTGCCAGTTGATGAAGTTATCCGAAAAAAATGACCGTTGTAGTCCGCGGGCCGTGGTCATAAAAGTGGAATCTCACTCGTGGATCATGCTGGGTATTAGCGGAGGAGGGATACCCCATGGACTGGAAGCTGGCGCTGGTATTGTCGGCATCGATTTTCACATCTCAGGCCCACGCGGATTCAGTTGCACAAGTACTGGGAGGCGCGCTCGGCTCGCTGGACTGCGTTGATATTAACGATGTAAGTAGCAAGCGTGTGTGCGAAGCACGCGCTGTATCAAACGGCGGCGGATGTCGTCAGCTGTCATCCTCTGCCGATCGTGAAGCCTGCCTGGATAGATCTGTCTTTCCACGCAAGGCTCGGCTCGCGCGGCTGGGTGGTGATCCGATAAAAACAGATCTGCGCTGGCCGCCGACCGAACAGGCCGCGCCTGCTGCGCCGCGGTTGCCCGGTACCGAACTTGACCGCATCGCGGGTGGCTTGGGAATAAGCCCGTTGAGGACTACGGCACTCAAACCCTGACACCTTAGCGAGTTACGGCAATGGTTTCGGGCATTCTGACGATGAGGTCGAAGCGATGCCAGTTGAGAGGGCCGTCGTCTCTTTCAATCAACGTTTCAGTTTCCCGTAGTAGCGCGATCTCCATGCCGCCGCAGAACCCTCGAATATCCTGCTCGGTGTGGAGAGTGAGGTTTTCTAGCGCGGACCATCCATGTCGGACTCCGAAAAAATGGCCGACAAACACGCCACCTGGTATCAGGGCACACCGAATGTGGTCCCACAGCAATGCAAAATGGCCAGGCCGGCAGAAGGGCAGTGACAAGCCGGCATGGATCAAGCCCGAGCGCGGCAACGGTGGCATTTGTTCAAAGCTGGCGAGCGCAGTGGTTAGTCTTCCGTGCTTTTCCGCTGGGCACGTCGCCGTAGTTAGCGCAATGGCTCCAGGCTCTTTATCGATAGCCAATACATGCCAGCCGGCGTCTAGCAACTGTCTTGTCTCGTTGCCCGCGCCACACCCCAGATCAACGGCCCATGGAGCACTTGTCCTTTCTGGCGCCAGGGCCAGTGCTTTGGCTAGCAGTGCGGAGGGGGCACGTGTGGCGGTTTGATGATAAAAGTCGTTCCAGGAGCGCACCGTTAAACCTCAATTCGTCCATGTTGCGGGGTACAGGGACGCTAAACCAGATTTGATTGCAGGGTGTCGATCGGAGGCCCGCTTCTGGCCGAGAGCAGCCAGTCGCTGGGCCTGTAATACACGGGAGAAATTCAGCGCGCCCTGCAGCCTGACGTGAACCAGCAACGGAAATCAGGCTACAAAGCGCCCATTATCAGAAGTCGTATCGCGTACTGATCATGAAGTTCCGGGGGTTACCATACAAACCTTGCGCTCCATTGATGCTACTGAAGTAAGTTTTATCGAACAGGTTGTTCAGGTTCAGCGTGGCGGAAAGTTTGGCGGTGAACTGGTAGCGAGCCATCGCGTTGAACACCGCGTAGTCGTCCTGTTTGATGGTTGTGCCGCTGAACGCCACGTAGGTCGGGGAATTCCAGTTGACGCCACCGCCTAGGGTCAGGGCATTCCAGTTCCCGCCGACGTTGTAGGTGGACCAGAACTTTACCATGTCGACTGGTATGGTCGTCAGGTTGCGGTCACCCTGGGCGTCACGCGTTTCGGCATGGGTATAGCTGCTACTTAGGTTCCAGCCTTGCACGGGTTGGCCATTGAGTTCCACCTCATAACCCTTGGTGATGGCACCTTTGACGGCGCGGTAGGCGCTATTGCTGGTTCCGGGAATCGTATAGCCGATATCCAGTTCGGCGAGGTTATCGCGCTTGACTTCGAACACCGCCGCGCTGGTGTTGAGGGCACCATTGAAGAACGCGCCTTTCCAGCCGGCTTCGTAGTTCTGGCCCGTGACCGGGTCAAGCACTACGCCGTTGCGATCCTGGTTGCTCTGTGGCTGGAAAATGTCGGTGTAGCTCAGATACACCGATTGTTCCGGAGTCAGGTCGTAGACCAGGCCTGCGTAGGGGGTGACTACGCCGTTTTCGCGTCGTCTCGACGTGCTGCCGGCCGTGCCGGTGTAGTAGCGCAGGCTGTAGTCGTAGCTGTAGTCGGAGTTGCGTACGCCCAGGATAAGATTCAGGTCGTCGGTCACCTTGAAGCGGTTGGCGATGAAAACCCCGCGCTGCTGGTAATGGGTCTTCATCACGAACGAGGGCGTATAGGTCGTACCCTCGGGCAGGTAGTTCTCCCACGTGTAGAAGTTGAAGAGGTTGGAGATGCCATCGCTCAGCACGTTATGGGTGTTGTCGTAGCTCGTGTAGTTGAAGCCGGTGACCAGTTCATGGGCGCGTCCGAACAGCTCGTAGGGAGCGTGCAGAGTCAGGTTGAAACCTTTCTGGGTTTGGTCCGCATTGGCCAGTCCACGATCGGCCCGGGCGTTACCAGTGGTCTGGTTGAGTGAAGGCAGCACGCCTACGTCTTTGAACAGGTAGTTGCCGATCAGGTCGGTGCGGTCGATGTCCATGTAGTTGCCCGCAACGTCCAGCGACCAGTCATTGGCGAACCGATGCTGCAGGGCAACCAGGTAGTTGTAGGTCTGGATCTCGTCCTTGGCCCAGCGGGCGCCCACGCTGGTGGATCGTGAGAAGTGAGCCGGCTGGCCGTTGCTGTACACCAGGGGGACGCCGGCGGCACCGTCGATGTCAATTTTCGAGTAGTCGACCCCGGTACGCAGGGTGGTGTCATCGTCCAGGTCGAACTCCATCACGCCGTAGAGAATGTCTCGATCGCTGCCATAGGCGTCCATGAAACTGTTCTGGGTCTGCTTGGCGCCCACTAGCCTCCCGCGAATGCTGCCTTCGGCGTTAAGGGGACCAGAGACGTCTACCTCGCTACGGTAGAGGTCCCACGAGCCCGCACCGGCTTGCACATGGGCCTGAAAGTCGCGGGTCGGTCGCTTGCGGACCATATTGATCAGGCCACCTGGGTCGCCGGATCCGGTCATGAGCCCGCTGGCGCCGCGCAGCACTTCGATGCGGTCGTAGAGCACCATGTCCATCGAGGTTTGTGGGATGGTGCGGGTCTGGCTGTCGGACTGCGTAGTGATGCCGTCGATCTGGTAATTGGTGATGGTGCTGCCGCGGGAGTAAATGTCGAAGCGGTCCATGCCGCTGTAGGCCACATTGATTCCGGGTGTCTGCTCCAGCACGTCGGTCAGGCGATTGAGTTGCTGGTCATCCATGCGCTGGCGAGTCATCACGCTCACCGACTGCGGAGTTTCGCGCAGGCTGAGACTCAACTGGGTTGCCGTGGCGCTGGCACCTGTGGTGTAGGAACCGGTATTTTCAGTGAGCTCCCCCAGCGCGTACCCCGATACCGATGTCGCACCCAGCTCCATGGCGCCAGCGTTGTCAGTCACTTTCAGCAAGTACACGCCATTGCTCTGGCGTACTGCCTGCAAACCACTGCCTGCCAGCAACATGGCAAAGCCTGCGTCAACGCTGTAGCGACCGTTCAGCCCTGGAGACTTGCGCCCTTGGGTAAGCGTTGCCTCGAAGCTCAGGGCGACGCCTGATGCGCCGGCAAAGCGGCTCAGGTTTTCGGTCAATGACCCGGCGGCGATATCGTACGTACGGTTTTCATCAATGCTGGCTGAGGCAGCGAATGTGTTGGCCGGCCCGGCGAGGCTCGTGCCAATGGCCAGGTGAATGGCTAACGCCAGGGCAGCATGCGGTCGTTGGGTAAAGCTCACGGTTCCCTCCCCGAGAACACTCGTTAATCCGTTTCCAGGGGTAGGCCGAGCCAGGTGCAGGAAAAGTGCAACGCTTGCGGAAATTTTATCGGCGCCCGTCGCGAGCCACCACCGAGACCCAATAGCGGGTGCGCCGAACGACCTGTACCGGGAAGGCACTCTGCAGCGCCTCCAGTGCATGGTCGGTGTCGTCGATAGGGAACGACCCCGACACCTTCATCCTGCCAATCTGCGGATCGCATTGGAGAATGCCGGTGCGATATCGGGACAGGCGGGAGATCAGGCTTGCCAGAGGCTCATCGATCGCGATCAGGTGACCCTGTTCCCACGTTGCCACCGTCGCATCATTGAGACGCAAGGGCTGAGCACCACTTGGTCCGAATCGCACCTGCTGGCCCGCTTCAAGCCGGATGCCCGGGGCAGCACCGACCGTCAGCTCAACCGCTTTTTCCAACACCGACACGTTAGCGCCGACATCATCCACAGTGACAGCGAAACGCGTTCCCAGCGCGAGCACCCGCCCATAGCGAGTTTCGACCATGAAGGGGCGTCGTTGCTGATCACTGCCCGTTGTCACCAGGATTTCTCCTCGGCGTAGCGTCAGCAGGCGATGTTGATTGTCGTACTGCACATCTACCGCGGTGTCAGTGTCGAGCAACATTCGTGTGCCATCTGCCAGGTTGATCTCGCGCCGCTCTCCCACTGCACTTCGGTAGTCGGCCATCCACTCGCGACGGGTATCACTGCGCCATGCTGCACGACCCAATGCCCCTGTGCCGAACAACAGCGCAAGCCCACTGAGTACCTGTCGACGGGACTGAGCGACGCCGAGCAGTGTCGAGGATGCTACCCGTCGGGGTAGCTGCCCCATGGCATCAGTCACGGTTTGCATCCGCTCCCACGCCCATTGTCGTTCGGGATTGCCGTCATGCCACTGGTGCCATTGCAAACGCTGCTGCTCACTGGCCTCGCCAGAGGCGAGCACTGCGTACCAACGCGCCGCCTCGCGGATCGCGTCACGCTGTGCGCGGCTTGGCCCTGAATTCATACGTCCAGTTCCAGTTGCATCAAACAGCAGTGCTCCATGGCCTTGGCCATGTGGTAATTGACAGTGCGAACCGACAGACCCAATTGTTCGGCAATCTCTTTATACGTAAGGCCGTCGAGTTGGGAGAGGATAAACACCTGGCGCACCCTAGCCCCTAGGCCGGCGAGCATCCGATCAACTTCAAGCAGGGTCTGGAATACAATCGCCTGTTCCTCGAGGCTGGGCACTTCGGCAGGGGGCAAGCAGGCGAGGGTGTCCAGGTAGATCCGCTCCAGGGAGCGGCGCCTGAACAGATCAATCATCAAACCCTTGGCCACGGTTGCCAGATACTGTCGCGGATCCCGTATATCCTGGGCGTTGCATGCCTTGAGCACTTTCACGAACGTGTCCTGGGCCAGGTCGGCCGCATCGCTGTGGCAGGCCTTACGTCTGCGCAACCAGGTGCGAAGCCAGGAATTATGTTCTACGTAGAGATTGCCGACGATGGCGCTTGAGGGGGAAGACACGGCAAAAGCCATCCAGCTGCTTAGTGGGAATAGGTTGCATTATCGTTTGTAGTGCTGAACGGTGGCAATAGGCCTTGGTCAGGGAACTAGCGTCCGCTCCTGCCCGGTCGCAGTCACCACTATCGGCCGAAACGGCCTCAACAACCCTTGCCCATTTCCTCATACCTACCATCGACGAGCTGGCTCCCCTCGCTCCACACCAAGCTCGCTGTCATCCGGCGTCATGCACGTCTCCCTGCTAAACCGCCGAAGCGCGCCGAATCATGCTCAAGCCCACGCATACTCAGTCAACCTTTTGAATTCTGCCAAGGCGTCTTGAAATTGACCCCTGTGGAATGAGGCTCGTTGATTGGTCTCGTTCCAGTTCACGGCGGTGATCACGCCGGAAATGGTGTCGAGTGCTCTACCAAAACGCGTCCAGCTGACAATGTCGCCGCTTATTACTTGCTCCACTACCGCGACCGTACAGCTCAAATCCATGTCATCCGCGCAGACCAACAGCGGCACGATCGTCGAGCCGTCTTGTGCGCCGGGTTCGAGCACTTGCCATGCGTATCGAAGGTGGTCGTCGTCAATCAACCAACCTTGTGCAGGGACCAGACCCTCGGTGATGTCATTGCCCGCGCTGTCATACGCGATGCCTTTGATCCAGTTGTCCAGTGGAATGGAGTCAAGCGTGAAAACCGGGTGGGGGGCCGTAGCGTGTTTCGATTGGTGCATCGTTGCGCTGATGATATTCATGCCGGCTCATGCCTTGAAAGCGGAAGGGGCAAGACTATCAAAAACCAGGTTGGCAGCACCGAACACCTCGGTTCCAAGCTGTGGCAAGGCTGATAACCGGCGTCGACGGAGGGGCGGCTTCTGACCGACAGCATCCTCCGCCGACGGTTGCTTTCAACCCACAGCCGCCTTTCGCCAAGTGACATGCCAGCGTCTGCCGCCAGCATGCCTACGCGGTCTAGAAGTTCCCTTTCAACGTCACCATATAGTTGCGCGGATCACCGTAGTAGTTACCGCCAGTGCGGTCGCCGATGGTCGCGTAATAGGTCTTGTCGAAGAGGTTGTTACCGTTGAGCGCGACGCTCCAATGGTCGTCGATGCGGTATTGCAGCCGGGCGCTCCACAGCGCATAGCCGGCCTGCTCGGTCTTGATGGTGCTGGAGAGGCGAGAGATGTCGCTTTGTGCAGTCACGCCGCCGCCCAGGGTCCAGCGGCTCAGGTCGCCGGCCAGTTGGTAGTCGCTCCACAGGCGCAACGAATGACGCGGAATGAGCGTGTTGTACGTGGTGCCATCACTCACCGCGACGTTCACGCTGCGCACTGGGCTTAACGTTTCGGTGGTGGTGTAGGTGTAGCCCGCGCTGACCTGGAGACGTTCCAGGGGCGATCCGTTGAGTTCCATCTCGACGCCTTGCGCGCGAACCTTGCCAGTGTCGATAGAGCAGGAGGCGCAGATCGAGGCATCGTTGACCGCCACGGCGGCGTGTTCCTGATAGGTGCGGAACAGGCTCATCGAGCCATTGAGCCCACCGTCGAACCACTCGCCCTTGATACCCAGTTCGTAGTTCTTGCCGGTCTTGGGGTCCAGCACCTTGCCGCTGGCGTCGGTGTAGGATTGTGGTTGAAAGACGTCGGCGTAGCTGGCGTACAGCGTCAGGTTGGGCGTCAGGTCGAAGAGAATGCCGGCAAAGGGCGTGACTTGGCCGGTTTCCCTGCGCTCGTCGGCAGGTGCAACGCCATATGCGTGGCTGTCATTGGTGTAGTGCCAGTCGCTGACGCGGGCGCCCAGTACCACGGTCAGTGGCTGGGCGAGTTTCACGCGCAGGTTGGCGTAGAGCCCTTGCTGCTTGACGGTGGTCTTGCTGGGGTACGGCCAGCCGCCACGGTAGCTGTTGTTGATGATATAGCTGTCGCTGGGCTCGACGAAGTGGGTGGGGTTGAACACGTCCGAGCGTTGCTGCATGAACGCCAGCGCCCAGGTGTCATGGCTGTGGGAGTAGCTGGTGTTGGCGCCAAGGGTCAGCTCATGCTCGAGGCCCCAGGCGCGGAATTTGCCGTCCAGGTAGCCATCGAAACCATAGTCAACCGAGTCGTAGTCAAACAGCCCGGCAATGGACTGGATCGAGGAGGACGTCGCACCTGGCGCGACGGTACCGACGCCTATGCCTTGTACGTATTTCATGTCCTGCAGGTTGTGGGAGTAGACCCCGGCAAGGCGTGTGCTCCAGTCATCGTTGAGGCGGTGTTTGACGTCGGCAAAGACTGTGGTGCGTTCACTGTCCCAGTGGTTCCAACTGGCGCCCAGGCAGGTCGAGCGCTTGAGCTTGATGTCAGAGCCATCGCTGTAGCTGGGCAGGCCGCCGAAGCAAGGAGTGGCCTGCAGCTTCTCGTAAGCTATGCCGATACCCGCGGTGGTGTCGTCGTTGAAGTCATAGTCCAGCGCGCCGTAGGCCACCTGGTCCTCGCGCTTGCCGTAGTCGTAAAAGTAATGCCGGCTTTGCTCGCCCACGATGGCACGGCCGCGCAGGGTGCCATCCGCGTTGAGAGGGCCGCCCACATCAACCTGCGTGCGGTAGTTGTCCCACGTCCCGCCCGATAGGGTGAGGGTGGTGGAAGGTGTGGCCTGGCCGCGTTTGCGCACCAGGTTGACCGCGCCGGCCGGCGTGCCGGCGCCTTGCATCATGCCTGCGGCCCCTCGCAGGAATTCGACGTGATCGTAGAATGCCATGTCGCTGCTGAAGCTGTTGGCCTGGACGTAGTTGCCGCCGATGTCCAGCGGTACACCATCGAACTGGAACGGCGCGTCCATCTTGAAACCGCGGGAGTAGAAATATTTTCCCCCCATGGGCGAGCCGGACACAGTAACGCCGGGCGTCTGCTCCATCACCTGATCGATGGTGTTGAGGTTTTGGTCATCCATACGCTTGCGGGTAATGACGGTCACCGATTGCGGTGTCTCCTTGATGCTGTGCTCACCTTTACCCAGTGTGATCGCACCGGTGGTGTAGGACCCCGTACCTTCGGTGACCGAGCCCAACCGACCGTTGATGTTGGTTGCAGCCAGCTCCAGGGCGGAGACGTCTGCCACTTGCAACCGGTATTCATTGTTACCGATCACCTGCGCCGTGAGCCCGGTACTGGCCAGCAGCATCGTCAGCCCGGCGTTGACGTCATAGCGGCCATGCAGGCCCTGGCTGCTGCGTCCCTGCGCCATCTCGCTCATGCCCACCAGATAAATGCCTGATTCAGCGGCGAAGCGCGACAGCACGTTGCTGAGCGGGCCGGAGGGTATGTCGTACTCGCGGGTTGCCGTTTCAGCGGCCAGGGTCATGGCGCTGGGCAATGAGCAGGCGGCGAAGGTCAGCAGGGAAGCGCACAAACCTAGGGGGGCGCAACGGGGACGATAAAACATCGGTTCCTTGTCCTCAAGACGATGAGATGGGTTGGGTTCACTCCTAAACCCGGCGAGGCCCTGAAAAGCGGAACCGTATTGAAAAAAATCTTCAGGGCTTGCTGTTGCTGGCGCTGATGGTGATCCACCAGGGCATGCGCCGGTCAACGTTGATCGGCAGGGACGAGGCGAGGATGGAAAGCGCGGCGTCGACATCACGCACCGGCAGGGTGCCGAAGACATTCAACTGCGCCACCGCAGGATCTATGGCGATGTGGCCGAACCAATAGCTCGACAGTTCGTCGAGCACCTGGCCCAGAGGAATGTCCTGGGCCAGCAACATGCCCCCAGACCATGCCCGCCTTGCAAGGTCTGCCGGGGCAGTCGGTGGCAGCGGGCCCACCGCGACGCTCTGCCGGCGACCCGCCTGAACGACCCGGTTCTCACTGCTGTCGGCACGGCTGACTTCAACAGCGCCCGCGAACACCGTCAGCTCGGTGGCCTGGTCGTGCAGCCGTACGCTGAATTCGGTGCCCAACGCGCGGAAGCGACCTTGCGCGGTCCTGACAATAAACGGCCGCTCGGCATCGTGTGCAGTCTCGATCAGCACCTCGCCCATGAGCAGGTGCACCAGGCGATGGCTGCCCGAGAAGTCAATGTCAAAAGCAGTCGTGGTGTTTAGCCACACGCCGCTGCCATCCGCCAATTGCACGTGCCTCAGCTCGCCGATGCCGCTGCGGTAATCGGCGACCAGGCTGGCACCCCAGGTGGGCAGCGGCGTCAGGCGCCAGCTCGACCAGAAGGCACCTATGCCGGCGAGTAAACCAAGGCTACGCAACACTGCGCGGCGCCTTACCCGCTGGTGCGCCAGCAACAGATCGTCGGCAGCGCGACGGCGGTCCGGCAACTTGTGCAAGGGGTCGAAGCGCAGGCTGATGGATTGCACTGCCTCCCATGCCACCCGATGGGCTGGGTCTGCCTCAACCCATTGATGCCAAGCCGCTCGCTGCGCCGGGCCGGCTTCGCCACAGCGTAATTCGGCGTACCACTCGGCCGCTTGCTCCATGACCTTGAACCCGGGTTGGCCAGGCATCAGCAGGGTGTCTCGGCACAGAGCGCCGTGGCTTCAGACGCCGCCTGCAGCTGCAGGCAGCCCAGCATCGCCCGCGCCACGTACTTGCGCACCATGCGATCGGACACACCCAGCTGGGCGGCCACTTCGCGGTCAGTCATTTGACACACCACCGCCAGTACAAACGCCTGCGCGGCTTTGGCGGGGAGCTCGATCAGCATCCGCCCGACCTCCTGCAAGGCTTGCAACACGGCCGCACTCTGTTCTGCCGACGGCGCGTAGCGCTCCGGTTGAGCGGCCAGGGTGTCGAGCCAGGCCTGTTCGATCTCTCGTCGCTGCCAGAGGTTGATGCACATGCCATTCGCGATCTTGCGAAGATAGCCGCGAGCGGCCAGTGCGTTGTCGAAAACAGGCTGCACAGGCTTCAGCAGCAGGCGCACAAAGGTGTCCTGCGCCAGGTCCGCCGCATCGACACTCGACCCCAGGCGCCAGCCCAGCCAGTGACGCAACCAGGCGTTGTGCTCAGCATACAGGCGCTCGACAGACGCAGAAGGCGGGTTCGACATTGAGGTGACTTACCTGAGAAATACTGGCGAAAGAGAACTTATATCATTTGCGGGCGGATTATTGAGAGTTTGATATTGAAATGCAATTGGTTCATCGCGCCCGTCCGCTCCCAGGCTCGCGTCCAGTTGCCGCGGACCCCGCCCAGCGCATGACAGCCTCAGCCGCCGACGAACACCGAACCCCGCAACGCCTCATCACCCCCCTCCCGACACAAAAACGCCCGCACCACCTCCGCCGTCTCCCTTGCACGCGTCACCACGAAAAAATGCCCCTCGTCCTCCATCACCCGCACTTCGGCACCCTTAATGGCACGCCGCAGGATGCGCGCGTTGTAGGGCTGGACCAGGGTGTCGCGATCACCGGCAAGAATCAGCGTGGGCTGGCGCAGCCGGTGCAGCCGCAGCAGGCTGGTCCAGCCCGCCAGGGCGGCCAGTTGGTAGTAGTAGGCGCCGGGGTTGGCGGTGAGCATGCCTTTGGTCACGCCGAAGTGCAGCAGCGACTTCAGTGAGTTGCGCGAGCCTTTTTCTGGCTGCCCCTTGACGTTGCTGCCGCGGCCGAGAAAGTCCAGCACGTCGCCTGGCTTCACCCACATTGCCGGGCCGGCCGAGGTGGCGGCCAGGATAAGCCGGCGTACCCGGGCCGGGTAGCGCAGGGCGAACTCCTGCGCCAGGGCGCCGCCCCAACTCACGCCGAACACATCGACCTGCTCCAGGCCCAGCTGCGTGAGCATCCCGGCAATCACTTCGGCATGGCCGGGCAGGCGCAGGGGCCAGCGGGGCGCCTGGGATTGGCCGACGCCGGGCACGTCGAGGGTGAGGGTGGTGTAGTCCGCCAGCTCGTCGCGCAGCGGGTCGAAGGTCGGCATCAAGCCGCCCAGGCCGTTGAGCAACAGCAGCGGTGCGCCCTGGCCGCGGACCGAGACGTGCAGTTGCAGGCCGTTGACCGTGAGTGTTTGCGTTGTCATGGGTAATTACTCCTGGTCACCCCTACACCATAGACGCTGCCGCCGGCGACGCAGTTGAAACGTTCTGTCGAGATAATTTCCTCCCCAGAGCCTCAGTGTCCGTGGACGGAAGTGGCATACTTCCACGCCTACCCAAGGCGCCAGGCGACAAATGCCGCCGCAAGCCGTCCTGTTTGGCAATGAGCGTACATGCACCCCGAACATCTTGACCTGTCCAGCCCCCTGTTCCTGCCTGTTACCCAGGAGACCTGCACACGCCTGCTGGCCGACGACGGCGCGGCCGGGCTTGCCGCCCTGAGTGCCCCGGAACTGGCGGCCGTGCTGGTGATCCAGAACCTGGCCCAGGCCGCGGAAAAAGACCTCAACGCCGCCGGCGTCGAGAAGGTGCTGGCCCGGCTGATCGCCTGGGCGGCCGCGGCGAAGCAGCCGGCGGGCCTGCTGGGCGAGGCGCAGCGGCTGTTCGACCAGGGCAAGCTGTACTACGGCCTTGAGGCCATCAAGCAGCTGCCGTTGCGGTTCCTCGAGGCCGAGGAGGTGGCGGCGCAGGCCTACCTGCTGCCGGGCGGCGAGTGGGACAACTGCTTCAGTGTGCGCCACCACCAGGCGAACAACCCGTACCGCGAGCAGGTGGTGACGGCGCGGCACCGGGAGCGCTGGCTGAGCGACGCCCAGGACAAGCTGGTGCGCACCTTCCGCGCCAACCTGGGCGAGGATTTGCATGTGCAAGGCTACGCGGGGGTGGGCAAGAGCCACCTGCTGGGGGCCCTGCTGGAGTTCCTCACCCCGGAGGCCACCCTGGTGCTGGCGCGCACGTCGGGCAAGCTCGAGGTGTTGCGTGGCCACATGGGCGGGCCGCGGGACAGGAAAGCGGGGGCCACCTTCGAAGGCTTTGCCTATGCGCTGCTCAAGCACTCCAGGTTTCGCCCGCCGAACAAGGTGGCCGGGCTGCCGACCGGGCAGGCGCTGGCGTTGGAGCTGAATATCCTGGGCTTTCGCGGCTACGACGCCCAGGCCACGCTGAACCTGTGCATCAAGGTGCTGGCGCGGTATTCGGGCTCCAGGGACTACAGCCTGGGCGCCGGCCACCTGCCGCATTTCCAGCAGGCGCTGAGCAGCACCGACACCCAGGTGTTGCTCGAATACGCCAGTCGCCTGTGGAGCTACCTGGACGCGAACCCGGCGTGGGCCGGGCGGGGCGACTTCGCCACGTTGCTGATGATCAAGCGGGCCAGCCTGGCAGGCAGCGTGGTGCCGGCGCGCTTCACCCATGTGCTGATCGACGAAAGCCAGGACATTCCCGCGTCGCTGTTGCAGATCATCGAGCGCGGCAAGCAGGTGTTGATCACCCTGGGCGACGAGTACCAGCAGGTCAAGGGGGCCACCGTGCGGCGCACGCGCGAGGTGCGCAAGAGTGACCTGAGCTATTCGGTGCGTTCGGGGCGCAACGTCGAGCGCCTGGTCAACCCGCTGATCTCCCGGCACTCGGCCAAGAGCAAGGTGTACTTCGAGGGCGCCCGCAACGCTGACGTGGGAGTGGAGCATTATCCCGAGGGCTTCGTGCCGCCTGACGGCTGTGCGGTGCTGACGGCCTCGCGCTGGGACACCATGCGCTGGGCCATGCAGCTGGAGCAGGCCAACTGTGCCTTCAGCCTGCCGGACAAGGCTGCCCAGGCCGACCTGCAGCTGTTCATGACCACGGCCATCACCCTGTTCAAGCCCGCGTTCTACAGCCGTGACCAGGCCGGCCACGCGGATTTCAACGAGCTGCTGGACTGGCGCCAGGTGCGCGAGGCCCATCAGTACGATGAAGCCTTCCTGTGGGTGGAGTCAGCGCTGGAGAAGGGCTTCAACCTGGCCGACATCACCCGCCTGAACCGCTTGCAGGTGCAGGCCGGCAAAGGCTGCGTGCTGTTGATGGCGCAGGACGCCGGCGGCATGGAGTTCGACCGCGTGCTGCTGACCCCCGAGCTGCTGACCACGGTGCAGTTCAAGGACGCCTACGCCTTCGACGAGCGGATCTGCGCGGTGTACATCGCCATTTCCCGGGCGCGGCAGCAGCTGTACCTGCCTTTCGACGTGGTGGAGTGGGTGGAATATCATAAGGGGCAGCTGTTCAGGGAGTTTCACGGGTACTGATGCGGCCCCAGACCGTCGCCGCTGCCGAAGGCTGCGCTGGCCAGCGCAGCGCCGGTGGCAGGGCCTGCGGCTGGATAGACATGGATAGGGAAATCATATGACAGCTTTCACACGGCAGTGGCGTCTCGCCCTGGCGTTATCGTTTTGTTGGCCAATGGCCGGTTGGGCGCAGGCAAACGTCGCCAGTGTCTGCCCGTCCCAGCGTTTCGAGCAATTTCTGCCAGCGTTTTCGGCGGACATTGGCCTGCAATCCGCTTTCCTCAAGCACCACGTGCGCGCGTTGCACCTGGTGCCTACCGCCGCAGGCGTCGTGCCCTACCAGCCGTTGGTGGACAGCCGGGCGCTGAAGTTTCCGCTCATGACCGCTATCGCGCACCCGCCGCTGGACTCGATCAACCTGGCGGCTGATGGCCTGTCTGCCACCTACACCGACAAGCGCGCAGGCCTGGGCAACATCAAGGTCTACACCTTCGCCCACGAGCGCTGCTGGGTGCTCACGGGTATCGAGGACTGGTCGGTACGCGATGCGCAGTTGAAGTTGCCCGGCACCGCCGGCATGTCACTGGCTGAACAGCGCTGCGCCGCCCGGGCGGATGTCTACGGGCAGCTTGGCGGCCCTGAGCGTTACCCGTTGACGGCCGAGTTTTTCCAGGCAGCGGAAGAATACTGGGTGTGCGCTGCCGGTTCGGGTGACCCGGATGCCAGCTACAGCGCGGCCAGCCTGAGCATGTCGGAAATGGCGCCTAACCTGGGCTATGCCGCTACGGAAAAGCTTTACCTGGCGGCCCTGAAGGGGCACCCCGACAGGGCCGCCATGCTGGCGTGGTATTACTGCGATGGTGGCGACCCGGCGGGCGCCGACACCTGCGTCGCCCCGGCGCAAGCCCGGGCCGTGTTGGAGCAAGGCGCAGCGACCGGCAATGCGCAAGCCCTGGGCTCCCTGGCCGAAGGGCTCGAGTCAGGGCGCCTGGGGCCCCCCGACGTGCGGCGTGCGCTGGCGTGCTACCGCGCCGCCGTGCAGGCTGGCAACAACGAGGCGAAGCCGGCGATGGATCGATTGCTCGCCAAGGGCGGCATCGCCGGCGAACCGGCTGGTTGCCTATAGGCACCCACCGCCCACCCGTCGGCGCCGCGGCACTTGCGCCGCTCCCCCAGCCTCCCACCTATAGGCGCGGATACCCCGCGCCCCCAAGGGGAGTCATCATCATGGTGAACACAACCAACGGACCAGAAGCCGCTTATCCAGGGCCGGATGACAACACGCCCGAGACGGGCGAAGGCCACGACTCGGGGCTTGAGCACGCCAGTTCCGAGCCGAAACAGGGGGCTGGCGAACGCCCGGTAGACTGGGATCCGCCGCCCGGCAACCCGTGGTCCGACCAGGATGCCCAGGTGGAGCGGGACAAGGGCAGCGCGAAGACCGACAGCCTGATCGACTCGGAATAGGTTTGAGTGTGTACAGCGGCCGATGGCTGACGCGGCCTGCGGCCGTTGCTACAGGCTCGTAGCAGCAGCCGCAGGCCGCGTCACAGGCACCGCATCAACCAGGCTGTACCGCCAGCTCATTGCTGACACTACGCCCCAGCACCAGCACCGTTACAAAGCCTGCGCCCACCAGCGCCGTGGCCAGGCTCAGCAGCATCGCGGTGCCGAACTGGTCGACGATGCGCCCGCCGAAGAACGAGCCCACGGCAATGATCACCTGGAACATCGCCACGAACAGCGGCATGCCGCGTTCCACGTCCTTGGGCGCGACCACGAACATCCAGATGCTGGCGCAGGCCGGGAAGGCACCGAAGGCGAAGCCCCACAGGCCGATCAGCATGGCCGCGCCGGTCATGCCGGTGGCGAAGTGCGGGAACAGGGCGGTGCTGGTGCCGATCATCACCGCCACCAGCAGCAGGGTGTGGCGCACGCTGCGGTTGGCGGCGAAGCCGGCGAACACGTTGCCCAGCACCCCGGCCACGCCGTAGAGCAGCAACAGCGAGCCAATGGTCGGCCCATCGAAGCCGGCGCTCTGCTTGAAGAACGGCGCGACGTAGGTGTACGCGGCAAAGTGCGCCAGGCCGATCAGCAGCACCGCAATCAGGCCAACCCGCGCCTGTGGGTTGATGAACAGCGCCGGCAGGTCACTGACGCGAATCGCCTTGTCGGGGTTGAGCCGCGGCAGCAGCAACACCTGCGCCAACAGCACCGGCACGCCCACCAGGGCGGTCACCAGGAAGGTCATGCGCCAGCCCATCAGGCCGCTGAGCCAGGTGCCCACCGGTACGCCCAGCACGGTGGCCAGGGTGACCCCGACCATGATGATCGAGGTGGCCTGGGCCACGCCCACGCCCTTGGGCGCCAGGCGGCCGCTGAGGGCGATGGCCGTGGCCCAGAAACCACCGATGCTGATGCCCAGCAACACGCGGCCGAACAGCAGCAGGCTGAAATCGCTGGCGTAGGCCACCACGGCGTTGGCGATGATCATGTTCAGGGTCAGGCCGACCAGCAGGTAGCGCCGGTCCATGGCGCCGATGCCCACCGACAGCAGGGGGGCGGCGAGGGCGGCCATGATGCCCGGCAGAGTCACCATCAAGCCGGCATGGCCGGCGCTGATGCCCAGGTCGCTGGCGACGTCGTTGAGCACGCCCACGGGCAGGAATTCACTGGTCACCAGGGCGAAGGCGCCCACGGCGACGGAGAGTATCGCCAGCCACTGCTGGAGCACGCTCTGTTGGTTATGTTCGGGACGGCCGCGAGGGGCCTGGCTAGCGCTTGGCATGGTACTGGGTTCCAAGTGGGGAAAGCCGCCTGAAGCAGGCGGGCGAAGCGGGGGGAAAGATTGGAGGCAATTATAGGGGGCGGCGTTGGCAGGCCGACAGGCGGTGGGTTCGATAGTAAACATCAGTGCGGTTGATAAAGTGCCTGCCGCACTATCAATAATGGCCTGTCTGCCGCCCCCTTATTGAATTAGCATGGGCGCGCCGAACCCTGCGCGCCCCGTGCCGGGAGGCCCTCCCAATCATGAATCTGCCAGCCCCGCCATGACTGCCTTCTACTTGAAACTGTGCGTTACCCCCGCCTTGATGCTCGCCATTTCCCTTGCCGGCAACCGCTGGGGCACTCGCCTTGCAGGCCTGCTCTCCGGCTTGCCGGTGACCTCGGCGTTGATCATGTTGTTCCTGACCCTGGAGCAGGGCAGCGGCTTCGCGCTGAGCGCCATTCCCGGCGCGCTGGCCGGGCTGTGCGCGGTGCAGGCCACCTACCTGTGTTACGTGGTGGTGGGCCAGCGGGCGCGCGTGCCGGTGGCGTGCGTGGCGGCCCTGGCCACCTACGGCCTGATGGCCGCGCTGATGAGTCACCTGGGCAGCCTGGCCCTGTCGGTAATGGTTACCCTGGCGTTGCTGGCGTCGATCATCATCGTCACCCGCGGCCAGCCCCAGGCCGCCCCGGCGCGCCTGGTGCAGGTGCCGCGCTGGGTGATCCCGATGCGCATGCTGACCGCCACCCTGTTGCTGCTGGCCATTACTGCCAGCGCCACCTGGCTGGGCCCCGTCGCCAGCGGCATGCTGGCGCCGATCCCGGTCATCGCCTGGCCGCTGGCGGTGTTCGCCCACGTCCAGGGCGGTAGCCAGGAAATGAGCAAGATCGTGCGCGGCAACGCCATCGGCGGTGTCGGGGTGCTGGGCTTTTACCTGGTGCTGGAACTGACCATGCTGGAGTGGGGCGGGTTGCCGTCGATCGCGGCAGCGGTGGTGCTGGCGGTGGTGGCGACGTTCGTGCTGGCCAGGGTGCTGGACCGGCGCTGAGCGGGGAGGGGGGATCAGCCTACATAGACTCTGGTAACCCCTGCAAAGTTCCTAACCTGTTGAAAATATTTAATATTTTTCATAATTGCAGCGAACTTTTGCTGACCCTGCGGTCTATCTGATGAGGTTCGTGTCAAAAATGACACATCAGACTCAACTGCCTTATCAGAGATTTCCAGACCATGAAATTCCATAGCCCTTCGATGGTACTCGCGGCCCTGCTTTCGTTGCTGACCGCGGGTGCCGCCGGTGCCACGCAAATGCCTGCGCCTGCCATCCAGGCCCCGGCGCCGGCTGCCGCCGTGCAAGGCGCCGCCAACCCATGGCCGAACCTGCTCGGCATGGCCAGCCAACAGCCTGGTGCGGTGCTGGCGTATGACGACCACCGCCGTGACGGCCACTGGCGTTCCCATCGCGAAGAAGTACGGCGTGCCCAGTGGCGCCGCGAGCAGGCCCGCCGTGAGGCCGAGCGCCGTCGCGAGTGGGAGCGTCGTCATCATTATCATCGCCGCTGAGGCGCTGCGGGCATGACGCGGCCTGCGGCCGCTGCTACAGGCAGCGGCCGCGGGGCGGCGTCCTACGCCTGCACCCCATGGCTACGGTCGTAGCCATTGACCTTTGGCGCGACCCAGCCTGCGGGTGTTTGCGCCGCTTCGTAGATCTCCACCAACAGCGGATAGCATTTGGCCGTGTCCGACGAGTGCTCGGCCGAGCAGTCGCCGCCCGGGCAGGCGGACAGGCAGCCCAGCAGGTCAATTTCGGCGAAGAACTCCAGGTAATCGCCAGGCTGCACCGGGCTGGCCTTCATGAAGTACTGGCCGGTGTCGCGGGTAAAGCCGGTGCACATGAACACGTTCAGCACATCATGCACATGGGGCTCGGCGTCGCGCAGGGTCAGCCCGGTAGAGGTCGACAGCGCGCGCGTCAGGTTCGAGTGACAGCAGTGGTGGTACTGGCCGCCGCCACTGAGCAGGTTATGGGTGTAAGGGTCGCAGCGCGTGCCGATCACGTCGTGGACCGAGCCGCCGAACTCGTCGAAACCGTACCAGTCGAGCGTGTCATGGGTGATGGTGGCCATGGGGCGCAGGGTGGGGAAGCTCGAGAACAGCTGGTCGCCGACCCCCAGGTGCGTGCCGTTGAGGGCGCGGGTCTTGCCGGTGTAGAAGCGCTCGGTCAGGTCATGCTGGTTGAACAGGTTCAGGTCGCCGACCTGGGGGCCTTCGGTGGACACAATGCGGAAAAAACTGCCGGCCGGCACGGTGAAGGTGGCGGCGTCGCGGGCGGGCACAACCACGGTCCTGACGTGCGTGAGACCGTCGCGCAAGGCGCGGTAGGCGCCGATGTCAGGGCGCGGCAGGGTCTCGACCGGGTAACACAGCACCGGCTTGATGGCCTTGCGTTGCGCGGCGTCGAGGGGAGCTTGGGTAAGCGGGGCAGGTTTCATGGGGTTCTCCGTCAGGTACGGGTAGGGTGGCTCAACAGGTCGAGCAGGGCGTGCTCGGAATCGTCGAGGTAGCGGTTCATGCTGTCTGCGGCTGCCTGGCGCTGGCCGGCCGCGAGCAGGTCATGGATTTCATGGTCGCGCTCCAGCCACGGGCGCTGGAAGTTCGCCTCGTCGGGGGCGACGGCGAACACCAGGCGCATCTGCGCCGCGATGTTGGTGAAGAACGCATCCAGCAGCGGGCTGCGTAGCAGGCCCACGATGTGCTGGTGGAAACGCAGGCTGTGGGTGCCGAACGCCTGCCAGTCCTCACGGTCGCGGGCCAACTCGGCGGCCTCGATGGCATCGAGCATGCGGTCGGACTGGTACTCGCGCAGCGGCTGGCTGCCCAGGATGGCCTGGATCTCCAGGGTGCGGCGCACCAGGAACAGGTCGCGCACCTCGGCCACGCCCAGGCGGCGCACCATCACGCCTTTGTTGCGCACGTAGGTAGCCAGGCCCTCGCGGCCCAGTTGGTGCAGGGCTTCGCGCACGGTGTTGCGCGAGGCGTTGTAGCGGTTCACCAGGTCGGCCTCGACCAGGGCCATGCCCGACAGCAGGCGGCCGCCGATGATGTCTTCGCGCAGCTCCTGGGCCACCTGGTCGGCCAGGGACAGGCCCTGGCTGGCGTGTTCGGGAAGTGGAAGGTTCATGCCAGCTGTACGTCCTTGAGGAAGCGGCCCATGCGTTCGCTGCGGTTGTCCAGCAGCTCGCGCGGTGCCCCGGTTTGCACGATCTGCCCGCGCTCCATGAACACCACGCGGTCGGAGACCTGAAAGGCGAACTTCATTTCATGGGTGACGATGATCATGGTCATGCCGTCGCGGGCCAGGTCTTCGATCACCTTGAGCACGTCGCCCACCAGCTCCGGGTCCAGCGCCGAGGTGGGTTCGTCGAACAGCATCACCTGCGGGCGCATGGCCAGGGCCCGGGCAATGGCCACGCGCTGCTGCTGGCCGCCGGACAGCTGGTGCGGGTACTTGCCGGCGTGCTCGCGCAGGCCCACCTTGCTCAGCAGTGCCAGGCCCAGGGCGTGCAGGTCGCCGTCAGCGCCGTGGCCGTGGTGGCGTGGGGCGAGCAGCACGTTGTCGAGCACGGTCTTGTGCGGGAACAGGTTGAAGCCCTGGAACACCATGCCCACCTGGACGATGCCGGTCATGTGCACCCGCGGCCCCAGGCCGCCGCCGGCCTCGCCGCTGCCACGCAGGAACGGCGCGCCGCACAGCTCCACGGTGCCGGCGTCCAGGCCTTCCAGGCCGTTGAGCGTACGTATCAGCGTCGTCTTGCCCGAACCCGAAGGGCCGATGATCGACACCACCTCGCCAAAGCGCACGTCCAGGTCGATGCCCTTGAGCACTTCCAGCGGGCCGTAGTGCTTGCGCGCGCCGCGCACTCGCAGCGCGTGTTCGCCCAGGCGCACCGGCGTGGCCGGTTGCACGGCGGTGCCGGCGGCGCTGTCGGCCACCGCGCGGGGCGTGCGCTGGCTGACGTCCAGGTAGCGCTCCAGGCGCCGCAGCAGGTAGCTGAACACCGTAACAATCAGCACGTAGTAGAAGGCCACCGCGAGCATGGTTTCCATCACCAGGAAGTTCTGCGTGTAGAGCTGCTGGCCCACCAGCAGGATCTCCGACAGCGAGATCACCGACACCAGCGAGGTCAGCTTGACGATGGTGATGTACTCGTTGGCCAGGGTCGGCAGCGCCACCCGCAGCGCCTGCGGGATGACGATCAGGCGCTGCACGCCACCGTAGCGGATGCCCAGCGCCTTGCCGGCTTCCAGCTGGCCCTTGTGCACCGCCAGCAGGCCGCCACGGTGAATCTCGGCAATGTAGGCAGCCTCGCTCAGCACCAGGGCGATCAGCCCGGCGGCGTAGGGGTTGGACAGCAGCACGCTGGTGGCTGGGAACACCTGGGGCAGGTTGTAGACGAAAATCAGCAGCACCAGCAGCGGCAGGCTGCGGAAGAACCAGATGTACAGGGCGGCGGCGCGGTTGAGCGCGCGCTTGGGCGATTGCCGGGCCAGGGCCAGGGCGAAGCCCAGCACGATGCCCAGCACCCAGGTTTCCAGGCTCAGTTGCACCACCGTGCCCACGGCCTTCCAGAAGTCGCCGTTGACCAGCAGGCTGGCGGCGTAATGCCAATCGAATTGCATGGGGATTACTCCGGTTTACTGCGCGGCTTGCGGGTTCTGGCCCAGGGCCTGGGCGATCTCGGCAGCGCTGGGTTCGCCCAGGTTGTACTGGGTCAGCAGGGTCTGGTATTCGCCGCTGGCTTTCATGGCGCTGAAGCCCTGGCGCAGTTCGCCCAGCAGGGCGTCGTTGCCCTTGCGCACCGCCAGGCCGATGACCACGGGGTAGATCAGCGTGTTGGAGCTGATGGTGACCCGGCCCTTGAGCTTGTCGGTGGTGATGCGCGCCACCGCGGCGTCCTCGAACTGCACGTCCACGGCCTTGGCCAGCAGCGCCTGGGCGGCTTCCGGCGAGGTGGGGAATTCACGCGAATCGATCGGCGCCTGGCCGTTGGCCTGGCAGTAGTCCTTCGACAGGGCCGCCAGCTTGGGAATCCACGAGCCGCCCTTGATCGAGGCCACGCGCTTGCCGCACAGGTCCTGGGGCTGCTGGGGGCGGAAGCTGTCGTCACTGCGCACCATCAGCGAGGCGCCGCTCTTGAGGTAGGGCAGGAAGTCCACCTGGGCGGCGCGCTCGGGCGTCACGTACAGCGCCGAGGCCACCAGGTCGAAGCGCCGCGCGTTGACGCCCATCACCAGGTTGGCGAAGCGCGTGTCGACGAACTGCGGCTGCAGGTTCAGGTGGCTGCCCAGCAGCGTCATGAACGCCGGGTCGAAGCCGGCGGGCTTGCCTTGCGCCAGGTACGTGTAGGGCGGGTAGGTGAGGTCCGAGCCGATGCTCAGGCGTTGCGGCTGCAACGTAGCCTCGTCGGCCTGGGCGTGGGCGGCGGCAAGCAGGGACAGGGCGAGAAGCGAACGGGTGAGGCTGGCACGTCTGGACATCGGGAAGCTCCGCTGAGAGATGATTGTTCAACAATCCTTGCGGAGTGAGTAATCAATACCCGTGCCAAAACTCGTAGCAGCGGCCGCAGGCCGCGTCCTGATCTTGTGGGAGCTGGCTTGCCAGCGAGCTGTTGGGGCCATAAAAGCTCGCTGGCAAGCCAGCTCCCACGAGACAGTCGGTGATACGCGGGTGGTTGTGGTGCCCTTGTTTAGCGCAGGTGCACCTGGCCGGGGCGCAATCCCTGGGCGTGTTCGGCGGCGGCCGCGCGTGCCAGGTCTACCAGGCTTTCCACGGTCTCCAGGCCGACGCCGGCGCGCCAGCTGGCGAACATCTCAAGGTCGGCCGGGGCCGGTTGCACGTCCAGGCACTGCAGGCTGCCGTTGGCCAGCGCGCTGCTGACCAGCGCCGGGGGCAGGGCGGCGATGCCGAAGTCCTCGGCCAGCAGCCGTTCCATGGCCGCCACCGAGTTGATGCAGCACAACCGTGGTGCACGCAGGCCGTGGGCGTGCAGCAGGCCGAGCAGGTCCTGGTGCGGGCGCGAGTGACGGGAAAAGGTGATCAGTCGTTGGTTGGCCAGCAGCGCCAGGTTGTCAGCCTGGTGGGCGCTGCCCGGGCGGGCCAGCCAGGCCATGGGGTAGCTGGCCAGGTGGGCGTTGCGCAAGCCCTCGTCGGGCAGCGGGTCGGTCTGCAGCACCAGGTCCAGCTGGCCGCGGCGCAACTGCTCGGCCAGGTTGCGCGCGGTGTCGGCCTGCAGGTCCAGCTCCAGGGCCGGGCGCAAGGCATCGATGCGCTGGATGAACGGCCCCAGCCAGGTGTGGATCACGCTTTCCATCACCCCCACCCGCACTCGCCCGGGGTGGCCGGCGTCCACCGCCTGGCGCAGCGCCTGGGTGCTGTCCAGCACCTGCTCGGCATAGCTGAGCAGGGCCTGGCCGCGCGGGGTCACGGTGGCGCCGCGGGCGTCGCGCTCGAACAGGCGCACCCCCAGTTCGTCCTCCAGCGCGGCGATGCGGTTGGACACCGCCGCCTGGGTGCTGAACAGCTTCTGCGCGGCCAGCCGAAAGCTGCCCAGGCGCGCGACCCAGATGAAGGTTTCGAGGAACTTGAGGTTCATGGCGGCGGCTTCCGGCGGGCGGGCGTTCATCATAGCGGTGATCGACTTTGTTTATCACCTGTACCGCGAATAATCCGTTGGACCCTGCACGGGCGGCGTGTGAACAATTTACCCATCAGCCACCTGCGGAGTGCTCCCCATGAAACGCCCCTTGCTCAACTGCGATATCGGCGAAAGCTTCGGCGCCTGGTCCATGGGCCTGGACGCCGAGGTGATGCCGCTGATCGACTGCGCCAACATCGCCTGCGGTTACCACGCCGGCGACCCCGGCACCATGCGCCGCACCGTGGCCCTGGCCGTGAGCCACCAGGTGCGCATCGGCGCGCACCCGGCGTACCCCGACCTGGTGGGCTTCGGCCGGCGCAGCATGGCCTGCTCGGCGCAGGAGATCGAAGACCTGGTGCTTTACCAGGTCGGTGCCCTGGACGCCATGTGCCGTGCCGAGGGCAGCCGCGTGCAATACGTCAAGCCTCATGGCGCGCTGTACAACGACATGATGGCCGACCCGGTGCGCCTGGGCGCGGTGATGCGTGCCGTGCGCGCCTTCGACCCGCAGCTGCCGCTGATGCTGATGGCCACCGCCGACACCCGCGCCAGCCAGGCGCTGGCCGATGAACTGGGCCTGCAGCTGTGGTTCGAAGCCTTCGCCGACCGTGCCTACGAGCCCGACGGCCAGCTGGTCAGCCGGCGCCTGCCGGGCGCTGTGCACCACGACCCGGCCCAGGTGGTGGCCCAGGCCCTGGGCCTGGCCCGTGGCGAGCCGTTGGTTACCCGTGACGGCAGCGCCCTGCGCCTGCACGTCGATACCCTGTGCGTGCACGGTGACAACCCGGCGTCGGTGGCCGCGGTGCGGCAGATCCGCCAGGCGCTGGATGGCTTGCCGGCATGAAGGCGCGCATCGAAGTCGCGGCCATCGACAGCCTGACCCTGCGCCTGTTCGAGGTGATCGACGAGGCCAACGTGCCGTGGTTGCTGGCCGCGGCGCAGCGCCTGCGCGCGACATTCGGCGAGGCCCTGGTGGAGCTGGTGCCGTCCTACACCACGTTGATGCTGCAGTACGACCTTACCCAGCTGGACGACGCCCAGGCCCGGGCCCTGTGCGAGCAGGCGCTGACCGGCCTTGAGCCGGCCGCCGCCGACAGCGGCCGCGAGCTGGCCCTGCCGGTGTGGTACCACCCCAGCGTCGGCCCCGACCTTGAGGCCCTGGCGCGCCAGCGCGGCTTGCCGGTGGACCAGGTGATTGCCCTGCACAGCGGCCGCGCCTACGCGGTGTTTGCCCTGGGCTTTGCCCCAGGGTTCGGATTCATGGGCCTGGTCGACCCGCAGCTGGCCAGCCCGCGCCTGGCCACGCCCCGCCAGCGCGTGGCAGCCGGTAGCGTCGGCATCGCCGAGCGGCAGACGGCCATCTACCCGGCGGTCTCGCCCGGCGGCTGGAACCTGGTGGGGCGCAGCCCGGCGCGGCTGTTCGACCCGGCCCTGGAGGGCTTCAGCCTGCTGCGCCCTGGCGACCGGGTGCGCTTTGTGCCGGTGCAACGCGACGAATTCCTTCGCCTGGGTGGCGATGACACGCCCATGGAGGCACAGGCATGACTGCACTGATCGCGGAAAAGGCTGGCCCCCAGGCCAGCGTGCAGGACGGCGGCCGTTTCGGCGTGCGCCACCTGGGCCTGACCCAGGGCGGCGCCCTGGACTGGCTGGCCCAGCACTGGGCCAACTGGATGTTGGGCAACCGCCTGGACGCCGCCGTGGTGGAGGTCACCCTCGGCGGCCTGCAACTGCGCTGCGAGGGTGAGGGCTGGCTGGCGCTGACGGGCGCCGACCTGGGCGCCACCCTGGACGGCCAGCTGCTGGACGTGTGGCGGCCGTTCAAGGTGCGCGCCGGGCAGCACCTGTGTTTTGCCAGCCCGCGGCTGGGCCTGCGCGCCTACCTGGCGGTGCCGGGCGGGGTGCGTGCGCCGTTGCTGGCGGGCAGCTGCGCCACCATTGCCCGCGAGGGCGTCGGCGGCCTGGACGGCCATGGCAGCGGGTTGCAGGTGGGTGATCGGCTGGCCTGGGAAGGGCAGGCCAGCGTGATACGCGCGGTGCCGCCGGCGCTGATCCCGGACCTGCGCGCGCCGGCGCGGCTGGAGCTGATCCTCGGCGCCCAGGCCGGCAGTTTCGGCGGCCAGAGCCTGTTCGATGCGTTCGACCAGGCCTGGACCGTGGACACCCGCAGCGACCGCATGGGCGTGCGCCTGACGGGCACGCCGTTGCGCTACGACGGCCCGGGGCTGGTGTCGGAAGGCATTCCGTTGGGGGCGGTGCAGGTGCCGCCCGATGGCCAGCCGATCATCTTGCTCAATGACCGGCAGACCATCGGTGGCTACCCCCGGTTGGGGGCGTTGAGCCCGCTGGCGGTGGCGCGCTTGGCGCAATGCCTGCCGGGGGAAAACCTGTGGTTGGTACCCCAGGTGACCTTCGCCGCGCAGCAGCGGCACCGGCGTTGTCTGCAGGCGTTGCGCGCGGCGGGGTAGGTGCGGACGCGGCCTTTGGCCGCTGCTACGGGGCGTTATTTGGGCATCAGCACGGTGTCTACCACGTGGATCACGCCGTTGGATTGCATCACGTCGGCGATGGTCACCGCAGCCTTGCCGCCCTTGGCGTCCATGACCCACAGCTTGCCGTCATGGGCCATGACGGTCAGGGTTTCGCCTTGCACGGTCTTGAGCACGGCCTTGCCGCCGTGGGCCTTGGCGTCTGCCATCAGCTGGCTGGCGGTGTGGGTGCCGGCCACCACGTGGTAGGTGAGGATCTTGGTCAGGTCGGCCTTGTGTTCCGGCTTGACCAGGGTGTCCACGGTGCCGGCGGGCAGTTTGGCGAAGGCTTCATTGGTGGGCGCGAACACCGTGAACGGGCCCTTGCCGTTGAGGGTGTCCACCAGCCCGGCCGCTTTCACTGCCGCCACCAGGGTGGTGTGGTCGTTGGAGTTGACGGCGTTCTCGACGATGGTCTTGGTCGGGTACATGGCCGCGCCGCCGACCATGACGGTGTCGGCGGCAAACACTGGCGCGGCCACCAGGCACAGCGCGGCGAAGCAGGCGGTGGTGAGGCGTTGGGCAAAGTTGAGCATGATGGAACTCCTTGATTCTTGTCCTTCGGCTGAAGGTGATTGAATGTACGGAGCCCGAGGCGAAGTGGATGCAGGCGGATGCCGCTCTATTTTCGCAACTGGGAACCTACCGCAGCCAGGGCCTCAGCCCAGCCAATCCAGGGTCATCAGCAGCCGCCCGGCGTTGCCCGGCACCGGCGGCGAGCGATGGATGATCCCGCGCCCCTCATTCCCTTCCCAACGCTCGCCCTTGAACAGCGCGACGCTGCCCGCCTGCAGTTGCCGCGGTGGCAGGCATGGCTCGGCAGTGGGGTCGCCCAGCTGTTCGCGGGGCATGGCGCCTTCTTCCAGCCACTGGCTGCCCACCCCGGCGTAGGTGGTGATCAGGCGCAGCGACACCCAGTCCACGTGGTAGCGCGGGCACATGGCCTTGCTCAGCGCACGTATGCGCAGGCCCACGCGCGTTGCCCCGGTCAGGCAGGCGAACGCGTGGGTCAGCCAGGTCACGTCGGCGACAAAGCCGGCGTGGCCCTCCACGTCGCGCCACTCGCTGGCCAGGTCGGCCAGCAGCGGCGGGTGGTCGTCGTTCACGGCCACGGCGCGGGACTCGGCGTAGGGCAGGCCGGTGGCAATCACGCTCTCGGCAAAGGTGGTGATGTGCACCGGTAGCTGGCGCTCCCAGATGGCCAGGTTGACGTCGTCCTCAAGGGCCTGGGGCAGTATGGACAGCGCGGGGCTGCTCAGTTGTCTCGGCATGCTTGCATCCAAAAAGGTTATAATGTTGCGTAAAGAGTGGGCAGTGAAACCTGCCCACCCGCGTGGCTTAGAAGGTGGTGCGCAAGCCCACCTCAAGGCTGCGCCCCGGCGCCGGCGCGATGTCGCGCAGGATCGAGCTGGCGTAGCGCACGGTCTGGTTGGTGAGGTTTTCGCCCTTCACGAACGCCAGCCACTGGCTGCGGCCAATGTCGAAGCGGTAGCCGGCGCTGGCGCCCAGGGTGGTGTAGCCGTCGGTGCTGGTGTCGTTGGCGGGCACGTGGTGCTGGGCGTTGGCGTGCTGGACGTCCACGCGTGCCTGCCAGCGGTCTTTTTCCCACAACAGGCCGCTGTTCAGGCGCAGCGGGGCGATGCGCGGCAGGGCTTCGCCGGTGTCCAGGTTGGTGGCGCGGGTGTAGTCACCGGACAGCTCCAGCGCCCACTTGCCGTAGGCGTTTTCGCCCAGGGTCCAGTGGTCCTGGGCCTCGACGCCGGCGAAGCGGGCGCGCACGCCCGAGTAGGTGTACTCGGGGATGCCGCTGGCATCCTCCTTGCCGTCGTCGTTGAGGGTGCGCCCGGTGCCCAGCAGGCCGATGTAGTTGGCGAAGTGGCTGTAGAACACGCCGACGCTGCCCTTGTGCACGCCGTTGTCGAAGCGCAGGGCCAGGTCGCTGGACACGGCTTTTTCCTTGGACAGGTTGGCGTCGCCCACCTCATAGGTGCCGGTGGCCACGTGGGCGCCGTTGGCGTACAGCTCGTAGAAGGTGGGCGCGCGTTCGGTGTAGGCCAGGGTGGCGGCCAGCGACCAGATCGGCGTCAGGCTGTACACCGCGCCAGAGGACAGGCTGCCGGCGGTGAAGGTGCTGCTGCGGTCGGCAGCCTCGAAGCGTTCGTTGCCCTGGGCGTCGGGGGCCACGCGGGTGTGCTCCAGGCGGCCGCCCAGGTTCAGCTTGAGGCGGTCGGTGGCCTGCCAGTCTTCGAGGATGAACAGCGCGGTGGCGTCGGTGTCGGTCTGCGGCACGAAGGCTTCTTCGCCCAGGGCCTGGAACTGGCTGCGGTTGACCTGCGCGCCGACCACGCCTTGCAGCGGGCCGATGGGCTGGTGGCGGGCCTCGATGCGCGCTTCGTAGCCCTTGTTCTTGAAGGTGGTGCCGACCTCGCCGTCCTCGATTTCGCTGTGTTTGTAGTCGCTGTAGCCGGCGTTGACCTTCACTGAGGTGAATGGGCCGTCCAGGTCGCGCACCTCGGAGGCGAAGGTGTAGTGGTCCTGCTGCATGCGGATGCGCACGTCGTCCTCGGCCGGCGAGCCGTAGTTGCTGTCGTAGCTGCTGTACGACACCCCCGCGTAGCCGTGGTCCCAGGTGTAGGAGCCGCCGATGGCGCCGTTGTCCTGGCGGCCGTCGCTGTTGGCCAGGTGGTGCTTGCCGCCGTTGTCGTCGGCGTCCTCGCTGGCGCGCTGGCTGGCGCTGTGGGCGTAGCCGGGGATGCTCAGGTCGTTGAAGCTGCGGGCGCTGGCGTCCAGGTGCAGGGCGAAGGTGCCGTCGCCCACTTCCAGCTTGCCGGCGCTGCTGCGGGTGGTGTCGGCGCCGCCGTAGCGCAGCTCGCCGGCGCCATGAATGCCGTCGATGGCCTCGGTGGGAATGCGGTTGTCGAAGGTGTTGACCACGCCGCCGATGGCGCTGCCGCCGTACAACAGTGCGGCCGGGCCGCGGATGATTTCCACGCGGTCGACGTTGATCGGGTCCAGCGGCACGGCATGGTCATAGGACAGCGACGAGGCGTCCAGCGCGCCCACGCCGTTCTGCAGCAGGCGGATCCGGTCGCCGTCCTGGCCACGAATGATCGGCCGGCTGGCGCCCGGGCCGAAATAGGACGAGGACACGCCGGGCTGGCCGTTGAGCGTCTCGCCCAGGCTGCCTTTTTGCGCCAGGGTCAGGCTGTCGCCTTCCAGCACCGTGCTGGGCGCCGCCAGTTGCGTGTTGCCCAGCGGGTTGGCGGTGATGACTTGTGATTCCAGCTCGATGGCCTTGACGGGGGAGGCGATAAGCAAGGCGGCGGCGAGTGGGGTCATGCGCAGGCGGGAGGTAGAGCGTCGCGGTGAAGGGTGCATCAAGAAAAGCCCTGATCGAGTAATGTCATAATGTTATATCATAACATTTACATTTCACCCACCCCCGTCGCACCTGCCGCAGGCGGCGTCCGGCGCCACGCGATACGCCTGGCCATGCGCGGCGCCTGCGGACGCGGCCTGGCGGCCGCTGCTATGGGGGCGGTGTGCGCAGGTGTCGCGTAGCGTCCGGGCACGATTTCGCCACTATTGACAGCCACACCCCGCTGCGCTTTAACTTGTACGACAACTACTGCCGCCGAACAAAGGATTTGTCCATGGCTCTCCCGCGTATCACCTAGCCGCAAGCTACCCATAATCTCCGCGACTTCAGCCTTGCCTCACGGGCTTGTATGACGTCTGCAAGGTGGCACCCCGCAACCGCCACCGGCCCCCATAAAAACAATTCAGGGTAAGCGGTCACATGACGACAAAAACGAGCGGCGCGCGCGTCACTTTCAGGCACCTGCGCTGGTGGATGCTGGCGCTGTTCCTGCTGGGGGTGACGGTCAACTACATCACCCGCAACTCCCTGGGCATCCTGGCCCCGGAGCTGAAGACCGAGCTGGGCATGAGCACCCAGCAGTATTCCTACGTGGTGGGCGCGTTCCAGTTGGCCTACACCTTCTTCCAACCCCTGTGCGGCTGGCTGATCGACGTGGTGGGCCTCAAGGTCGGTTTCATGATCTGTGCCAGCCTCTGGGCGGCGGTGTGCATCCTGCACGCCGGCGTCGGCAGCTGGTTGCAGCTGGCCGTGCTGCGCTTCTTCATGGGCGGCGCCGAGGCCGCCGCCACTCCGGCCACGGCCAAGACCCTGGGCGAATGGTTCCCGCGCAAGGAAAGGCCGGTGGCAGCGGGGTGGGCCGGCGTGGGCTTTTCGGTGGGGGCCATGCTGGCGCCGCCGATCATCGTCATGGCCCACGTGCAATTCGGCTGGCGTGGCGCGTTCATGTTCTCCGGGGTACTGGCCGCCGCCTGGGTGCTGTTGTGGGCCTGGCTATACCAGTCTCCCCAGCGCCACACCCGGCTCAGCGCCGGCGAGCGCGCCTTGATTCTGCAAGACCTGGAGCCCGAGCAACCCAAGCAGCCGTTGCTCACCACCCTGCGCGCGGTGCTGCGCAACCGGCGCTTCTACGGCATCGCCATTCCCGCGTTCATGGCCGAGCCGGCCTGGGCGGTACTGAGCTTCTGGGTGCCGCTGTACCTGGCCAACGAACGCGGCATGGACCTCAAGCAGATCGCCCTGTTCGCCTGGGTGCCATTCCTGGCGGCGGACCTTGGCAGCGTCGCCAGCGGCTACCTGACCCGCCTGTACGTGCGCCTGTTCGGCTGCGCGCGGGTCAACTCGGTGGTGGCCAGTTCCGCCAGCGGCGCGGTGCTGATGCTGTCCCTGGCGTTCGTGGCGCTGACCCGCGACCCCTACGTGGCCATCGCGCTGATTTCCATCGGCGGCTTCGGCCACCAGATCATCTCGTGCATGCTCAGCGCCCTGGTGGTCGAGACCTTCGACAAGAGCCAGATGGCCACGGTCAACGGCATGCGCGGCTCCTGCGCCTGGATCGCCAGCTTCCTGTTCTCGCTGGTGATCGGCCTGACCACCGACACCTTCGGCTTCAACCCCATCTTCATCGCCATGGGCTTCTTCGACCTGCTGGGTTGCCTGTTCATGGTGCTGTTCATTGCCGAGCGCCGCACCGCGCGCGCCACCCCCTTACCTGACACCCGGACTGCCGTATGAAAACCTTGAAGCATTGGACGCTGGAACACCGTGGCCCCCACCACGTGGCCCTGAAGGTCGACGACCGCCATCTGTTCTGCCTATACGTGCTGGAAACCTCGATGTTCCGCGTGCTGGTGAAGCGCCAGGGCGAGCTGGCGCTGGACCGCACCTGGTCCATCGCCCCCGGCCAGGACGTGCCCTGGGAAGGGCGCCCGCGGGAAAGCCTGGAGGGCTTCGGCCTGCCGGCGTTCAGCCTGACCGAGCATGAGCACGGCCTGACCCTGGCCACCGAGCGCCTGCGTGTCACCGTGCACCAGCCGTTGTGGCTGGAATGGGAACACCGCGACGCCGACGGCGCCTGGCAACCCCTGGCCGCCGACCGGCCCACCAGTGCCTACCTGCTGGGCGGCGCCAACGACGGCGTGGCGCACTACCAGCGCCGGCACGCCGATGATCAGTACTACGGCCTGGGCGAGAAGGCCGGTGACCTGCAGCGCAACGGCCGCCGTTTCGAGATGCGCAACCTCGACGCCATGGGCTACAACGCCGCCAGCACCGACCCGCTGTACAAACACATCCCGTTCACCATCACCCGCCGCCCGGGCGCCAGCTTCGGGCTGTTCTACGACAACCTCAGCAGCAGCTGGCTGGACCTGGGCAACGAGCTGGACAACTACCACCAGCCCTACCGCCGCTACCAGGCCGAAGCGGGTGACCTGGACTACTACCTGTTCCTCGGCCCGCAGGTGCTGGACGTGACCAAGGCCTTCGTCCGTCTCACCGGCAAGACCCTGTTCGGGCCCAAGTGGAGCCTGGGCTACAGCGGCTCCACGATGCACTACACCGACGCCCCCGACGCCCAGCAGCAGTTGCTGAAGTTCATCGAGCTGTGCCGCGAACACCAGATCCCCTGCGACTCGTTCCAGCTGTCCTCGGGCTACACCTCCATTGGCGCCAAGCGCTACGTGTTCCACTGGAACCACGACAAGGTGCCGCAACCGCTGCAGCTGTCCGAGGCCTTCCACGCGGCGGGCCTCAAGCTTGCCGCCAACATCAAGCCGTGCCTGCTGCACGACCACCCGCAGTACGCGCAGGTGGCCGAGCAGGGGCTGTTCATCCGCGATTCGGAAAGCGAGGCGCCGGAGCGCTCGGTGTTCTGGGACGACGAAGGCTCGCACCTGGACTTCACCCACCCGCGCACCATCGCCTGGTGGCAGGCCAACGTCACCGCGCAGCTGCTGGAAATGGGCATCGACGCCACCTGGAACGACAACAACGAATACGAAGTGTGGGACGGCGACGCCCGCTGCCACGGCTTTGGCCAGGCCATCGCCATCAAGCACATTCGCCCGGTGATGCCGCTGCTGATGATGCGCGCGTCCATGGAAGCCCAGCAGCGCTTCGCTCCCGATAAACGCCCGTACCTGATCTCGCGCTCCGGCTGCGCCGGCATGCAGCGCTACGTGCAGACCTGGAGCGGCGACAACCGCACCAGCTGGCAAACCCTGCGCTACAACACGCGCATGGGCCTGGGCATGAGCCTGTCGGGGCTGTACAACATCGGCCACGACGTGGGCGGCTTCAGCGGCGCCAAGCCCGATGCCGAACTGTTCGTGCGCTGGGTGCAGAACGGTGTGATGCACCCGCGCTTCACCATCCATTCCTGGAACGACGACCACACCGTCAACGAGCCGTGGATGCACCCCCAGGTGACCCCGGCCATTCGTGACGCCATCAACCTGCGCTACCGCTGGCTGCCGTATTTCTACACGCTGTTCTGGCAGGCCTGCGTGGACGACGAACCGATGCTGCGGCCCACCTTCCTCGACCATGAGCACGACCCGCGCACCTTCGAGGAAACCGACGACTTCATGCTGGGCCGCGATGTACTGGTGGCCAGCGTGGTGGAGCAAGGCCAGCGCAGCCGCGAGGTGTACCTGCCGCGCAACGCGCAGGGTTGGTTCGACTACCACAGCGGCGCATGGCACGCGGGTGGCCAGGTAATCAGCCTGGACGCCCCGCTGGAACGCCTGCCGTTGCTGGTGCGCGCCGGCGCCGCGTTGCCGCTGGCGGTGCGGGGCGACCAGCGCGAGCTGCTGCTGTTCGCCGCGCCAGGCACGGGGCAGGGCAGTGGCGTGCTGTTCGAGGACGACGGTGAAAGCCACGGCTGGCAACAGGGCCAGGCGTTGTGGCTGGAATGGACATTGCGTGGCGATGAGCAGCGCATCGACCTTGCCATCAGCCACCGCGGCGACTTCCGCCCGGCGTGGCAAACCCTGGCGGTGACCTTGCGCCCGGGCGAGACGCGCGCGCTGTACATCAATGGCCAGCCCGGTAACACCTACGCGCTGTAACTCATCCTGTACAGCAACTGTACTTGTGGGAGCTGGCTTGCCAGCGAGCTTTCAAGGCCTCAAAAGCTCGCTGGCAAGCCAGCTCCCACGGAATGTAAGTGCACCCCCGCCTGAAAAATCCAATCGCCAGCACCATCCCCCGGCTTTATCATGAAACGTCCAGCCAGCGGCGCGAACGTCTGCGCCGGTGCTTTCCATTTTCAAGGATTTACATGGCCAACCCCCGCGAGCGCGACACCTCTCCAGCCGCAGGCACCGCGCTGCCGTTCGCCATCGTCGGCATTGGCGCCTCGGCCGGCGGCCTGCAGGCGGTCAAGCGCTTCCTGGAGCAGATGCCCGCGGACAGCGGCATGGCCTTCGTGATCATTTTCCACCTTTCGCCCGACCACCAGAGCTACGCCGACAAACTGCTGCAGGACGTCACCGCCATGCCGGTGATTCAGGTCAGCGACACGCTGCCCATCGAGCCCAACCACGTCTACGTGATTTCCCCAGCGCACGACCTGGCCATGGGTGACGGGCACTTGCGCGTCAGCCAGCCGCAGCCGCGGCGTGGCGGCCAGGTGGCCATCGACCTGTTCTTCCGCAACCTGGCCGACGTGCACCGCGAGCGTGCCTTCTGCGTGGTGCTGTCGGGCACCGGTTCCGACGGTGCCGTGGGGTTGTCGCGCATCAAGGAGCAGGGCGGTGTCACGCTGGTGCAGGCGCCGGACGATGCCGAATTCGACGGCATGCCCAACGCCGCCATCGCCACGCAGATGGTCGACTTCGTGCTGCCGGTGGCGCAGCTTCCGGGGAAAATCCTTGAGCTGTGGCGCAATGCCCGGCAGATCGTGCTGCCGGCCGACAGCGGCCTGGCCACGCTGACCCCGGCCAATGAGCGCGAGGCCGCGCTGGCCGAACATTTGGTGCAGGAGATCCTTATCCAACTGCGCCTGGGCACCGGCCACGACTTCAAGCACTACAAGCGTGCCACCGTGCTGCGCCGCATCGAGCGGCGGCTGCAGGTCACCGCCCAGCCCGACCTGCGCGCCTATTACCAGTACCTGCTGAGCACCCCCGGCGAGAGCAAGGCATTGCTCGACGACATGCTCATTGGCGTCACCAACTTCTTCCGGGACCGCGAAGCGTTCGACGCCCTGGAGCGCGATGTACTGCCGCAGCTGTTCACCGCCGTCGACGCCCAGGAGCGGCCGCGCGAAGAGGTGCGCGTATGGTCGGCCGGCACCTCCACCGGCGAGGAGGCCTACACCCTGGCCATGATGCTCAACGACCAGCAGCTTGCCTGCGACTCGGCGGCCAAGATCCAGGTGTTTGCCACCGACATCGACGACCGCGCGGTGGCCGTGGGGCGTGCCGGCGCCTACCCGCACGCCATCGTCGCCGACATACCGCCGGGGCGCCTGCGCCAGTATTTCATTCGCGAGGAAAACGCCAGCCGCGTGCGCAAGGAAATCCGCGAGAAGGTACTGTTCGCCAAGCACAGCCTGCTGGTGGACCCGCCGTTCTCGCAGATCGACCTGATTGTGTGCCGCAACCTGCTGATCTACCTGGACCGCGACGTGCAGCGCGAGATACTGCAGATGTTCCACTTCGCCCTGAACCCGGGCGGCTACCTGTTCCTGGGCTCGTCGGAATCGGTGGACCTGTGCCCCGAGCTGTTCACGCCGCTGGACAAGAAGAACCGCATCTTCCGCGCCAAGACCGGTGCGCCGGTAGAGCGGCGCCTGCTGAGCATGCCGCGCGGCGGCTACATACGCCCCAGCAACATCGCCAGCGCGCCGGCCGCGCCGGTGCAGCGCAAGCTGTCGTTCGCCGACATCCACCAGCGCGCCGTGGAGCGCAGCATGCCGCCCAGCATGATCGTCGACAGCAACAGCGACATCATGCACATGAGCGAGGGCGCCGGCCGTTTCCTGCGCCATGCCGGTGGCGAGGTGACGCGCAACCTGCTCAACCTGGCCATTCCGCAGCTGCGCCTGGAGCTGCGCACTGCGCTGTTCCAGGTGCACCAGAGCGCCGCCGCAGTGCGCGCGCGGCAAGTGGAGCTGTACCGCGACAAAGCGCATTTCCTCGTCGACATCACCGCCTACCCCTACACCGACAAAGAGACCGAAAGCGAGTGCGTGCTGCTGGTGTTTGCCGAGCAGGAAGTGGACGCCGCCCAGGTAGAGGCAGGCGTGGCGGTGCTGGCCGAGAACCAGGTGCTGGCCAACCTTGAACGCGACCTGCAGCGCACCAAGCTGCAGCTGCAGGACACCATCGAGCAGTCGGAAATTTCCAGCGAAGAGCTCAAGGCGTCCAACGAGGAAATGCAGGCCATCAACGAAGAGCTGCGCTCGGCCACCGAAGAGCTGGAAACCAGCAAGGAGGAGCTGCAGTCCATCAACGAAGAGCTGTTGACGGTCAACACCGAGCTGAAGACCAAGGTCGAGGAAACCGACAAGATCAATGACTACCTCACCAACCTAATCGCCTCCACCGACATTGCCACGGTGTTCGTCGACCGCACCATGCGCATCAAGTGGTTCACCCCGCGCGCCACCGACATTTTCAGCATGCTGCCGGTGGACACCGGCCGCTCGCTGCTGGACATCACCCACCGCCTGGCCTACGACGAGATGGTCAGCGACGCCAGGACCGTGTTCGACACCCTGAGCACCATCGAGCGCGAGGTCAGCAGTATCGACGGCCGCTGGTACATCGCCCGCCTGTTGCCGTACCGCTCGTGCGAGAACTACATCGACGGCATGGTGCTGACCTTCATCGACATCACCAAGCGCCGCGCCGCCGAAGAAGAGCTGCGCCTGGGCGAGGAACGCCTGCGGCTGGTGCAGAACAACCGCCGCTACAGCCTGGGCGACGAGGAAATGGCCAGCGACCTCAGCGGCCATGCCGACATCTACCAGGACCCCAGCCAGGCCACCCAGGGCCAGACCATCAGCCAGCTCAAGGATGAGTTCTTCGCGGTGATGTCCCACGAACTCAAGCACCCGCTGAACCTGATTCAGCTCAACGCCGAAATGCTCCGGCGCCTGCCGATGTTGACCCGCAACAGCATTGCCGCGAAGGCGGTGGACGCCATTCATGACGGCGTGGTCAGCCAGGTGCGCATCATCGACGACCTGCTGGACGTGGCGCGGGTGCGCACTGGCAAGCTGCAGCTCAAGCGCGCCACCGTCAGCCTCGGCACGCTGGTGCGCGAGGTGTGCGCGGCCGTCACCACCGGCGACGGCCCGCGCTTGTTGATGGAGCTGCCTGACCCGGCCCACGAGCCGCTGCTGATTGACGCCGACGCCACGCGCATCGAGCAGATCATCTGGAACCTGCTGGGGAACGCGCTGAAATTCACCCCGGCCGATGGCCAGGTGCAGGTCATCGCCAGCCGCCATGGCGATGACGCCAGGCTTGAGGTGGTGGACAACGGCCTGGGCATTGCCCGCGACCAGCTGCACAGTATTTTCGAGCTGTTCAGCCAGGCCGACACCGCCCACTCACGCCAGCACCGTGAGGGGCTGGGCATTGGCTTGTCACTGGTGCGCCAGCTGGCCGAGGCCCATGGCGGTTCGGTGAAGGTGCATTCGGCAGGGCTGGGGCAGGGCAGCCGCTTCACCGTGCTGCTGCCGCTGAGCTTCCACGAGCCCGAGGCGCCGGAGGTGCTTGAAGAGAGCGCTGACGGCGGGCGCCTGGTGGGCCTCAAGGTGCTGCTGGTGGACGACTCGCCGCAGGTGCTGGAAGCCCTGGCCCTGCTGCTGGAAATGGAAGCGGCCAAGGTCAGCGCCTTTACGGTGCCAGAGCAGGCCCTGGCGGCGGCCGCGCAGGGCAGCCATGACCTGGTGGTGTGCGACATCGGCATGCCGGGCATGGACGGCCACCAGCTGATGGCGGCGCTCCGCCGCCTGCCGGCCTACCAGACGGTGCCCAGCATCGCCCTGACCGGCTACGGCACCACGGCCGACGTCAAGGCGGCCCAGGCGGCGGGCTTCTCCCGCCACATGAGCAAGCCGGTGGCGTTCGAAGCCTTCATTGAAACCATCGAGGCCCTGTGCCGGTTGCACAGCTGACCTTCAGCCGTGCCAGCCGCGGCTGTGCTCCCAGCGGGTGCGCCAGGCGGGCAGCTCGCTGGCCGGCATGGGTTCGGCAATGCCGAAACCCTGGCCCAGCTCGCAGCCCAGTTGCAGCAGGCGCGCACCCTGGGCCGGGCTGTCCACGCCCTCGGCGATGATCTCGTGGCCGAAGGCGCTGGCCAGCTCCAGTATCGCCTGCAGGATGGGGATGTCCTTGCTGGAGTCGAGCATGTCCTTGATGAAGCTCTGGTCGATTTTCACCTGGGTCACCGGCAAGCGCTTGAGGTAGTTCAGCGATGAGTAGCCGGTGCCGAAGTCGTCCAGGGCGAAACGCACGCCCAGGGCGGCGCAGGTACGGATGGTGCGCGACACCTCCTCGATGTTCTCCAGCGCGCTGGTTTCCAGTATCTCGATCATCAGCCGTTCGGGCGCCACCTGCGGGTAGGCGGCCAGGCCCTGGGTCAGCTTGGCGACGAAGTCGGGGTGCTGCAACTGCCGCGCCCCCACGTTGATGCTCACCGGCAGCTGCAGCCCCTGTTGCCCCCAGGCCTGCATCTGTGCCAGCACCGCGTCCAGCACCCAGTCGCCGATGTGTTCGGCCAGGGCGTTGCTTTCCACCAGTGGCAGGAAATTCTCGGGCGTCAGCAGCCCGCGTTCCGGGTGCTGCCAGCGCACCAGCGCCTCGGCGCCCACCACCGCGCCGCTGCGCAGGTTCACCTTGGGCTGGTAGAACAGCCGCAGTTCGTGGCCACGCACGGCCTGTTCGATGCGGTCCAGGCGCGCGTTGTGGCCACGCAGGTCGAGGTCATGGCAGGCGTCGAACACGTGCAGGCGGTTCTTGCCGGCCAGCTTGGCCTGGTACATGGCCTGGTCGGCCTGGCGCAACAACTGGTCGGCACCCACCTCGCTGGCCTGCGGGTAATAGCTGACGCCGATGCTGGCCGACAGGCGCAGGGCCAGCTGGTCGACCTGCATGGTGTCGCTGGCGGCCACCAGCAGGCGTTCGAGCATGGCGGCGCTGTCGCCCACCTGTTCCAGGTCGACGATCAGCGCCACGAATTCGTCGCCACCCAGCCGCGCCAGGGTGCAGCCGTCGCGCAAGGTCTTGTTCATGCGCCGGGCGCTGATGGCCAGCACCTTGTCGCCTACTTCGTGGCCGTGGGCATCGTTGATGGCCTTGAAGCCGTCCAGGTCCAGGTAGGCCAGCGCCAGCGAGCGGCCCTGCGCCTGTGCGTGGGCCATGGCCTGCTGCAGGCGCACGGCCAGCAGCGTGCGGTTGGGCAGGCGGGTCAGCGGGTCGTAGTGGGCGACGTACTCCAGCTGCCGCTGGTATTCGTGCAGCTCGGTGCTGTCGGTGAACAGCGCCACGTAGTTCTGCACCTCGCCGCTGGAGTCCAGGATGGCGCTGATGGTCTGGCGCGAGGCGAACGTGTCGCCGTTGCGCCGGCGGTTCCACAGCAGGCCCTGCCAGTGGTGGTCCTGCTCCAGGCTGCGCCACAGCGCAGGGTAGGGGTCGGGCTGCTTGCCGGGCGCGGCCATGAAGCGCGAGTTGCGCCCCAGCGCCTCGTCGCGCGAGTAACCGGTGATGGTGGTGAAGGCGTCGTTGATCTCGACGATGTTGCCCGCAGGGTCGGTCACCATGATGGCTTCGCGGGCGTGGGTAAACACGCTGGCGGCCAGGTTCAGGCGGCTTTCCACCTGGCGGCGGGCGGTCAGGTCGGTGAGGGTGACGCGCACGATGGCAGGGGCATACTCATGCTTGACGCAATTGAGGCGCGCCCGCCAGGGTTGGCCGCCGGGCCGAAGCAGGGTGAGTTCGCATTCCTGGGGCTCCAGGCTCTGGCACACCTTCACCAGGGCGATGTGCCAATGGTCGCGGTCGGCGGGCGCCACGTGGTTGTTGAAGCGCCGGCCCAGCAACTGCGGGCTGGGCACTTTCAGCAGGCTGGCGCCGGTCTGGTTGATGGCTTCCACGATGCCGTCCACGCTCAGGCTCAGGTAGCCCACCGGCGCCTGCTCGTATAAGTCCTGATACAGGTCGCGCGAGGCCTGCAAGGCCTGGTGCGCTTCGCGCAACTCCTCGTTCTGCATCTGCAGTTCAAGCTGGTGCAATTGCAGTTCTTGCACTAACCGCTCGTGTTCATCCTGCTGCGCATCGGCCACAGGCGCATGGCGCGAACGGTTGTCAGGCGGCTGCATGGGGTAGGTGCCTCCAAGGTTCCATGGCAAAGGGCGTGATACCCGGAATGCAGTTGCGCGGGGCAACGTAAATACTACTAAAGCACAGCTCCGAGAAGGAAATATAGCCCAGGTCCGGGTGAGTCGACGGGCAGCGTGACGCGTTGGTGCTTGGCAGCAACGGACTGTTGGGCACCTGTAGGAGCCGGCCAGGTTGAGCTGAACGTTTGCCTGAGACCCCGGTGACGTAGCAGCTGCCGCAGGCTGCGTCTTGCATGCACGGTGCCTCTGGCTCACCGCGGCGCGGCCATGACGCGGCCTGCGGCCGCTGCTACAGGGCTTTGCGTAGCAGCTGCCGCCAGGCTGCGTCTTGCATGCGCGGTGCATCAGGCTCAGCGTGGCGGCCGTGACGCGGCCTGCGGCCGCTGCTACAGGGCTTTGCGTAGCAGCTGCCGCCAGGCTGCGTCTTGCATGCGCGGTGCATCAGGCTCAGCGTGGAGGCCGTGACGCGGCCTGCGGCCGCTGCTACAGGGCCTTGCGTAGCAGCTGCCGCCAGGCTGCGTCTTGCATGCGGGGTGCATCAGGCTCAGCGTGGCGGCCGTGACGCGGCCTGCGGCCGCTGCTACAGGGCTTTGCGTAGCAGCTGCCGCCAGGCTGCGTCCTGCATGTGCGGTGCATCAGGCTCAGCGCGGCGGCCGCTGCTACAGAGTAGCTGCCGCAGGCGGTGGCTCAGAAGTTCACGCTGGCGCTCAGCTTGGCGCTGCGCGGTTCGCCGACGTTTACCTGCAACTGCCCCGAGCCGGTGCTGGACGGGTAGTACTCTTTGTTGAACAGGTTGTCCACGTTCAACTGCAGATGCGTCTTATAGCCGGCCACCGGCACGTCCCAGCGCAGGAAGGCGTCGGCCACGGTGTAGCTGGGCAGGTAGTAGCTGTTGTCGTTGTCGCCGGCCCGCTCACCCACGTAGCGCGCGCCCGCGCCGGCGTGCCAGTCGCCGTACTGCGACGGCACCCGCAGGTGGTGCGTCAGGTACAGGCTGGCGGTGTGCGCCGGCGCCTGGCTCAGGCGGTTGCCCTGGTCGGTGGGGTCGTCGAGGATCTCGGTGTGGTCGTAGGCGTAGGTGCCGACCATGTCCCAGCGCTCGGCGATGCGCCCGGTCACGTCTAGTTCCACGCCGCGCGAACCCACCTTGCCGGCCGCCTCGCTGACGCTCTCGCCATCCACGGTGGAGGTGGTGACCACGTTCTTCTTGACGATGTCGTACACCGCCAGATTCAGGTTCAGGCCCGGCGCGATGTCGTACTTGGCGCCCACCTCATAGCTGCGGCCTTCTTCGGGGTCGAAGGTCTTGCCGCTGTCGTCCACCGTGGTGTTGGGCACGAACGAGCGGCTGTAGTTGCCGTACAGCGACAGCGCGTCGCTGGCCTGGTACACCAGGCCCAGCATCGGCACCGCCGCGTCGCCGTTACTGTCCAGGCTGACCGCGCGCGCGCTGCCCATGCCCTGGGCGATGTATTGGTCGTAGTGCTGGTAGCGCCCGCCGAACACCAGAATCCAGCGGTCATTGAGGTGCCAGTTGTCCTTTATGTACAGCGAGGTGGAGTTCAGCTGGTTGGTGAGGTCGCTGGTCGACTTGTTGACCACGCTGGGCTCGGCCAGGCTGCCGTAGCTGGGCGAGTAGATGTCGAAGCCCGACTGCGCGGTGTTGCGGTAGGTCTTGCCGCGGTAACGGTCTTCCGCCTCCTGGTCCACGCCCACCAGCACATCGTGCTGCTGGCCAAACAGCTGCTGGGTGCCGATGAAGTCCCAGCTGGCGTAGCGGGTCTCGTAGTCGTAGTGGCCGCCGTTGGCCTGGCGCGTCACCACGCCGCTGGCCGACAGCGCCGTAGGGTTGGCAATCGCCAGGCTGTAGCGGTCCTCGTTCCAGCCGTAGGTGACGCGGGTCTTCCAGTCGTCGCTGAGCTGGTATTCGAAGCGCGCGGTCACGCTCTGGGCAATGCCCACGGTTTTCGCCCACTTTTCATCCAGGCGCTTCTTGTACGACACGTCCGCCGGGTGGCCGTTGACGAACATGGTGCCGCGGTCGAACGGGCTGGTGTAGTCGTTGTACTCGTACGAAAGGTTGAGGCTGGCGCGCTCGCCGGTCCAGCTCAGCGACGGCGCCACCAGCGTTTGCTGTTCCACGCCGTAGTTGCGCCAGTAATCCTCGCTCTTGCGCTCGGCCACCAGGCGGTAGGCAAGGCCGGTGTCGCCAATCGGCCCGGTGGTGTCCAGGCCCAGGTCACCACCCCCTTCACTGTAGGCCGAGCCGCTGAGGGTGGTGCTTTGCACATACTGCGGCTGCTTGCTGACCACATTGATCAGCCCGCCCGGGTCCATGGCACCGTACAGCAGCGAGGCGGGGCCCTTGAGCACTTCCACGTGGTCGGCCGTGGCGTCGAAGTTGGTCGACAGAATCGACTTCACCCCGTCGCGCAGAATCGAGCCATCGTCGTTGGTGCCAAAGCCGCGCTTCACCACCGAGTCCTTGGTGTTGCCCAGGGTGTTGCCCTGGCTGGCGCCACTGATGAACTTGGTGACGTCGTCCAGCGACTTCACGCTGTAGTCGGCGAGGGTCTGGTGCGTGACGACGTTTACCGTTTGCGCCTCCTCCTTGAGCGGCACATCGCTCTTGCTGGCCGTGGACCCGCTGGTGGCGGTGTAGCTGTCATCACCACTGCTTGCCTGGGCGCCGATCTGCGTGGCGGGCAGGGTGGTTTCCTCGGCGGCGTGGGCGCCGCCGGCGCACAGCAAGGCGCTGGCCAGCGCCGAGGCTAGCAACGGTGCGCGGCGGGGGAGGCTGGAGGTCGGGGTGGTCAAGGTGGGCACTCGCATACATGAATGATAATGATTCTAAGTTGCGAGTGCGTTGGGGGTGCGGTGTGTTTGTATGGGGTTGTCTGTGATGTGGCCTAATTATCCCGGACACGCCCAAAGGAGCGGTAATCTACCGCTCAACCAAGAGGTGTTCGATGTCCCG
>NZ_JBSKHP010000039.1:0-54315 GCF_057128625.1 Pseudomonas imperatae | reverse complement strand
ACGGAACTGGGCGCAGGGCCGCTGGCGCTGCTCACGCTGCGCGGCTTCAGTTTGCCGCCGCGAATTTTCCTGGCGGAGGGCGATGCAGCGGGGCATCAAGGCTGAATGTCCGAATTGAAACGACGGTTGTCCCGAACGCGCGGGCGTCGGCTCTATAGGATCCAATAACCTGCAAGCCTTGTCTCCCGCGATGAAGGCTGCAGATGTTCGCTCCCCAGTTTCGTCCCTTCCTGTGGCTGTTGATGGCCACGCTGCCCGCCTGCAGCTCATGGACCCACCATGAGCCTGCACGCTCGACCCTGGCCGGCGTCAACCCGCTGCAGCAGCTACCGGCGCAGGTCACCGACCAGCCCCTGCCAGCCCAATGGTGGCAGCTGTACCACGACCCGCGCCTAAACGGCCTGGTGCAGCAGGCTTTGGCCCATAACCGCGACCTGGCCGCCGCCCAGGCCCATGTGCAGGCGCTGCTGGGTGGCCTGCATGAGGCTGATGCGCAGCGGTGGCCGAGCACCGACGTGCAGCTGGGCGCCAGTTATGGCAAGACCGCCGATGACCAGACCCTGGCCAGGGCTACCGGCAGCCACGCGCCGGCCCAGTGGGAGTTCAACCCGGGGCTGGAGCTGGCCTACCAGGTGGACGTGTGGGGCCAGGTGCGCCAGGCCATTGAGCACGCCCAGGCCAACGCCGAGGCCGCCGCGGCCGCCGAGGACCAGCTGCGCGTCACCGTCGCGGCGCAGACCACCCGCGCCTATGTCAACGCCTGCGCCCTGGGGGCTCGCGCGGCCGTGCAACGCCAGTCGTTGCAGGTGTTGGGTGACAGCGTGCGCCTGCTGCAACGCCAGCGCCGGGGCGGGGTGGTCACCGATTTCGAGGTGTCGCGCATGCAGGCCTTGCAGGGCCAGACCCAGGCGTTGCTGCCGATGCTGGAGGCACGGCGCCAGGCCGCGGTGTTCGAGTTGGCGACGCTGACCGGCAACAGCAACCCCGATCCGCTCAGTTGCCAGCAGGTACCGCGGCTCGACGCCGACCTGCCGGTGGGCGACGGCTGGCAGTGGCTGGCCCGGCGCCCGGACATCCGCCAGGCCCGCCGCGAGCTGCAGGCCGCCGGCCTGCAAGTGGGCATCACCCAGGCCGACCTCTACCCCAAGGTCAGCTTCGGCGCCTCGCTGACCTCGTCCAGCCACCCGCTGAACGAGCTGGGCAGCAGCCAGGCGGTGATGTTCGGCATCGGCCCGCTGATCAGCTGGCAGTTCCCCAACCGTGCCGCCAACCGCGCCCGCGTCGAACAGGCCAAGGCCCTGGAGCAGGGCAGCCTGGCGCGCTTCGACGGCCAGGTGCTGCTGGCGCTGCAAGAGGTGCGCCAGGCCCTGGCCCTGTACGACGGTGAACGCCAGCGCCATGCCGCGCTGGCCCAGGCCCTGGCCGACAGCCAGCGCGCCTTCGAGCTGGCCCAGCGCAACTACCGCGCCGGCGCCCTGGATTTTCTCGACGTGCTCGACAGCGAGCGCGAACTGGTAGCCCTGCAGGCCCAGGTCGCCGACGCCGACGGCCAACTGCTGCAACGCCAGATCACCCTGTTCGCCGCCCTGGGTGGCGGCTGGCAACGCCCTGACACTCTTCCTGCCACTGCCGATGGAACCCCCCGATGAACATTGCCGCCGACGACATCAACCACCGTGAACAGCAACTGCTGGCCCGCCGGGCGGCGCGCCGCCGGCAGTTGCAGCTGGGCGCCGGGGTGCTGGGGCTATGCCTGGCCGTGGGCTACGGCGGTTATTGGTGGCTGACCGGGCGTTACCTGGAAAGCACCGACGACGCCTACGTGCGTGCCGACTGGGTGCCGGTAAGCGCGCGCATCAACGGCTATGTTGCCCAGGTGCTGGTGGCCGACGATCAGCCGGTCAAGGCCGGCGACGTGCTGGTGCGCATCGACGACCGCGACTACCAGGCGCGCCTGGCCGCCGCTACCGCCAGCGTCGCCGAAGCCGACGCTTCGGTACAGGCCGCCCAGGCCAGCCTGACGGTGGCCCACGAGCGCGTGGCCGAACAGCAGGCGGCCATCGCCCAGGCGGCGGCGCTGGCCGAGGGCGCCGGCGCCGAAGCCCGCCGCGCCGGCCTCGATCGCCAGCGCTACCAGGGCCTGGTGCGCGACCAGGCGGCCAGCGCCCAGCGCCTGGAAAGCGCCGAGTCAAGCTTCGCCCAGGCCCGTGCCGCGTTGCAGGCGGCCCAGGCCCGGCAGCATCAGCAGGCCCTGGCGCTGAACGTCGCCCGCAGCCGCGAACAGCTGGCCCAGGCCGCCGTGCAGCAACAGCTGGCGCGCCAGGCCCAGGCCCAGGCGCAGCTGGCGTTGGCGCGCAATGCCCTGGAGGACACGCTGGTGCGCGCGCCCATCGACGGCGTGGTCGGCCAGCGCAAGGTGCGCGAGCGCCAGTACCTGGCCCCCGGCCTGCCGTTGCTGGCGGTGGTGCCGGTGCAGCAGGCCTATGTAGTGGCCAACTTCAAGGAAACCCAGTTGCAGCACATGCGCCCCGGACAGCCGGTGGAGCTGCGCGTGGACAGCTTCGGCGGCCAGCGCCTGCACGGCCACGTGGCGAGCTTCTCGCCCGGCTCGGGGGCGGTGTTCGCGCTGCTGCCGTCGGACAACGCCACGGGCAACTTCACCAAGATCGTCCAGCGCTTCCCGGTGCGCATCCTGCTGGACAAGGCCGCGGATGGCGCGCCGATCCTGCCGGGCATGTCGGTAATGGCCACGGTGGACACCCGCGATGAGCGCTGAACAGGCGGTCTCCCTGCGCGCCTGGGTGGCGGTGATCGGCGGGCTGTTCGGCTGCTTCATGGCCGGCATGAACGTGCACGTCACCAGCGCCGCCCTGCCGGAAATCGAAGGTGCGCTGGGCGCCACCTTCCAGGAGGGCTCGTGGATTTCCACCGCCTACCTGGTGGCGGAAATCGTGATGATCCCGCTCACGGCCTGGCTGGTGGAGGTGTTCTCCCTGCGGCGGGTGATGCTGGTGGGGGCGTTCGTTTTCCTGCTGGCCTCGGTGGCCTGCTCGCTGGCGCCGAACCTGGCGGTGATGATCGCCATCCGCGTGGTGCAGGGCGCGGCGGGGGCAGTGCTGATCCCGCTGTCGTTCCAGCTGATCATCACCCAGTTGCCGGCGAGCAAGGTGCCCATGGGCATGGCCCTGTTCAGCCTGGCCAACAGCGTGGCCCAGGCGGCGGGACCGTCCATTGGCGGCTGGCTGACCGACGCCTACAGCTGGCGCTGGATCTTCTACCTGCAACTGGCACCGGGGGTATTGCTGCTGATGGCCATCGCCTGGGCCATCGACGCCAGCCCCACGAAGCTGGCGCTGCTCAAGCGCGGCGACTGGTTCGGCATTGCGGCGATGATCATCGGCCTGGGCGGCCTGCAGATCGTGCTGGAGGAGGGCGGCCGCGAGGACTGGTTCGGCTCGGACTTCATCGTCGCCATGAGCTGGGTGTCGGCGCTGGCGCTGGTGTATTTCGTCTGGTCGCAGCTGTACGGCAGCCGCGCGTTCATCAACCTGCGGCTGCTCAAGGGCTACAACTTCGGCGTGGCCAGCGTGGCCATGTTCATCTTCGGTGGCATGACCTTCGGCCTGGTCTTCCTGGTGCCCAACTACCTGTCCCAGCAGCAGGGCTACAACGCCAGCGAGATCGGCGTCAGCCTGATCCTGTATGGCCTGGTGCAGTTGCTGCTGGCGCCGCTGATGCCGGCGCTGATGCGCGTGCTCAACCCCAAGCTGATGGTGGCCGGGGGCTTCCTGATCATGGCGCTGGGCTGTTACCTGGGCGCGTTCCTGGACGCCGACAGCGCCGCCAACGTGATCGTGCCGTCGGTGGTGGTGCGCGGCATTGGCCAGCCGCTGATCATGGTGGCGCTGTCGGTGCTGGCAGTGGCGGGGCTGAGCAAGGCCGAGGCCGGCTCGGCGTCGGCGCTGTTCTCGATGCTGCGCAACCTGGGCGGCGCCGTGGTCACCGCCGCCCTGGCCCAGGCCGTGGACGTGCGCGAGCGGGTGCACAGCGAGCGCATCGGCGAAGCCCTGAACGTGTTCGCCGCGCCCGTGCAGGAACGCCTGGGCGGCCTGCTCGACCCCTCGCTGCCCGAACAGCAGCAGACCCTGGCGCTGATGCTGGCTAGCGTGCGCCACCAGGCGTACCTGATGGCCTACAGCGATGCGTTCTACGTGGCGTTCGTGGCACTGGCGGGGTGCGCGGTGGCGGCGTTGCTGATGCGCCGCTGACCCGCCATCCTGAACCGTCTGTAGCCGCTGCCGAAGGCTGCGCTGGCCCTTGAATACACCCAGGTTCTTTGGCGTCGACACGGGCCAGCGCAGCCTTCGGCAGCGGCTACGCTGAATCCGTGCGCTATCGACCACTCATTGGAGGAAGTGCTTGGTTAGCATGAGATGAAGTGGGAAAATGAACTTGTTCATACTTCTCGATCAGTTGGGTCAGTGCCTCCAATTCGTCACCTTCCTCCGAAGCAATCGGTGCGCCCCACAATTGGTCTACGCGTGTGAGGGCGCGGGCAAGATCGTCGTCATTGCGAATGTGGTTGATGTTCATGCTCGCCTCGATGATTGGGTGCAAGCGGTTGCGCCCAGTGCCGGTTATTTTCTCCTGATTTGTGACAGGACTGCGATATACATATCGCCAAAAGTTCAATCTTTCGCCCCCCACCTACCTGATCAGGTAGTTGTTCCATTGCGCCATCACGCCGAGAATCACTTCCATTGGCAGCCAGTGTTTGCGCTGCCCGCCTGCTTTGCAAAGCCCTCGCCGTCTCACAACAACAAGGACGAACCTTTGCCCGCTGTGCCTGTAACCGGGGGCGCGTCGGGCTTCTATGCACGCAAATGGATGATTCAAGTGAGAGGTAATGACATGCGACACGACAACTTCGTGGTCGAGGGGCTGTACAAGGATTACAAGGTCTACGTCGAACGCCTGGGCAACGACCCGCGGCGCAAGAACGTGCTGTGCGTCAACGGCGCCATGGCCACCACCACCTCCTTCACCCGCGCGGCGAAGGTGATGGCCGAGCACTTCAACGTGTTCCTGTTCGACCTGCCGTTCGCCGGCCGCTCCCGCGAGCACAACTGCCAGCAGCACCTGGTGACCAAGGACGACGAGGTGCAGCTGCTGCTGGCGCTGATCGAGCGCTTCGAGATCCACCACCTGGCCTCGGCCTCGTGGGGCGGCATCTCGACGCTGCTGGCGCTCAGCCACAACCCCGAGTCCATCGACAGCTCGGTGGTGATGGCCTTCGCGCCTACCCTGAACAAGGCCATGCTCGACTACGTCAACAAGGCCCGCCTGCTGATTGAAAGCGACAGTAAGTCCGACATCGGCCACCTGCTCAACGACACCGTGGGCCGCTACCTGCCGCCGCGCCTCAAGGCCAGCAACCACCAGCACATGGCGTCGCTGGCCACCGGCGAATACCACCAGGCCAAGTTCCACATCGAGCAGGTGCTGCAGCTGGGTGGCGGTGGCTACCTGGAGCGCCTGGGCAGCATCAACAGCCACGTGCATTTCATCAACGGCCTGTGGGACGAGTACACCAGCCCGGCCGATGCGCTGAATTTCGCCAAGCACGTGCCCAGCTGCAGCTTCGCTGTGCTCGAAGGCACCGGCCATTTCCTCGACCTGGAGTCGCGCCTGGCGGCTGCCCGCGTGCACCGCGCGCTGATGGGCCATCTGCTGTCGGTGCCGTGGAAACCCATGGTGGCCCAGGCGCGGTACGCCTGAGTGAACGTTTTTTCGAGTGAGGTATGCCCATGCAGGTAATCATGGTGGCCATCGGTTCGGCCGGTGACGTTTATCCCTTCATTGGCCTGGGCAAGGCCCTGGTCGAACAGGGCCACGGGGTGACCTTGTGCAGCATGCCGGCGTTCCAGGCGGCCATCGAGCAGCAGGGGCTGGAGTTCGTCCCGGTGTGCGACGAGCAGACCTACCGCCAGGCCATGGACGACCCGCGCCTGTGGGAGCCCAAGACCTCGTTCGGCACCCTGTGGCAGGCCATCGCCGGCATGCTGGAGCCGGTGTACCGCTACGTGGCCTCGCGGCGTTTCGAGGACATCGTGGTGGTGGGCTCGCTGTGGGCGCTGGGCGCGCGCATTGCCCACGAACGCTACGGCATTCCCTACCTGTCGGTGCAAGTGTCGCCGTCGACGCTGCTGTCGGCCCACGTGCCGCCGGTGCACCCCAAGTTCAACGTCTCGCCGCGCATGCCGCTGTCGCTGCGCAAATGGCTGTGGCGGGGCATCGAATACCTGAGCCTGGACCGCACCTGCGCGCCGGCCATTGACGCGCTGCGCCACAAGGTCGGCCTGACCGGCACCGTGCAGCGGGTGTTCAGCCAGTGGCTGCACGCGCCCCAGGGCGTGCTGTGCCTGTTTCCCGACTGGTTCGCCGCACCGCAGCCGGATTGGCCACGCCCGCTGAACATGGTCGGCTTCCCGCTGTACGACGGCAGCCAGGGGGGCGAGCTGGCCCCGCAGGTGCAGGCGTTCCTGGCGGCCGGGCCGGCGCCGGTGGTGTTCACCCAGGGCTCGACCACGCATTTCGACCAGCGTTTCTACCGCCTGGCCATCAGCGCGCTGGCCAAGCTGGGTGCCCGCGGCATTTTCCTCACCGGTGACCGCGAGGCCATCAGCGACCTGCCCGCCAGCGTGCTGCAATGCCGCTACGCGCCGATGTCCACCTTGCTGCCCCATTGCGCGGCGCTGGTGCACCCGGCGGGCGTCGGGGCCATGAGCCTGGCGTTGGCGGCGGGCATTCCCCAGGTGGTGCTGCCCGTGGCCCACGACCAGTTCGACAACGCCGAGCGCCTGGTGCGCCTGGGCGCCGGGGTAAGGCTGAAGCTGCCGCTGGGCGAGCATGACCTGCTCGAAGCGCTGCTGCACGTGCGCAGCGACCCGGCCATCCGCCGCGCCTGCGTGCTCGCCCACCAGCGCTCGGTGGTCAGCGATGCCTGCGCGCAAGCCGTGGAACTGATTGAAGAATGCCACGGCCGCTACAGCGCCCGTGCATTGTCACAAGCGGGCTGAGGTGGCGGATTATTGACGTATTGTAATCAGACATTTCATTGACACAGAGCGACGGTGCGTTAGATTCCCTGCAAGGATGGGAAATCGAGAGCAGAGTCATGGGCAAGGACAGCGATCTGGTGCGATGGGCGAACGAGCTCCGCGCCGAGATGCTCGCACAACAGCACATCTGGCAGGTGCTGACGGTGCTGGACCGTGAGGTGCATCGATTGGGCTTCGACTATTACGCCTGCGGCATCCGTCACCTGGTGCCGTTCACGCGACCGACCACCGAGGTCATCGGTTCCTACCCCGGTGACTGGCTGGAGCATTACCAGGCGCAGGACTATGCGCGGGTCGACCCCTCGATCCTGCATGGCCTGCGTTCCAGCGACATGGTGGTGTGGGACGACGCGCTGTTTCGCGAGTGCCGGCAGCTGTGGGGCGAGGCCCGTGACAACGGCCTGCGGGTCGGCGCCACCTTGCCGCTGCGCACCACCAACCAGACCTTGAGCGTGCTGTCGGTAGCCCGCCACGACGAGAAGATCGGCGAGGTGGAAAGCGAAGTGGTGCGCCTGCACCTGCGCTACCTGATCGAGCAGACCATGCAGCGCCTCGCCGAGCTGGGCCACCCCATGCTCTCGCAGCCGTCCATCAGCCTCAGCCAGCGCGAGCGCGAGGTGCTGCAATGGACCGCCGACGGCAAGAGCTCCGGCGAAATCGCGCTGATCCTCGACATCTCGATCAATACCGTCAACTTTCACCTCAAGGCCATCCTGAAAAAATTCAAGGCGACCAGCAAGACCCTGGCCGCGGCGCATGCCGCCATGCTGGGGCTGCTTTAAGACAAGGAAATCACACTTGATGGTGCAGATAATCAGCAAACGCTACAGCGAACTGTCGGCGCCGCTGCGCGACGCCCTGGGGCGTTACCGCCACCGGGTGTTCATCGAGCAGATGGGCTGGGACGTGCGCAGCACCTCGCCGCTGGCGGGGCGCGAGTTCGACCAGTTCGACCATCCCGGCACGCGCTACATCATTGCTCTCGACGAACATGGCCAGGTGCGTGGCTGCGCACGCCTGCTGCCCACCCTGGAGCCCTACCTGCTGGGCGAGGTGTTCGACTACCTGTGCGACGAAACCCCGCCGGCCAACCGCGGCACCTGGGAGATCTCGCGGTTCGCCGCCCAGTCCGACCAGGACCCGCGCCTGGCCATGCGCGTGTTCTGGACCACCCTGCATGCCGCCTGGGAGCTGGGTGCCAAGGCCGTGGTGGCGGTGACCACGGCGTCGCTGGAGCGCTATTTCCAGCGCAATGGCGTGGTCCAGGCGCGCCTGGGCGAGGCGCGCAAGGTCAAGGGCGAGCGCCTGGTGGCGTTGCATTTCGACGCCTGGCAGCCCAATGGCGTGCGGGAGCTGGGGCTGGGCGAAGTGGCCTAGTGGAACACCAGGCCCTGGGCATTCATGCCGCCCAGGCGGAACGCCAGGTAGTCGGCCAGGTAGTTCTGCCGCAGCCGCCAGGGCGCCCGCGCGCCTTGTTTGGGCAGGCCGTCGAGGGCGCGCAGCACGTAGCCTGAATTGATGTCCAGCAGCGGCCGGCGCTCGCCGCCGGCATCGGCCAGCTGCGCGCGGCACTCACGGTAGCCATGGCGCTGCATGTGGTTGAGCAGCCGGCACACCTGGCGTGACGACAGGTCGGCGCGCAGGGTCCAGGACGCGTTGGTGTAGCCCACGCAGAACGCCAGGTTCGGCACCCCGTCCAGCAGCAGCCCCTGCCACGCCAGGCGCTGGCCCAGGTCCACCGGCTGGCCGTCGACGTTCAGCTGCATGCCGCCGCAGGCCTGCAACTTAAGGCCAGTGGCGGTAATGATGATGTCGGCGGGCAGGCGCTTGCCGGAGGCCAGCAGCAGGCCGTCGGCCTCGACGCTGGCGATGGTGTCGGTGACCACCTGGGCCTAGCCGCTGGCGATGGCGCGGAACAGGTCGCCGTCGGGCACGATGCACAGGCGCTGGTCCCAGGGCGCGTAGCGGGGCTTGAAGTGGGTGTCCACGGCATAGCCGCGGGGCAGGGCGCGCTTGACTCCCAGGCGCAACAGCCGGCTCGACAGGTTGGGCAGGCGCCGGCACAGCTGGAACAGCGCCTGCCCGGCCAGGGCATTTTTCCAGCGCGCCAGGCTGCCGGCCAGCCGTGCGGGCAGGGCGCGGCGCAGCCAGTTGGCCAGCAGGTCGCGGGCGGGCAGGGCCAGCACATAGCTGGGCGAGCGTTGCAGCAGCGTCACCTGCCGCGCGCTGGCCGCCAGCGCTGGCACCAGGGTCACGGCGGTGGCGCCGCTGCCGATCACCACCACGTCGCGGTGGCTGCAGTCCAGGTCGGCCGGCCACTGCTGCGGGTGCACCCAACGGCCGCGGAATTGCGCCTCGCCGGGGAAGGCGGGGCGATGGCCCTGGGCGTAGTCGTAGTAGCCACAGCACAGGTACAGGAAGTTGCAGTGATACTGCCGCGTGACGCCGGCCACCTCGACCTCCAGGGTCCAGCGCGCCGCCTGTGAATCCCAGGCGGCGCCCAGCACCCGCTGGCCGAAGCGGATATGCCGGTCGATGTCACCCTCGCGGGCGGTGTCACGCAGGTAGGCATGGATGGCCGCGCCGTCGGCGATCGACGCCGGCCCCTGCCAGGGCCGGAAGGGGTAGCTGAGGGTGAACATGTCCGAGTCCGAACGGATGCCGGGGTAGCGGAACAGGTCCCAGGTGCCGCCCAACGTATCGCGGGCTTCCAGCACCGCGTAGCGGCGGCCGGGGCACTGGGCCTGCAGGCGCCAGGCGGCGCCGATGCCCGACAGCCCGGCACCGACGATGAGCACGTCGAAGGCTTCGATTGTCATGATCTTCCTTGTCGTAACCTGTAATGATTGCAGCCCGCGTCATTGACTGCGCGATGACACAAATTTCATAACTTCTCACTGATACTGTGCGCGCTCCCAACAATAAACGGAATTGCTTCGATGGGTACCCGATTGGTCCAGCTGCTGTCGTTCATTACCATCACCGGCCTTGTGTTCCTGACGCTTACAGGAATAGCCAATGCTTGAGTTGCCTGCCAACGCTTCACGTGGAATCGCCCGCCAGGCCTGGTGGGCCGGGTTGGTCGCCCTGGTGCTGTTCATGGCCGGCGCGTGGGGCATGGCCCCCATCGGTTTCGATTCGCGCTTCGTCATGTTCGCCGAGGAAATGCTGCGCCATGGCCTGACGTTCTTCCCCACCACCTATGGCGAGCCGTACGCCGACTACTCGGCCACCTCGACGTTCTTCATCTACCTGTTCTCGCGGCCGTTCGGCGAGGTCACCAGCTTCAGCGCCTGGCTGCCCAGCGGCATTGCCGCCGCGGTCACCGTGGCCTTGCTGTACCGGTTGGTGGCCCCGTATTCGCGGCGCTGGGCGCTGATCAGCATCGCCCTGATGGCGCTGAGCGGCACCTTCGTCATGGAAACCCGGGCGGTGTCCCAGGACCTGATGTTGGCGGCGGTGAGCCTGGCGGTGTTCTACCTGGGCTACGCCCATGACCATTTCCACACCCCCCGGCGCCTGTGGGCGCTGCTGGCGCTGGTGGTGCTGGGCTTCGCCATTCGCGGGCCGATCGGCCTGGTGGTGCCCACCGGCATGCTGTGCAGTTATTACCTGCTCCACGGCCAGTGGAAGCGCCTGTTCGCCTTCGGTTTCAGCGCCCTGGCGCTGCTGGGCCTGTGCGTGGGCCTGCTGCTGTGGCTGGCACGCCTGAGTGGGGGCGACGCCTTTGTCGCCGACGTGATCCACATGCAGGTGGGCGGGCGTATCGACGGCAGCGAAGGCGCCAGTGGCCCGCTGTACTACTTCATCAGTTCCCTGGGCAACTACGCCCTGGCGTACCCGCTGGCGCTGCTGGTGCTGGCCGGTGCCTGGTTCGCCGGGCCGGCGCGCCAGGGGCCGGGGCTGCAGCTGCTCAAGTGCTGCGCGGTGGCGGGGCTGATCGTGTTGCTGGGGCTGTCGGTGCCCCAGGCGAAGAAGGCCCGCTATGTGCTGCCGATGCTGCCCATGGCGGCGGTGATCGCCGGTTATCCCTTCCACCGCCTGGGCGGGCGCGTGTTCGCCTGGCTGCGCGGGCTGATGCAGGGGCTGTGGCTGGTCATGCCCGGCCTGCTGCTGGCCGGGGTGCTGGTGGCGCATCATCGCTTCCCGCAATGGTTGCCCCACGTCACCGCGCCGGCGGTGGTGCTGGGCCTGTTGCAGGCGGTGGCCGTGGCTTGGCTGCTGCGCGCCAGCGGCCGTGCGGTGGGCCTGGCGTTTTGCGCGGTGCTGGCGCTGTGGTCCAGCTACATCCTGGTGTTCGAGCCGGTGGAGCAGGTGATGTATGACACCCGTGCCTTCAGCCAGGCCGTGGACCAGGCCGTGCAGCACGACCCGGCGCCGCTGGTGCTGCATGGCATGGGCAAGGACGCCAAGGCGATCAAGTTCATGGTCAACATCGATCGCGACCTGCTGCCGCAGTTCACCGACAGCCCGGCGCAACTGGCTGCCCTGCCGAGCGGTACCTGGGTGATGATGGAAGCCAAGGACCGCGAGCTGCTCAAGGGCACGCCCCTGGGCACCCAGGCCCCGGTGCTGGCCGGCAGTTTCGACAAGGATGACTACGTGCTGCTGCGCGCCCCATGAAGCACCCCCAACCCACGTAGCAGCTGCCGCAGGCGGCGTCTGGTTCGCTGCGGTGCGCCGGGAGAAACGCGGGGTCTGGGACGCGGCCTTTGGCCGCTGCTACGGGGGGAATCCGGGTTCGCGGTGGTTAGCGCTTGAGCGCCACGTCCCAGCCATCGGCGTTCATCACGCCCAGGGAGCTTGCCTGGTTGTGGGCGTCGATGGCGACGAAGAACGCGGTGCCGTAGTCGCTGGCCTCGGCGTGTTCGAAGTCCAGCTGCGCTTCCAGCTTGCTGATGCAGTCACTGTGGGTGACCAACACCAGGTTGCGGTGCGCCTGCTTGTGCGCCAGGGCGTCCTGCAGCAGGGTCTTGCGGTTGCACACCCGCAGCCATTCCTGGCTCTGGTTGGCCGCGCCGAACATGCCCTGGCCGGTCTGCGCGGTGCGCGTGGTGGGGCTGCTGATGACGTCGGTGTTGGCCATGCCCAGGGTGCGGAAACCGTCGCCGATGCGCGTGGCCATGGCATGGCCGTCATGGGTAATGCCGTCGGCGGCGTTCATGCAGGCCGCGTCCGAGCGGTCGCAACGCTCCGCATGGCGCACCAGCACAATCACGTCGCCGGCCGCCCAGTGCTGCTGCACCCCGGCAGCCGCGAGGTTGCCAGGCTCGCCCAGGTCCAGCGGCGAGCGTGGCCACAGAACGAAACCGGCGATCAGGGCCGGTACCACCGCGATGGCAGTACCGATCAGAAGCTTGCGCATCAGCTTGCGCTGCGGGGGTACCGTCATGGCCGAATTCCGAAGAAGCGTGCAAAGAGTATTGGACACTATTGGCCAGAAAGTGCCCTGGCCGTGAAAACGTTGTGAAAATATCGAAAATTCGTGAACAGCCTCTCACTGCCTACCTATACCGGAGCTGTCCGCCCGCGCAAATGCCGACAGATGGAGCGGCTTGCCAGCCAGTTCGATGATGCACCCCGGTGCCCCGTCGCGCACCTGCAGGTGCAGGTCGTGCAGGCGGGCCACCGCGGCCACCATGCTCAGGCCCAGGCCGTTGCCCACGGTGTGGCGGCTGCTTTCGGAGCGGTACAGGCGGCGGAACACCGCTTCGCGCTCGGCTTCGGGAATGCCCGGGCCGGTGTCGCTGACCTGCAACGCCACGCTGTCGCTGCTCTGGGACAGCGCCACCACCACACGGGCGCCGTCGGGGGAGAACTTGATGGCGTTGTCCAGCAGGTTGCAGGTGGCGTCGAACAGCAGCTGCGCATCGCCGGCAAGCATGGCCGGGCCGTCGCTTTCCAATAGCGTAAGCTCGATGCCGCGTTCCTCGGCCAGGGGCTCGAAGAACTCCACGGCGTCGGCGCCGATGCGGTTCAGGTCCACGGGCGCGAAGTGGCTGCGGCGGGCGCTGTCCTCGATCTCGGAAATGCGCAGCAGGGCGCGGAAGGTCATCAGCAGGCCCTTGGCCTCGCCCAGGGCCGAGTCGATGGTCTGCGCGTATTCTTCTTCGCGCAGGCCGCGCCGCTGGGCGCGTTCCAGCCCGGCGATCAGGCGGGTGAGCGGGGTGCGCAGGTCATGGGCGATGTCGTCGCACACGCCTTTCACCTCGCTCATCAGCCGTTCCAGCTCGTCGAGCATGCCGTTGACCACCCGCGCGATACGGTCGATGTCGTCGTGGCTGCCGCGCACCGGCAGGCGCTGGCTGAGGTCGCCCTCGACAATGCCGCGGATGGCGTTGCCCAGGGCGTTCAAGCGCAGGCGCGTGGAGTTGCCCAGCCAGATCGCGCCTAGCAGGCCCACCACCAGCAGTAGTACGCCGCCGGAGATCAGGGCGTTGACCAGCAGTTCGTCGAATTCATGGATGTCGTGCACGTCCTGGGCCACCAGCAGCTGCGTGCCGTCTTCCAGGCGGTGGACGATGAAACGGATCGGCCGGTGGTGACCGTTGGCTTTCAGCCAGCGAAACTCCTGGGGTTTGTCGTAGCCGTTGATGGCCGGCAGGCGATGAATGGCGCCGGCCAGGTAATGGCCGTTGGCGTCGAACAGCGCGTGGGGCAGGCGGCCGTCGGCGTCCTGTTGGGCGTGCTTGCGGATTTCCGCCAGGCGCAGGTCCGGCGCCTGCTGGCTGCGGTTGTCCACCTGGCGGTAGAGGTTGGCGTCGGCCTCGGCCTTCAGGTACACCGCCGTCTGCCAGTACAGGTAGCCGAACAGCGCCAGGAACGAACAGCCAAACAGCGCCAGGAACAGCACGCCGATGCGGAAGCCGCTGGTGCGGGGGATCTCACTCAGGCGCACGGAGGACATAGCCGGCTCCCCGAATGGTCTGCAGCATGGGCGCTTCGCCGTCGGCGTCGATCTTGCGGCGCAGGCGGCCGATGTGCACTTCGATGACGTTGGTGCGCTCGTCGTAACTGTAGTTCCACACCGCCTCGAACAGCATGGTGCGGGTCACCACCTCGCCGGCATGGCGGGCCAGGTGCTCCAGCAGGGCGTATTCGCGCGGCAGCAGGTCCACTTCGCGCTGGCCGCGGTGCACGCTGCGGCGCAGCAGGTCGATAGTCAGTTCGCCCACCTGCAGGCGGTTGGTCTGCTCGTTCGCCACCGGCGCGCCGCCGCGGCGCAGCAGGGCGTCCAGGCGTGCGGTCAGCTCGATGAATTCGAACGGCTTGGTCAGGTAGTCATCGCCACCGGCGCGCAGGCCGCGCACGCGCTCATCCAGCGCGCTCAAGGCGCTGAGGATCAGCACCGGGGTGGCCACGCCGGCGCTGCGCAGGGCGGTCAGCACGCCCAGGCCGTCGGTGCTGCCGGGCAGCATGCGGTCCAGCACGATCAGGTCGAACGGGTTGCTCAGGGCCTGGACGATGCCCTGGCGGCCATCGCCGGCCAGGGTCACGGTGTAGCCATGGTCATGCAGCGCCGCTTCTATTTCGCGTGCGGTGGTGGGATCGTCTTCGACGACCAGTACGTGGGTCATGGGCAGTGTCGCTCCGGCAGGCAATGGGCGAGGGCAGGGACAACACAGGGCCCCGGCTGGCATAGTGTGCGCATGCTTGGGCAAACGGCAGGTCGCCGCCAGCTAAATTTTAGTTTAGGTAACGATTGAGGAGGTCCGGCAGTGCGCATACTGGTGATCGAGGACGATGCCACCGCCGCCGGCTACCTGGTGCGCGGCCTGGCCGAAAGCGGCCACGTGGCCGACAGCGCCGACAACGGCCGCGATGGCCTGGAAATGGCACTGGAAGGTATCTACGACGCGTTGATCGTCGACCGCAAGTTGCCGCTGCTCGATGGCCTTGAAGTGGTGCGCCAGCTGCGCGCCGAGGGCCTGCAACTGCCGGTGCTGATGCTCAGCGCCCTGGCCTCTACCGAGCAGCGGGTGGAAGGCCTGCGCGCCGGCTGCGACGACTACCTGGTCAAGCCCTACGCCTTCGTCGAGGTGGTGGCGCGCCTGCACGCGCTGCTGCGCACCGCCGGGCAGGCGCCGGGCAGCGGCGAGCACCTGAAGGTCGGCGAGCTGGAACTCGACTGCGCGGCCCGCACCGCGCGCCGCCAGGGCCGGGAAATCCGCCTGCAGTACCGCGAGTCGCTGCTGCTGGCCAAGCTGATGCGCCACAGCGGCGAGATCGTCACCCGCGACATGCTGCTGGAAAGCGCCTGGGATTACGCCTTCGACCCCAACGACAACGTGATTGACAAGCACATCTATCGCCTGCGCCGGAAGTTGGACGAAGGCTTTGATACCTCGTTGATCCGCACCGTGATGGGTGCGGGGTATGTGCTCGAATAACCTGCATGCCGCGTGAAGCGGACGCCGCCTGCGGCAGCTGCTACGGGGGCCTGTAGCAGCGGCCGCAGGCCGCGTCCCAGGCACGCGTTCTTAAACAAAAGTTTATTTCCAGGCGAACGCCCTGCCAGCCCCTTCCCTATACCGTCGCAACCATTCGTGGACCCCCCGTCCACCCAAGGCTCGACGGAGTACCCATGCCCGCTGCTGCACCTTCTTTCTTCCGCTTGTGGCCCCTGTGCCTGGCCGTGTTGTTGGGCGGCTGTTCGCTGGTGCCGGCGTACCACACGCCCAGCGCGCCGGTCGACGGCCCCTGGACTGCCGCGCAACCGCTGTCTGCCGCGCCGGCAGCCGGGGGCGCGTGGTGGCAGGAGTTCCATAGCCCCGAGCTGGACGCCCTGGTGGCTCGTGGCCTGACGGGCAATTACACCCTGGAGGCGGCCCGGCAGCGCATCGAGCAGGCCCGTGCCAGCGCCCAGGTCGCTGGCGCGCTGCAATACCCGCAGCTGTCCCTGGACGGCAATTTCCAGCGCGAGAACAACTACGGCACCACCGCCAAGCGCAGCGTGGGCCTGGGCGCCAGTTATGAGGTGGACTTCTGGGGCAAGCAGCGCGCCACCGCCGACTCGGCCAGCGCCCTGGCCGACGCCAGCGCCTTCGACGCCCAGACCCTGCGCATGACCCTGGGCGCCAACATCGCCAATAGCTACTTCCAGGTGCTGTCCCTGGACGAGCGCCTGAAGCTGGCCCAGTCGATTGCCGATGACGCCCAGCAGGTGCTCGACCTGGTGCAGGTGCAGGCCAGCCAGGGCGCGGTCTCGAACCTGGAAGTGGCCCAGCAACGCAACGCCCTGCAGACCTTCCAGGCCGCCATGCCGCCGCTGCGCCAGCAACGCGACCAGGCGCTGTACCAATTGGCCGTGCTGGTGGGCGCCGCGCCCCAGGGCTTCACTCTTGAGGCCAACGGGCTGCAGGGCATCGCCCTGCCCACGGCCAACGCCGGCATGCCGGTGAGCCTGCTGCGCCAGCGCCCCGACATCCAGGCCGCCGAGGCGCGCCTGCGCTCGGCCAATTTCGACGTGGGCGTGGCCCGCGCGGCGTTTTTCCCCAACCTGTCGCTGAACCTGCTGGGCGGCATCGACACCCTGGCCGGCGGGCAGATCTGGAGCGCCATCGGCACCCTCAGCCAGCCGCTGTTCCAGGGCGGCCAGCTCAAGGGCCAGCTGACCCTGGACAAGGCCCACGTCAAGGAACTGGTGGCCACCTACCGCGAGACTGTGATCGAAGGCCTGCAGGACGTGCAGACCCAGCTCAGCGCCAGCCGTGAGCTGGACAAGAGCGCCGCCCTCAACCAGGCCGCCGTGGACTCCGCCCGCGAAGCCGCGCGCCTGGCCCAGGTGCGCTACCGCCTGGGCTCCACCGATTTCCAGACGCTGCTGATCGTCGAACGCACCCAATACCAGGCCGAAGACACCCTGCTGCAAGTACGCCTGCAACACCTGCAGGCCGCCGTCGGGCTGTTCCGCGCCCTGGGCGGTGACTTCGGCGCGGCCCCCACGCTTGCCTCCAACCCCGTTACCAAGGACGCCCAGCCATGAGCCTCTCGTCTTCCCCCCGTCGCCTGCGCCTGGCAGCCCTGGCCGTCGCCGTGATGGCCGTTGCCGGCGTTGGCCGCTACAGCTGGCTCGACCACGCCCAGGCCGCCGCCGCGCCCAAGGCTGCCGCCGCCGTGCCGGTGCACGTGTCCCAGGCCAGCCAGATGGACGTGCCGGTGTGGCTGTCGGCCATCGGCAACGTGCAGCCGCTCAACAGCGTCAACGTGCGGGTGCGCGCCGATGGCGAGCTGACCCAGGTGCTGTTCAACGAAGGCCAGATGGTGCAGGCCGGCAGCCTGCTGGCGCAGATCGACCCGCGCACCTACCAGGCCCAGGTCGCCCAGGCCCAGGCCCAGGTGGCCAAGGACCAGGCGCAGTTGGCCAACCTGCGGGTCAACCTGCAGCGCGCCAGCAACCTGGCCGCCGCCAAGGCCGGCCCGACCCAGGATGTCGACACCTACAAGGCGCAACTGGCTGCGCAACAGGCCACCGTGCAGGCCGACCAGGCCGCCCTCGACAACGCGCGCCTGCAACTGGGCTTCACCGAGGTGCGCGCGCCGTTCACCGGGCGCACCGGCCAGCGCCTGCTGGACGTCGGCTCCATCGTGCACGGTGCCGAGGCCACGGGCCTGGTCACCCTGACGCAGATGGACCCGATCTCGGTGGCCTTCGCCGTGTCCCAGGACGAGCTGGCGCAGATCCTCGAGCAGAACGCCCGGCAGCCGCTGCAAGTGGTAGCCATGAGCCGCGACGGCAGCCACGAAATCGCCCGCGGCCAGCTGACCTTCATCGACAGCCAGGTGGCCACTGCCAGCGGCCAGGTGCAGCTCAAGGCGCAGTTCGACAACGGCAAGCGCCAGCTGTGGCCGGGCGAGCTGGTCAGCGCGCGCCTGCTGATCAACACCCAGCGCGCCGCCACCGTGGTGCCGGCCAGCGCCGTGCAGCTGGGCCGCGACGGCGACTACGTGTACGTGGTCAACGCCCAGCAGCAGGTGGAGCCGCGTCAGGTGAAGGCGTCGAGCATTGTCGTGGATGGCAAGCAGTGGATTCGCGAAGGGCTTGCGCCTGGCGAAAGCGTGGTCACCGTCGGTCAGTCGCGGGTTGCGCCGGGCGTCAAGGTTGCGGCAATCAATGAGCAGGCCGTGGCAGGGGTGCAACCATGAACGCCCTGGCCAGCCTGATCCCACGTCGCGTGGGCCTGAGCATGCTCGCCATCGGCGTGATGCTGCTGGGCGTGTTCGCCTACTTCAAGCTGCCGGTGGCGGCGTTGCCGACCGTGGACTTCCCCACCATCCAGGTCACCGCGCTGCTGTCGGGCGCCAACGCCGAGACCATGGCCAGCTCCGTGGCAACGCCCCTGGAGCGGGCCTTTGCCGCGGTGCCCCAGGTCACTTCCATGACCTCGGCCAGCGCCGCCGGCAAGACCCAGATCGTCCTGCAGTTCGACCTGTCGCGCAACATCGACGGCGCCGCCCAGGACGTGCAGACCGCCATCAACGCCGCGGCCTCCAACCTGCCCAAGACCATGACCAGCCAGCCGACCTTCAACAAGGTCAACCCGGCCGAGGCCACGGTGCTGTCCATCGCCCTGACCTCGCCGGTGCGCACGCTGCCCGAGCTCAACCAGTTCGTCGACAACTACATGGCCCAGCAGCTGTCGCAGATGCCGGGCGTGGGCATGATCGACTTCCACGGCCAGCAGAAGCCGGCCATGCGCATTCGCATCGACCCGGACCGCCTGGCGGCCCGTGGCCTGACCCTGGAAGACGTGCGCAGCATCATCGGCATCAGCACCCTCGACCAGCCCAAGGGCAACCTCGACGGCACCAGCCGCACCATCACCCTGGGCGCCACCGACCAGCTGCTGGACGCGGCCCATTACCGCGACCAGGTGGTGGCCTACAAGAGCGGCGTGCCGATCAAGGTCAGCGACATTGGCGAGGTGGTCGCCGGCGCCGAGGACACCGAGCAGTCGGCGGCCCTGAACGGCCAGCCGACGGTGATCGCCGACATCCACAAGCAACCCGGCTACAACGTGCTGGCCACCATCGACAACATCAAGGCGCGGCTGCCATCGCTGATGGCGCAGCTGCCGGCCGACGTGCAGGTGCACATCGTCGGCGACCGCACCCAGACCATCAGCGCCTCCATCGACGACGTGCAGTTCACCCTGCTGCTGTCCATCGCCCTGGTCGTGGTGGTGATCTTCCTGTTCCTGCGCAAGGCCACGGCCACGCTGATCCCGGCCATGACCATCCCGCTGTCGCTGGTGGCCACCTTCGCGGTGATGTACGTGCTGGGGTACAGCCTCGACAACCTGTCGATCATGGGCCTGGCCATCGCCGTCGGCTTCGTGGTGGACGACGCCATCGTGGTGATGGAAAACATCGTGCGCCACCTGGAGATGGGCAAGTCGCGCCTGCAGGCGGCCGTGGAGGGCCTGCGCGAGGTGGGCTTCACCATCGTTTCCATGACCGTGTCGCTGATCGCGGTGTTCCTGCCCATCCTGCTGATGAGCGGCATCGTCGGCCGGCTGATGCGCGAGTTCGCCGTGACCGTCAGCGTCGCCATCGTCATGTCGTGCATCGTTTCGTTGACCATCACCCCGATGCTCTGCGCCTGGCTGCTCAAGCCCCACGCCGAGGACGAGCCCGAGGGCCGCTTCGCCAGCGCCTGCGAGCGTGCGTTCATGGCGGTGCAGAACGGCTACCAGCGCAGCCTTGACTGGGTGCTGGGCCACCAGCGCCTGACCCTGGCGGTGGCCATCGCCACGGTGGCGGTCACCGGCGTGCTCTACGCCAACATCCCCAAGGGCTTCTTCCCGCAGCAGGACACCGGCCTGATCACCGCAGTGGCCGAGGCGGCGCCGGACATCTCGCCGCTGGCCATGCGCGCCCAGGTGGGCAAGCTGGCCGATATCGTCGGCCAGGATCCGGCCGTGGACAAGGTGTACTTCTGGGTCGGCCCCAACCCCACTATCAGCCAGGCGAAAATGATGGTGGCGCTGAAGCCGTTCGCCCAGCGCAGCGCCAGCGCCAGCCAGGTCATCGCCCGCCTGCAGGCGCCGCTGGCCCAGGTGCCGGGCATCAAGCTGTTCATGCAGCCCAACCAGGACATCGTCATCGGTGGCCGCGCGGCCAAGACCCAGTACCAGTACACCCTGCAAGACCCCAACACGGCAGAGCTCAACCATTGGGCCGACCTGCTGCTCAAGCGCCTGCAAGGCCTGCCGCAGCTGCAACACGTGACCTCGGACCAGCAGAGCGGCATTCCCCAGGCCACCCTCGATATCGACCGCGACTCGGCCTCGCGCCTGGGCGTGTCGGTGCAGGCCATCGACGACGTGCTGTACGACGCCTTCGGCCAGCGCCAGGTGGCGACCATGTTCACCCAGCTGGACCAGAACCACGTGATCCTGGAACTGGACCCGGCCTGGCAGGTGTCGCTCACTACCCTGGAGCACCTGTACGTGCGCTCCACCAGCGGCGCCATGGTGCCGCTGAACATGCTCACCCACCTCAAGCGCGAATTGGTGCCGATCGCCATCAACCACCAGGGCATCTTCCCGGCCATTACCCTGTCGTTTGACCTGGCGCCGGGCATGGCGCTGAGCGATGCGGTCAACGCCATCAACCAGACCACCCAGGCGGCGGGCCTGCCCGACAGCGTGCAGGGCAGCTTCCAGGGTACCGCCCAGGCGTTCCAGGACTCGCTGAAGTCGCAGCCGTGGCTGATCCTGGCGGCGATCATCACGGTGTACATCGTGCTGGGCGTGCTGTACGAGAACGCCATTCACCCGCTGACCATCATCTCGACCCTGCCGTCGGCCGGTTTCGGCGCGCTGGTGGCGCTGATGCTGGGCGGGCTGGACCTGTCGGTGCTGGGCATGATCGGCATCATCCTGCTGATCGGCATCGTCAAGAAGAACGCGATCATGATCGTCGACTTCACCCTGCAGGCCCAGGCCGAGGGGCGCACGCCCCAGGAGGCGGTGCGTGAGGCCTGCCTGCTGCGCCTGCGCCCCATCTTGATGACCTCGCTGGCGGCGCTGCTGGGCGCCATCCCGCTGGCGTTCGGCCACGGCCCCGGTTCCGAGCTGCGCCAGCCCCTGGGCGTGGCGATTGTCGGCGGCCTGCTGGTGTCCCAGGTGCTGACCCTGTATACCACCCCCGTGGTCTATCTTTGGTTCGAACGCCTGCGTACGCGCAAGGCGGCGCGCCGGGAAGCAGTGGCCGCGTGACGGAGGACACAGGGCAGAAGAACATGGAATTTCGACACAGCCTCACCCAACGGATTGTCATCGTTTTCGCCATCATGACCACGGTGGTCGCCGGGGCATTCGCCATCGGCATCGTCGCCACCGTGCACGTGGTCGAGAAGCGCCTGGTCACCACCAGCCTGGGCGGCACCCTGCAGCGCATCCTGTTGATGGACGACATGGCCGCCTGGCGGCCCAAACCCGAGCGCGACGAGCGCTTCTACGCCCAGGAGGGCCATGGCGAGCTGGCCCTGCCGGCCGACCTGCAAGGCCTGCGGCCAGGGTTCAGCGAGCTGGTGCGCGAGGGCAGGGCCTGGTACGTGATGGTGCAGGAGGTGAACGGCCGCAAGTACGTGCTGCTGCGTGACCAGCAGGGCTTCGACCAGCGCGAGCAGGTGCTGTTCGCGGTGGTCATCATCGGCTTCGTGCTCAGCCTGGCCGCGGCGCTGTTGCTGGGCCGCGCGCTGGCGCGCCGGGTGATGGTGCCGGTGACGCGCCTGGCCCGCCAGGTGCGCCACCGTGACCAGCTGCTGGACCTGGCACCGCCGCTGGCGCCGGGCTATGCCCTGGACGAGGTGGGCGAGCTGGCGCGTTCCTTCGACCTGACCCTGGGCCGCCTGCGCGTGGCGCTGATGCGCGAAAAACTGTTCACCGGCGACGTCAGCCACGAGCTGCGCACGCCGCTGATGGTGCTGGCCACCTCCAGCGAGCTGCTGCTGGAAAACCCGCGCCTGAGCGCCGAGCAGCGCGAGCAGGTCGCCAGCATCGCCCGTTCCAGCCGCGAGATGCGCGAGCTGGTGGAAAGCCTGCTGGCGCGGGCACGCGCCGAAGGCACCGGGATGAAATCGCTTTGAGCCTTGGCGCGGTCGTGATATTCCGTGGACGACAATGTAACGCGATTTTGACGGTCGTGATGCTATACGCCTTCCTGGATTCTGCGCCGCGCCTGTTTTTGCACACATTGGCAGCCGCGGCGCGCATGGAAAGTACAAAAAGAAGCTGGGGGATGTATGCAAATTCTGGTGGTTGAGGACAATCGCGATATCCTCGATAACGTGACCGAGTACCTGCAGCTGCGCGGCTGCGAGGTAACCCGCGCCGAGGACGGCCTGAGCGGCCTGCACCTGGCGGCCACCCGTTCGTTCGACATGGTGATCCTCGACGTGATGCTGCCGGGCATGACCGGCACCCAGGTGTGCCAGCGGCTACGCGAAAGCTCGCGGGCCGACACCCCGGTGATCATGCTGACCGCGCGCGACGCCTTGTCCGACCGCCTGGACGGCTTCAAGGCTGGCGCCGACGATTACCTGATCAAGCCGTTCGCGCTGTCGGAGCTGATGGCGCGCATCGAGGCCCTGGTGTGGCGGTTCAAGCGCAAGAGCTCGCGCACCCTCAAGGTCCACGACCTGTCCTACGACCTCGACACCCTGGACATCAGCCGGGGCGGGGTGGCGCTGCGCCTCAACCCGACTAACCTGAAGATGCTCGAACTGCTGATGCGCCGCAGCCCGGCGGTGGTCACCCGGCGCGAGCTGGAAGAAACCGTGTGGGGCGAATACACCCCCAACAGCGACAGCCTGCGCAGCAACCTGCACCTGTTGCGGCGCATGGTCGACAAGCCGTTCGGCGTACCGCTGGTGCACACCATTCATGGCATCGGCTACCAGATGGTTTATAAAGGGGTGGAACCGATTGCCGAGGATGACGCCGACGCTTGAGCGCGACCGATTGCCCCGGCGCGCACGTTTCACCGAAATTTTCACGTTGTAAGTTGTCGGCTGAGCTATAACTGGAAATATTTTGTAAATATTCCACCAATGCTCGCTTACCGCAGGAAGCGGGCACACATGCATGTGCTGTACATGGATCTACGTAGGCGAACCATATGACTGAAGTTGTCAGCTTGCCCCTCACTGCCTGGAACACCGATATTGACGCAGAGGTTCAAGCCCGCGGTATCGCAGCCCTGGAGGCCGGCAACGTCCTGGCCTTCCCGGGCCTGCGCTTTGAAGTCGGTGAACATGAACGCGACCTGCTGACCCCACGGGTGGACGGCAAGAGCAAGAACATCAGCCTGTCGCCCAAGGGCGACGCGCTCAAGGGCGTGGAAGGCGATGAAGCCCGGGCCCGGCAGATGCAGGCCATGGTCGGGCGCTACGCCGATTATGCCGAAAACCTCGCCCGTACCCTGCTCAAGCCCTACGCCGGCGCCCTGCAGCGTGCCCGCACCAGTTTCCGTCCCGAAGAGATCGCCGGGCGCCAGAGCTCCTGGCGCAAGGACGACACGCGCCTGCACGTGGACAACTTCCCGTCCTCGCCCACCCGTGGCAACCGTATCCTGCGCGTGTTCGCCAACATCAACCCGGCGGGCGAGCCGCGCTGCTGGCGCCTGGGCGAGCCGTTCGAGCAACTGGCCGACCGCTACGCCAAGGCGCTGCCCAAGCCGGTGTGGGGTTCGGCCGCGGTGCTCAACGCCCTGGGCATCACCAAGGCGCCGCGCAGCGCCTACGACCACTACATGCTGCACCTGCACGACCGCATGAAGGCGGACCTTTCCTACCAGCAGAGTGCCCCGCAAAGCGTCTGGGACTTCCCGGCGGGTACTACCTGGATGGTCTTCACCGACCAGGTCTCCCACGCCGCCACCCGCGGCGCCTGCGCCCTGGAACAGACCTTCCTGTTGCCGGTGGACGCCATGCAATCGGTCGAACGCGCGCCGCTGCGCGTGCTCGAACGGCTGATGGCGCGCAAGCTGGCGTAAGCCCACTGAGGTCTGTGGGAGCTGGCTTGCCAGCGAGCTTTTGAGGCCCTAAAAGCTCGCTGGCAAGCCAGCTCCCACAAAGGCCCCCCCTCTCACGGTTTTGGAATGAACGCCACGCTCTGGTTGTCATGGGCATGGAACAGGCGGGCGCCGTTGTCCGGCTGGGTCAGCACCAGGTCATGGTCCTCGGCCAGGTAGCGCAGCGGCAGGTCCTTGAGGGTCGGGTACTGGGCGAAGACGATGGTGCGCGCCGGGTTCCACGCGGTGCCGGTGCGGTGCGCCAGCCAGGCCATGAAGTCGGCGCTGGTGCCGTCGCGCGGGTAGTCCTCGTCCTCGCCGATGTAGGTGAACGGCCCGGCGTGGTTCTGCACGTACAGTGGCAGCTTGTTGTCGACCTCCACCATCACCAGGTGCCACTGGTTCCACGGCGCCTGCTCGCTGGCACGGGCCTCCACGTCCTGGCCGAAGCGGATGATGCCGCCGTTGCCGTTGGTCCAGGGGTAGGCCACGCCAATCACCAGGATCATCAGCACCGCGGCGATGCCGATGCCACGCTGCCAACGGCGTGCGCTGGCCGGGCGGTTGGCCAGGTAGCCGCGCAGCCAGGCGGCGCCCAGCAGCTGGGCGAACGGCACCAGCGGCAGCACGTAATAGCTGCGCCGGCTGCCGCAGGCGGTGAAGAACGCGAACATCAGCCCCAGCCCCAGCACCAGCCAACGGGTGTTGGCGTCCGTGCTGCGCCAGTGCCGCACGGCCAGCCACAGGCCGATGAGCCAGCAGGGCGCCCAGGGCAGGGTGTACACCGGCAGGTAGAGCAGGTAGGTGTAGATCGGGCCGAAGTTGTCGAACGGCTTGAAGAAGCGCACCACGTTCTCGCGCACCACCAGGCCCAGGCCGCTCTCGCCGTAGGTTGGCTGGCCGTAGAAGTGCGACAGCACGAAGGGGATCATGTACACCGCGCCGGCCACCACCAGCGCTGCCAGCAGCCGCAGGTTCAGGTGGCGCTTCCAGCGCCCCTCGGCCAGCAGGTGTGGCAGCAGCATCAGGCCTGGCAGGATAAAGCCGATCAGGCCCTTGAGCAGCGAGGTCAGCGCCAGTATCAGGAAGAACGCCGCGTAGCGTGACAAGCGCGTGTCCAGCGGGTCGCGCCAGTACCACCAGACCGCCGCCAGTACGCCGAACACGGTGAGCACGTCGGCGGTGGCCACCCGCGACCAGACCAGGAAGTAGAACGTGGTCGTCAGTAGCCAGCCGGCGATCAGCCCGGTGCCCTTGCGAAACAGCTGTTCGCCCAGCAGGTACACCAGCCAGACGCTCAGCCACGCGGCAAGCACCGACGGCAGGCGCAGCGACCAGTGATCCAGGCCGCCCATCAGGCCGGCGGTGGCGGTGATCAGCCAGTAGGAGGGCAGGGGCTTGTCGTAATAGGCGCCGCCCTTGAGGTAGGGGTCGAAGTAGTCGCCGCTCTGCAGCATCTGCAGGGCGATGTTAGCCCAGCGCGTCTCGGCCCCCCACAGCTCGCGCTGGCCCAGGCCCAGCAACAGGGCGATGGCAGCGACGCCGAGCAGCAGCACCAGGGCGCCGCGCTCGGAGCGGAAGTATCGGTACAGGGTGTCAGTCATGTTCAGCCACATAGGATCGAAGGCCCGGAGGTCCATCCACCGGGCGGGTCAAACCTAGTGCACCAACCGTTGCGTTTGCGTGACCACAATGAGAAAAAACCGTTGATGGCACTACGGTCATCATCGACATGAAATCCTGCGTCACAGGCCCTGCTTTCACCTGCTTTTGACCCGTGGCCCCGCACACTGCCCCGATACCCCCGCTCACCGCTGGATGACCCGTACATGACGTCGAAACGCCCCTTCCTGCTGTTGCTGTTGATCACCGGCCTGCTGTTTTTCGTTGCCCTGGGCAACCATCAGTTGCAAGGTTCCACCGAGCCGCGCGTGGGCGGCATCGCCATGGAGATGCACCTGCAGGGCGACTGGGTGACGCCGCGCCTCAACGGCGAACCGTTCCTGGAAAAACCGCCCCTGAGCCTGTGGCTCGACAGCGCCGCCATGAGCCTGTTCGGCCCCAGCGCATGGTCGGTGCGCCTGGCGTCGGCGCTTGCCGGCTTGTGCAGCGTGCTGCTGCTGTACGGGTTCCTGCGGCGTAATGACCGGCCGGTGGCAGTCGCTGTCACGGCCGGGCTGATGCTCGCCACCACCGCCAGCTTCTGGGGCAACGTGCGCCAGGTAGGCGAGGACTCGCTGCTGACCCTGGGCGTCAGCCTGGCGCTGCTGGCGTTCTACCAGGCCAGCCAGCGGCGCAGCCTGGGCAGCGCGCTGCTGTTCAGCGCCGGTATTGCCATTGCCACCCTGAGCAAGGGCGTGTTGGGCCTGGCCCTGCCGGGCGTGGTCATCTTTGCCTGGCTGCTGGCCGAGACCGTGCAGCAGCGGCGCCTGGCGCTGGGGCGCTGGCTATGGCCGGCGGCGCTGACCCTGGTGGGCCTGCTGCCGTTGCTGGTGTGGCTGGGCTTCCTCTACCAACAGGGCGGCGGCCAGGCACTCAAGGAGCTGCTGTGGGCCAACAGCGTCGGGCGCTTCAGCGGCTCGTTCAGCGAGGCCGGGCACTTCGAACCCTTCTATTACTACCTGGGCAAGTTGCCCGAAGCCTTCCTGCCGTGGAACCTGCTGGTGTACCTGGGCCTGTGGCATTTCCGCAAGCAGTGGCGCGTGCAGCCGCACCTGATGTTCTGCAGCCTGTGGCTGCTGGCGCAGTTCGTGCTGCTGACCCTGGCTTCGAGCAAGCGCATGGTCTACCTGATGTCCCTGGCGCCGGCCGCCGCGGTGATCGCCGCGGAATACGCGCGGGTGCTGCTCGCCTGGCGCCCGGCCGCCCATTGGCAGCGTGCGGCCGCAGGGGTGATGGGGCTGGTGGTGGCGGCCTACCTGGGCGTGGCTATCTGGGTATTGCCGCGCGCTGACCGTGCCGAGTCCTTCGTGCCCCTGGCCGAGCAGATCCGCGACTACCAGGCGCAAGGCCGCCACGTGGCGTTGGCCACGCCCAGCGAGCGGTTGGCGGGGGCAGGGGTGTTCTACAGCCGCAGCCTGTTGCCGGCGCTGGCCAGCGAGCAGGCGATGACCCAGTTCCTGGCGCAGGCGCCGGGCAACGTAGCGGTGATGGAGCGCGAGACAGCGCCGGAGGCGGGGGTGGAGGTGTTGCGCAAGGTGGTGGTGGGGGATCGGGCCTATTACTTCCTGGCCCAGCCCGCCTTGTAGCAAGGACGCGGCCTTTGGCCGCTGCTACGCAGATCGCACGTAGCAGCAACTGTCTTGTGGGAGCTGGCTTGCCAGCGAGCTTTTATGGCCCCAACAGCTCGCTGGCAAGCCAGCTCCCACAGAATGTAGCAGCAACTGTCGTGAAACGGCGTCGTCTGCATCGCGACTAAAGTCGGCTCCTACCCTATTCGTGGTAGGAGCCGGCCTTGGCCGCGATGCAGGCGACGCTGTCCATGGGGTATCCGCATTCGCGTAGCAGCTGCCGAAGGCGGCGTCCTAGGGGGTTACACCCACTTCTGGTGCGGGATCGGCAGGCTGCAGGATTCGCCGCGGCCAATCGGGAAGTAGGTGATGCCTTTCTGCGCCAGGCGGTCCACGTCGTACAGGTTGCGGCCGTCGAAGATCACCGGCTGCGCCAGGCGCTTCTGGATCAGGTCGAAGTCCGGGGCCTTGAACTGTTGCCATTCGGTGCAGATGATCAGCGCGTCGGCACCGTTCAGGGTGGCTTCCGGGGTGCCCATCAGCATCAGGTTCGGCTGCTCGCCGTACAGCAGTTGGGTCTGCTGCATGGCCTCGGGGTCGAACGCACGCACCTGGGCGCCGGCGGCCCACAGGGCTTCCATCAGCTCGCGGCTCGGGGCGTCGCGCATGTCGTCGGTGTTGGGCTTGAACGCCAGGCCCCAGACCGCGAAGGTGCGGCCTTTCAGGTCACCCTTGAAGTAGGCTTTCACCCGCTCGAACAGCTTGTGCTTCTGGCGCTCGTTGATGGCTTCCACGGCCTGCAGCAGGTCGTTGGAGCAGTTGGCGGCCTCGGCGGTGTGGATCAGCGCGCGCATGTCCTTGGGGAAGCACGAGCCGCCGTAGCCACAGCCTGCGTAGATGAAGTCGTAGCCGATACGCGGGTCGGCGCCCATGCCCAGGCGGATGGCCTCGATGTCGGCACCCAGGTGCTCGGCCAGCTCGGCGATCTGGTTGATGAAGCTGATCTTGGTCGCCAGCATGCAGTTGGCGGCGTATTTGGTCAGCTCGGCGCTGCGCAGGTCCATGAACAGGATGCGGTCGTGGTTGCGGTTGAACGGCGCGTACAGGTCGCGCATCACGTCGCGCACTTCCTCGCGCTCGCAGCCGATGACGATACGGTCCGGGCGGCGGCAGTCACGCACCGCCGAGCCTTCCTTGAGGAATTCGGGGTTGGAGACGATATCGAACTGCAGGGTGCGGCCGGCTTTCGCCAGGGCCTCGTTGATGTGCTTCTGCAGGGCGTCGCCGGTGCCCACGGGCACGGTGGATTTCTCCGCGACGATCAGCGGCTCCACGCGGTGGCGGGCAATGGCGTCGCCCACCGAGAACACGTACTTGAGGTCGGCCGAGCCGTCATCGCCCGAGGGCGTGCCGACGGCGATGAACAGCACTTCGCCGTGCTCGATGGCCAGCTTTTCGTCGCTGGTGAAGTGCAGGCGACCGTTGTCCAGGTTTTCCCGCACCAGCGCCGACAGGCCCGGCTCGAAAATGGTCACGTGGCCCTTGGACAGTTGGTCGACCTTGTGTTGGTCTATGTCCATGCAGATCACGTCATGACCCACTTCGGCCAGCACGGTGGCTTGCACCAGACCTACGTAACCACTACCGATAACACTGATTTTCATTGCGCAGATCCTATGGACTTGTTGCCGTGTGTACGTCGCGAGTTGATGATCAGCACCCCGAGCACGACCAGCGTCACCCCGAGGCTTTTCAACAGCGAAAAATGTTCATTGAACGCCGGCAGGCAGGCTGCCAGCAGGTAGACCAGGGCGTAGCTGATGCTCAGCAGCGAATAGGCACGTCCCAGGGGCAGGTGCTGCAGCGCGCCGAGCCAGCACAGCATGGACAGGGCGTAGGCGAAGATCGCCGCCATCACCACGCCCAGCGCCAGCCACGGCACCGGGCCGTTGAGCAGGGTGTCGAGCCACTGCGCCGGCACCGGCAGCCGGGTCATGCTCCAGCGCATGCCCAGTTGCGCACCGCTGACCAGCAGCACGCTGCCGCCCGCCAGGGCAAAGCCCTGGGCGCGGCTCATGCCTGCCACCCCAGCAGCAGCACGCCGGCCATGACCACGCCCACGCCCAGCCAGTGGCGCACGTCCACGTGCTCGCGGAAGACAAAGCGCGCCACCAGGGTGATCAGCACGAAATTGAGGCTGAGCATGGGGTAGGCAATGCCTACCTCAAGGTGTTGCAGCACCAGCAGCCACAGCAGCAGGCCCAGGCCCAGGCACAGCAGCGCCAGCCACAGCCACGGCGTGGCCAGCTTGGCCAGGGCGCCGCCGGCCGGGGCGTCGCGCCAGGACTCGACCGCCAGTTTTTGCGCGATCTGGCCCAGGCAGGTGAGGGTGCAGGCCGCCAGCAACAGAAGGAAGATCATGGCGGCGTCTGGTCGAAAATGAAGATCATCAGGCTGCCTTGCACGAAGCGCTTGCCGTCCTTGGGCAGCAGGTCGACCTCATGCAGTTCGTCATCACTCTTGACCCGCATCACCACGCCCACCGAACCCTGGCGTCGGGCCTCGGTCATCCACGCCTGCACCTGCTCCAGCTGCACCTCGCGGGCGCTGGAGTCGGCGTAGCTCAAGCCATATTTGGTCTCGCCCACGGTGTTGTACAGGTACACGGTGGGTTGCGCGGTGTGCCAGGCCAGGGCCGAGGCAGCGCCCAGGTCGTTGGCCAGCAACGTGTGGGTCTGGCGCAGCTCGTCGCTGTGTTCGGCGATGAACGCGTCGGGGGTCTTGTTGTTGACGATGGAGTCCGGCAACGCGGCCGGCAGCAGGGCAATCAGCACGCCCATGCCCACGGCCGGGGCAGCCCAGCAGCGCAACGGCTTGAGCAGCGCCACGGCGTTGGCCAGCACCACGCCGCCCAGGGCCACGACGATCAGCGCCAGGTGCTGGGGCTCGTCCACGTACACCGGCTTCTTGTGCTGCAGCCAGGCGATGGCGGCCAGGCCAATGACGCCCATGGCCAGGTTGAGCACGGCGTTGCTGCGCAGCATCAGGGTCTTGCCCTGGGCCAGCGCCTGGTTCAGCAGGTGGCCCAGCAGCAGCGCCAGGGGCAGCATGCACGGCAGGATGTAGGTCGGCAGCTTGCCGCGGCTCAGGCTCAGGAAGGCCAGGGGCAGCAGCAGCCACAGCAGCACGAACAGCACCTTCGGGTCGCGGCGGGTGGCCCAGGCCTGGCGCACGGTAGCCGGCAACAGCAGCGCCCAGGGCAGGCTCGAGGCGGCCAGCAGCGGCAGGTAGAACCAGATTGGCTGGGCGTGCTGGGCGTCGTCGCCGGCGAAGCGACGGATGTGCTCGTGCCAGAAGAAGAACGACCAGAAGTCAGACTCCTGCTGGTTGACCATCAGCGCCCACGGCGCCGCCACCAGCACCGCCACCAGCACGCCGAACAGGCCGAAGCGCACCAGCTCGCCGAAGCGCTTCTGCCAGATCATCCACGGCGCCGCGATGAGCACCGGGAATACCCAGGCCAGGAAACCCTTGGTCATGAAGCCCATGCCACAGGCCACGCCCAGCAGGCCCCAGTGCAGCAGGCGCGCGCTGGTGGTGCGGCTGTCGATGGCGAACCAGAGGGCCACCAGGCTCAGGTTCACCCACAGGGTGAATTGCGGGTCGAGGTTGGCGTAGCCGGCCTGGCCGGCCACCAGGCCGAAGCTCATGTACAGCACCGCGCAGATCACGCTCTGGCGCTTGTCGGCCCACAGGCGGTTGGCCACAAGGTAGGTCAGCAGCACGCTCAGGCCCAGGCTCAGGGCCGAGGCCACGCGCACGCCGAACAGGTTCTGGCCGAACAGCCACTGGCCGATGGCGATCAGCCAATAGCCGGCGGCGGGTTTTTCAAAGTAACGCAAGCCCATGAAATGCGGCGCGGCCCATTTGCCGGTCAGCAGCATTTCCTGGCTCATTTGCGCGTAGCGGGTTTCATCGGGAATCCACAGCCCGTGGAAGGGCAGTGGCAGCAGGTAGAAGAGCCCGAATGCAAGCAGCAAGACGGGCAGGGTCCAGCGCTGGATCATGGTCGTTGAACCCCAAGCCAGCCTTCGCGTCCTTCCAGGGCGCCGCGGGTCAGTTGTTCCACCGGCAGGGCGGTGGTGTCCGCGGGCAGCAGTTGCCCCAGGGGTTGGAACTGTATCTGTCGCTCGCGTGCCGTTGCCAGCAAGCGGCGGAAATCGTCAGCCATCAGAATCCCTTCAACCTCGGCATGAATGGTGTAGTTGTTCAAGCCTCCAGGCTTGAAGCGTTCCAGGATGTAGTCGTTGAAGCCTTGGGCGCTCACCGTTGGCCCCACCACCTCGTCGAAGGTGGGCAGGTCCACGGGGATCTGCACGGTACCGGCCGAACCATCGGCCAGGCGTGGCTGGAACAGGTGGGTGCCACGGCAATCGCTGTTGTAGCGGAAACCGAAGTCTTCCTTGGCCTGTACCACGCGTTCGTCGGCGCGCCAGCCGGCGGCAGCGGAGCAGTCGATGCGCTGCCCGAGGATATCGTTCAGGGTTTCCACGCCCCGGCGGATCTGCTCGTGCAGTTGCGCGTCGCTCCAGCGACCGGTGTTGGCCTGCCAGCCATGGTGATCCCAGGCGTGCAGGCCAACCTCGTGGCCGGCGTCGCGGGCCTGGCGCATCAAGTGCCCCAGGTCGCGACCGATCGGCTTGCCGGGCCAGGCGGTGCCGGCCAGCAAGATATCCCAGCCGTACAGGCCTGCGGCATTGGAACGCAACATCTTCCACAGGAACTGCGGGCGGATCAGGCGCCACAGGTGGCGCCCCATGTTGTCCGGCCCGACGCTGAAGAAGAACGTCGCTTTCACCTGGGCTTCGTCGAGCAGTTCGAGCAACCGCGGCACCCCTTCACGGGTGCCTCGGTAGGTGTCGACGTCGATGCGCAGACCTGCCTGCATTAACGCTTGCTCTCGATTTCAACCATGGCTTCGCGCAGGAAGAAGTCCAGGGTCTTGCCGATGGTTTCGCTCAGCTCGATGGTCGGGGTCCAGTCGATCAGGCGACGGGCGTTCTCGATGCTCGGGGTGCGGTGGGTCACGTCCTGGTAGCCGTTGCCGTAGAACGCCTTGCTCTCGATTTCACGGAAGCCGGCGAACGGTGGGAAGTTGCCACGCAGCGGGTGAGCTTCGAACTGGCGCAGCAGCTCTTCGCCCAGCTGGCGGATGCTGGCTTCGTTGGTCGGGTTGCCGATGTTGATGATCTCGCCGTCGCACTTGCCATCGCGGTTCTCGATGATGCGTGCCAGGGCTTCGATGCCGTCGTCGACGTCGGTGAAGGTGCGCTTCTGCTCGCCACCGTCCACCAGGCGGATCGGGGTGCCTTCCACCAGGTGCAGGATCAGCTGGGTAATGGCGCGCGAGCTGCCGATACGGGCCGAATCCAGGCGGTCCAGGCGTGGACCCATCCAGTTGAACGGACGGAACAGGGTGAACTTCAGGCCCTTGTCGCCGTAGGCCCAGATCACGCGGTCCAGCAGTTGCTTGGAGACCGAGTAGATCCAGCGCTGCTTGTTGATCGGGCCGACGATCAGGTTCGAGGTGTTCTCGTCGAAGTGGCTGTCCTGGCACATGCCATAGACTTCCGAGGTCGACGGGAAGATCACGCGCTTGTTGTACTTCACGCAGTGACGAACGATTTTCAGGTTTTCTTCGAAGTCCAGTTCGAATACGCGCAGCGGGTTGCGGGTGTATTCGATCGGGGTGGCGATGGCGACCAGCGGCAGCACCACGTCGCACTTCTTGATGTGGTATTCGATCCACTCGGAGTGGATGCTGATGTCACCTTCCACGAAGTGGAAGCGCGGGTTGCCGCGCAGGTGCTCGATGGCGTCGGAACCGATGTCCAGGCCATAGATTTCATAGCGGTCGTCGCGCAGCAGGCGCTCCGACAGGTGGTTGCCGATGAAACCGTTGACGCCCAGGATCAGCACGCGGGTGCGGCGCACAGGGCGGCCGGCGGCCTTGCCGATCAGCTTGGAGCCTTCCACCAGGCCCAGTTCACGGGCCAGTTGCGGGCCGCTCAGGTACAGGCCGTCGTTGTTGCGCTGGCCGGCGGTGATTTGCAGGGCGTCGGTGCCGCAGGCGATGCGCAGCGGTTCGACGCTGATCACGTGGCCTGGCTCGAAGCCCTGGTTGCCGGCGACCACTTCGGCGCTCCAGACAATCAGCTTGTGCTCGCCCACGGCGCAGAACGCGCCCGGGTATGGCTGGGTGACAGCGCGCACCAGGTTGAACAGCTCTTCGGCCGGGCGGCTCCAGTCCAGCAGGCCGTCGGCAGGGGTGCGGCGGCCGAAGGTGGTGGCCTGGCTCTCGTCCTGGGCGGTCTCGGTGACTTCGCCCTTGGCCAGCAGCGGCAGGGTTTCGTTCAGCAGCGCGGTGGCGGCGTCACGCAGCTTGGCGTGCAGGCTCAGGCCGGTGTCGGAGCGCTCGATGGCCACGCGTTGCTGGGCAACGATGGCGCCAGCGTCGGCACGCTTGACCATGCGGTGCAGGGTAACGCCGGTCTCGGTTTCGCCCTTGACCAGTACCCAGTTGGCCGGTGCGCGGCCGCGGTAGCGTGGCAGCAGCGAGCCGTGCAGGTTGAACGCACCTTGCTTGGCGCAGGCCAGCACGGCCTCGCTCAGCAGGTTGCGGTAGTAGAACGAGAAGATGAAGTCGGCGTCGAGCTTGGCGATGCGCTCGATCCAGATCGGGTGGTTGGCGTCTTCCGGGGCGTGCACCGGGATGCCTTTGCGTGCGCACAGTTGCGCCACCGAGCCGTAGAAGTTGTTTTCCTTGGGATCGTCGGCGTGGGTGAATACGGCGGCGATGTCGTAGCCTGCCTCAAGCAGGGCGTTGATGCCGGCGCAGCCGATATCGTGGTAGGCGAAGACAACAGCTTTCTGGTTCATGAGGCAGCCTTGCTGGAAGAAATGGAAATCGAGGTTTCAGGGTGAGGTTCGGTGTTGCCGCCAGCCGGTTCGTTGCTGCGCAGCACCTTTTCGATGAAGAACCGCGGCCGGGCGCGGACGTCGCTGTACATGCGGCCCAGGTATTCACCCAACAGGCCCATGCCGATGAACTGCGCACCGGTGAACACGAACAGCACGGCGAACAGCACGAAGGTGCCGTGGCCCGACCAGGCGGCGCCGTAGATCATGCGCAGCGCGATCAGCGCCACGGCGAACAGCACGCCCAGGGCGGCCATGCCGATGCCGACCACGCTGAGCAGGCGCAGCGGCGTGGTGGTCATGCAGGTGACCAGGTCGAACATCAGGCTGATCAGGCGCATGGGGCTGTACTTGGAGTCGCCGTGCTCGCGCTCGGCGTGCTGCACCAGCACCTCGGTGGTGTGGCGGGCGAAGCTGTTGGCCAGGATCGGGATGAAGGTGCTGCGCTCGCGGCAGGCCAGCATCGCGTCGACCACGCTGCGGCGGTAGGCGCGCAGCATGCAGCCGTAGTCGCTCATGGCCACGCCGGTGGAGCGCTGCACGGCCAGGTTGATCAGCTTCGATGGCCAGCGGCGCAGGGCCGAGTCCTGGCGGTTGTTGCGCACGGTGCCGACCACGTCGTAGCCCAGCGAAGCCTGGGCGACCAGGTTGGGGATCTCTTCTGGCGGGTTCTGCAGGTCGGCGTCGAGGGTGATCACCAGGTCACCGATGCACTGCTCGAAACCGGCCATGATCGCCGCGTGCTGGCCGTAGTTGCGGTTCAGGATCACCGCCACCACCGGGCTGCCCGGGCGTTCGGCGGCGTCCTGGAGGATGTCGGCCGAGGCGTCGCGGCTGCCGTCGTCCACCAGCACGATTTCATATTTCTGCGTCAGTTGCGCACACGCAGCTTCGGTGCGGCGCAGCAGCTCCGGCAGGCTCTGCTCTTCGTTGTACACCGGTATCACGATGGACACGGTGTTGATCGGATAAGGTCTCACGGGCGGTGTTCCAGGGTTTTCTCAATGGCGCAGGCAACGCGCTCGACATCGTCGAGGGTCATGTCGGGGAACAGCGGGATGGAGCACAGGCGGGCCGAGTTCCACTCAGTGTTGGGCAGCTGCACGTCCGGGAACTTCTGGCGGTACCAGGTGTGCAAGTGCGTGGCAATGAAGTGGATGCCGGTGCCAATGCCTTGATCTTGAAGACCTTTCATGAAGGTTTCACGATCAATGCCGCAACGTTCCGGGTCGATGCGCAGGATGAACAGGTGCCAGGCGTGCTGTTGCGGCCAGGTCGGTTGCGACAGTGGCAGCACCGGCAGGTGCTTGAGGCGTTCGAGGTACGCCTGGGCCAGCTGCTCGCGCTTGGCATTGATGGCGTCGACGCGCTCCAGTTGCACCAGGGCAATGGCGGCGTTGATGTCGGCCAGGTTGTACTTGAAGCCCGGCTCCTGGACCATGGCCTGTGGCTTGCGGCCGTGGGTCATGCGGTCGTAGGCGTCCACGCCCAGGCCGTGGAACTTGAGCATGCGCACGCGGTTGGCGAAGGCTTCGTCATCGCTGACGAACATCCCGCCTTCGGCGCAGGTCATGTTCTTGATGGCGTGGAACGAGAAGATCGCGGTGCCCTGGGCACCGATCTCGCGGCCGCGGTAGCGGGTGCCTACGGCGTGGGCGGCGTCTTCGATGACGCGGATGCCGTGGCGCTCGGCCAGGGCGTACAGCGGGTCGAGGTCGAAGGCGGCGCCGGCGTAGTGCACGGGGATGATCGCCTTGGTGCGCGGGGTGATGGCGGCCTCGATGGCGGCCACGCTGCACATCAGGGTGTCACGGTCGATGTCGACGAATACCGGGGTAGCACCCAGCAGGCAGATCATGTTGGCGGTGGACACCCAGGTCTGGGACGGGGTGATGACTTCGTCGCCCGGGCCGATGCCCAGGGCCAGCAACGCGATGTGCATGGCGCCGGTGGCGGACGACAGGGCCACGGCATGGGCGCAGCCCACGCGGCGAGCGAATTCCTGCTCCAGCTCCTGGGCCTTGGGGCCGGTGGTGATCCAACCGCTGCGCAATACCTGCTCTACTGCTGCGATCTCCTGGTCACCCATGCTGGGACGGGAAAAGGGGAGAAAACTCTGATTCATGGCATCCTCGGAATCTGACAGGCTTATGCGCTTCGTGCGTCATACATGCCCCACTTTAGTCGCAGGGCCATCCGTTATAGAGGGAGATTATTACCGCCGCAAGCTGAACGAACGCTTGCTGAACGAATCAATTGCTGTTTGATACAAAAATCGGGGTAGTCAGGCCTGGCAGGCATTGAAGTCGACGAATGCCCACGTGTCTGTAGGAAATGTCTGAAGATGCTCGTAGAAAATGCCACTGTGAAAAACTGCCGATGGTTCAATACGTCAAAGGTGCATTTTCATGTGTCAAAAAAGAGTGAGTGACAGATGAAAATGCTGTCCCGGTGCCAGCTTTTCCGTTCATCACAAGTCTTTGACATGGGCTGCGGTACAAGGGCTGATAAACTGCCTGGCCCTCCAGACCCCTAGCATGACGCTGAGCTGCCCCCGCCCATGAATTCGATCGTCGCCCGCTGGCGCACCAAGCACTCCCGACAAAGCCTGGCCCAACGCATTATTGTAGTCTTCGCGCTGATGACCACGTTGGTGGCTGGCGTTTTTGCCGTGGGAATTGTCGCAACCGTGCATGTGGTGGAGAAAAAGCTCACCACCACGGGGCTGGGCGGCAACCTGCACCGCATGCTGATGATGGAAAACCGCGACGACTGGACCCACCGCCCGGAAAAGGACGAGCTGTTCTTCGCCGACGACGGCCAGGGCGACCTGGCCATGCCCCCGGACCTGCAGGCCCTGGAACCGGGCTTCCACGAGGTCAGGCGCCTGGAGCGCAGCTGGTACGCCATGGTGCGGGTGGTCAACGGCCGCAAGTACATCCTGCTGCGCGACCAGCAAGGTTTCGAGGAGCGCGAGCGGCTGCTGTTCGGCGTGGTCATCACCGGCTTCGTGCTGAGCCTGCTGGGCTCGATCCTGCTGGGCTGGCTGCTGTCGCGCAAGGTCATGGCGCCGGTGATCCGCCTGGCCGGCCAGGTGCGCCACCGCGACCAACTGCTGGACCTGGCGCCGCCCCTGGCGCCCGACTACGCCGCCGACGAGGTCGGCACCCTGGCCCGTTCCTTCGACGACACCCTGGGGCGCCTGCGCTCGGCGCTGGTGCGCGAGAAGCTGTTCACCGGTGACGTCAGCCACGAATTGCGCACGCCGTTGATGGTGCTGGCCAGCTCCAGCGAGCTGTTGCTGGAAAACCCCGGCCTGGATCCCCGTGCGCGTGAGCAGGTGTCGCGCATTGCCCGCGCCAGCGCCGCCATGCGCCAGCTGGTGGACACCTTCCTGCTGCTGGCCCGGGCGGAAAACGCCGAGGGCGGCCGCGGCCCGGCCGCCGGCATGGTGCAGGTGGCGCAGGAGCTGGTGGAGACCTGGCGCACGCCCATCGAGCACAAGGGCCTGGAGCTGATCTACCTGCCGGAAGACGCGGGGGAGGGGGTGTACAACCAGACCTTCCTGGGTGCGGTAATGGGCAACCTGCTGCGCAACGCCTGGCACTACACCGACCATGGCTTCATCCGCCTGACCCTGTTGCCGGGCGGCTTCAAGGTGGAGGACAGCGGCATCGGCATTCCGGAGGAAAAGCGCCTGGAGATGTTCCAGCCGTTCGTGCGCGGCGACGAACAGCGCGGCGAGGGCCTGGGGTTGGGCTTGTCGCTGGTGCAGCGGATCTGCGTGAACGAGGGCTGGTCAGTGACCCTGACCAGCCGCGAGCCCCACGGTTGCTGCTTCGAGGTGCGCCTGGCGGCGGTCTAGCCTTTCAGGCGGTGCAGCGTGCGCGGCCACTGGTTGGGGTTCAGGGCACCCAGCACATGGGGGGTGCCGGTGACCGGGTCGACGCTCACGAACAGTGCGCTGGCGTAGCCCGGGCCGCTGCCGCCATGAATGCCGGCCTGTTTCTCCAGGGCGTTGATGCACTCGCTGTGGGTGACCAGCACCAGGTTGTGGCCGGGCTGCTTGTGCGCCACCACGTCCTGGAGCATGGTCTGCCGGCAGTTGATCAGCCAGTCCTGGGGCGTGGCGGCCTGGCCGAACATGAACATCGCGGTCTGGCGGGTGCGGGTCAGGGGGCTGGTGAACACCTGCGCCTGGGTCATGCCCAGCGCCTGCAGGCTGTTGCCCACTTCGCTGGCCACGCGGCTGCCGGCCAGGGTAATGCCATCGGCGTCGCCCAGGCAGGCACCGTCGGAACGGTCGCAGCGCTCGCCGTGGCGCACCAGCACCGCTACGTTGCCGGCCTTCCAGGCGGCCTGCAGGCCCGAGTGGCGCAGGGTCTTGCCATCACCCAGGTCGGCCGGGCCGCTTGGGCGCAGCGCCCAACCGCCTAGCGCCGAAGCCGCCACTACTGCCAGCAGGCCCATGACGACAACGCGGCGACGCAGGGCGAAACGCCGTGGCGGCAAGGGGAGGGCGACAGAGGCTACCGGCATGATGGCTCCATGGAGCTATGAAAGTGCCGGGACTATAGGGGCGGCCAGGTTAAGGGCTGGTGAATGGAATGTGAAAATTTTAGTTTTGAGGGGGGGCAATTAGGTCTGTCAGACCGTGGCACGTTGCAACAGATGTAGGAGCCGACCTTGGTCGCGACAGGCCGCGCGGGCGGCCGGTGGTGGCCGTTATCGAGTCGCAAGGCGAGCGCAAAAAGCAGCTTGCACTCTCGTCGCCAACTCGTTGCAAGGCTCTGCGACAGGGTATATACACAATATTTCAAGCGCATGTCTGCGCGCCCGAACTGCCTGAGCGAGGATGCCAAAGATGATGACACTGGGACTTTGTTCGCTGGAACTACGCAATATCATCGAATGTGCTTTTCTGCCGGCCCACTGCACCTGCACGGTGGCCCCGGACCAGTCGCTGACGGTCCAGGTCACTGACCCCGTCACCGGCCAGGTGCAACTGATGGTCACCGGTATTTCGACCGATCGGCTCAGCAGCAGTCGGGCTATTTCCGACCTGATCGCCGAGCTGCGCCATGATCTTGAGCACAATCGCCACACCTTCCCTCACGCCCTTGCCAGCTGAGGGCCTTGCCGGCGCCGCCCAGCGGCGCCGGGCCAATACTGGCGTTCCGCCAGTTACCTAAAATTTGTTTCATGTAGTTTCATGGAACTTGTCTCTGAAATGTCATGTAACGGATCCGTAATGGCGTCAGTTTTTTAACTGACTCCAACGAGACCCGTGATGATCAAGAAGATAGTCCGTCCCCTGGTAGGCGCCATGCTGGGCACTGCCGCCCTGGGTGCACACGCCGACTTCATCGATGACAGCCATGCAGACCTGACGCTGCTCAACCGCTACCTGAACCAACAGGGCAGCGACGTGGTTGGCAGCAACAAGAAGGCCAACAGCGTGCGCGACTGGGGCCAGGGCTTCGAATTCAACTTCAAGTCCGGCTACACCGAAGGCACCGTTGGCTTCGGCCTGGACCTGACGGCCTTCTACGGCGTCAAGCTGGACTCCAATTCCCAGCAGGGCAGCATGTTCCCGCTGGACGACGGCAAGTCGGCCAACGACTTCGGCGTGCTGAGCCCGACCTTCAAGATGCGCTTCCTCAAGGATGAACTGCGCGTCGGCACCCTGACCCAGAACAACCCGATGCTGGCCAACACCGACGGTCGTCTGTACCAACAGACCAACACCGGCGCGCAACTGGTGTCCAAGGATCTGGATAACTATGTTTTCACCCTGGGTAACATTACCCAGACCAAAATCCGCAACGAAACCGGCGACCAGGACATGATCACCGGCGGCGGCGCCAAGGGCAGCAACCGCTTCAGCTACGGTGGCGCCGACTATACCGGCATCAAGAACACCACCCTGAGCGGCTGGTACTCGAACCTGGCCGACTACTACCAACAGTTCTACCTGGGCCTCAAGCACACCGACCAACTGCCAGTGGGCAGCCTGGCCACCGACCTGCGCGCCTACCGCAGCCTGGGGACTGGCGGCAACGGCGACGGCGACAGCGAATACGGCGCAGCCGGCTACTACGGTGGCACCACCACCAAGGGCCGCATCAACCAGTCGACCTTCAGCATCATGGAAAGCTACAGCCTGATGGGCCACACCTTCGGCCTGGGCGCGCAGAAGAACACCGGCGACAGCGACTTCCCGTACCTGGACTCGGGCCTCAACAGCGGCGATGCCCGCCAGGGCCCTGGCAGCGGCGCGGACACCCCGGCGCTCACCAACCTGCAACTGAACAAGTTCCAGCACGCCGGCGAGCGTACCTTCCTGGCCCTGTACAAGTATGACTTCGGCCAGCTGGGCCTCAAGGGCCTGGGCTTCTCGGCCCTGTATGCCCACGGTGACCAGGTCAAGGTGGCCAGCGGTGGCGACAGCGAATGGGAACGCGACCTGGCGCTGAGCTACGTGGTGCCGGACGGTACCCTGAAAGGCCTCGGCGTGACCTGGAAGAACGCCCAGGCCAACCCCGAGATGACCGGCCAGACCCACCAGGACGAGAACCGCTTCTACGTCAGCTACGTGATGCCGCTCTGGTAACAGCTGCGCGGTGACGATGGGGTAAACGCACTGTGGGAGCCGGCTTGCCGGCGAGCTTTGAGGTATTGCCAAAAGCTCGCTGGCAAGCCAGCTCCCACAGTTTTAGTTTGCAGGGATTCATGGTTAACTCCCTGTCTTTATTCCATACCGCAGAAGGATTCCGTTCATGGCTCAAGTGACGCTCAAAGGCAACCCGGTCCAGGTCAAGGGCGAACTGCCGAAAGTCGGCGCCAAGGCGCCTGCGTTCTCGCTGGTTGCCGGCAACCTGGCCGACGTGACCCTGGCAAGCTTTGCCGGCAAGCGCAAAGTGCTGAACATCTTCCCAAGCGTTGACACCCCGACCTGCGCTACCTCGGTACGCAAGTTCAACGCCCAGGCCAGCGAACTGGCCAACACCGTGGTGCTGTGCATTTCCGCCGACCTGCCATTCGCCCAGGCCCGCTTCTGCGGCGCCGAAGGCCTGGAAAACGTGCAGAACCTGTCGACCCTGCGTGGCGCCGAGTTCAAGGAAGCCTACGGCGTTGCCCTGGCCGACGGCCCGCTGGCTGGCCTGACTGCCCGTGCCGTGGTGGTGCTGGACGAGAACGACAACGTGCTGCACACCGAGCTGGTCGGCGAAATCGCCGAAGAGCCGAACTACGATGCTGCCCTGGCAGTATTGAAGTAACACCCAGGACCAGGCACTTCGCCTGTAGCCGCTGCCGCCAGGCTGCGCTGGTCCTCCAGTACGCTGGAGATTTCCAGTGTAGGCGAGGGCCAGCGCAGCCTGCGGCAGCGGCTACGGGATGGATAGCGTCCAATGGTCTGTGTTACATGCAGTAATAAAGAAACGGCCTGGTATCCCCCAGGCCGTTTTCTTTTCTGGACGAAACACGGCATAAACGCGTCCTACGTAAATAGCGGGTAAAGGCACTTTGCAATATTCGCAACAATGATTATCGTTCCAGCCTCCCGACACACCCACTTTCAATAATGGTCGATCATTCCATGCAACCCGCCGGTTCCCGCACCTTTCCCCGTTGGCTGTTCGGCCTGCTGATCCTGATCCTGCTGATTGCCGCGGGCCTGTACTGGCGTGCGCAGCATTCGCCGGCCCAGCAGCATGAAGCCGGCGGCCCGCCCGAGAAAGGCCGCCCCCATGGCGGGCGGCCGGGCGGCAACCCCATGCGCCCAGGCTTCGGCCCGGCCAGTGGGCCGACGCCGGTGCGGGTGGCCCCGGCTACCGTGGGCGACTTCCCGGTCTATTTGAAAGCCCTGGGCACGGTGACCGCCACCAACACCATCAGCGTGCGCAGCCGCGTGGCCGGGGAGCTGGTGAAGGTGGCGTTCCAGGAAGGGCAGATGGTCAAGGCCGGCGACCTGCTGGCGGTGATCGACCCGCGCCCGTATGAAATTGCCCTGCAGCAGGCCCAGGGCACCCTGGCCCAGGACCAGTCGCAGTTGAAGAACGCCCAGCGCGACCTGCAACGCTATAAAGAGCTGTTCGCCCAGGACAGCATCGCCAAGCAGACCCTGGACACCGCGGAGGCGCTGGTGGGCCAGTACCAGGGCACGCTGCTCACCGACCAGGCCAACGTCAACAACGCCAAGCTCAATCTGGAATTCACCCAGATCCGCGCGCCCATCAGCGGCCGCGTGGGCCTGCGCCAGCTGGACGTGGGCAACCTGGTGGCCGCCAACGACACCACCGCCCTGGCGGTGATCACCCAGGTGCAGCCCATCAGCGTGATCTTCACCCTGCCCGAGACCACCCTCGACCCGGTGCTGGCCCGCGTGCGCAGCGGCGCCACCCTGCCGGTGGAAGCCTGGGACCGCGGCGACCGCGCCCAGCAGGCCACGGGCGTGCTGCACAGCATCGACAACCAGATCGACACCACCACCGGCACCCTGAAGTTCAAGGCCTACTTCGATAACAAGGACCTGGCGCTGTTCCCCAACCAGTTCGTCAACGTCCACCTGCTGTCCGACACCCTCAAGGACGTGGTGCTGGCGCCCTCGGCCGCGGTGCAGTTCGGCACCAACGGCACCTTCGTCTACGCCATGGACGGCAACGACAAGGTGCGCATTCGCCAGCTGAAGATCGGCGCCTCCGACGGCACTGTCACGGTGGTCGAGGACGGCCTGGCCAAGGGCGACCGTGTGGTGCTGGAAGGCACCGACCGCCTGCGCGACGGCAGCAGCGTGGAAGTGGTCAATGACCCAGGCCAGGTGCCCACCACCCCAGGCGAGCACCTCAAGGGTGAAGACGCCGCCGGCAAGCAGGCCGGCAACGGCCACCGGAGCAAGGCGGGCGTATGAATCTGTCGCGGCTGTTCATCCTGCGTCCGGTAGCCACTACCCTGAGCATGCTGGCCATTATCCTGGCCGGCCTGATCGCCTACCGCCTGCTGCCGGTGTCGGCGCTGCCCCAGGTCGACTACCCGACCATCCGGGTCATGACCCTGTACCCCGGCGCCAGCCCGCAAGTGATGACCAGCGCCGTGACCGCGCCGCTGGAGCGCCAGTTCGGGCAGATGCCCGGGCTCACCCAGATGGCCTCCACCAGTTCCGGCGGCGCCTCGGTGCTGACCCTGCGCTTCAGCCTCGACATCAACATGGACGTCGCCGAGCAGCAGGTGCAGGCGGCCATCAACGCCGCCACCAACCTGCTGCCCACCGACCTGCCGGCACCGCCGGTGTACAACAAGGTCAACCCGGCCGACACCCCGGTGCTGACCCTTGCTATCAGTTCGAAAACCATGCTGCTGCCCAAGCTCAACGACCTGGTCGACACGCGCATGGCGCAGAAAATCGCCCAGATCACCGGCGTCGGCATGGTCTCCATCGCCGGCGGCCAGCGCCAGGCGGTGCGCATCAAGGTCAACCCCGAGGCGCTGGCCGCTAACGGCCTGAACCTGGCCGACGTGCGCACGCTAATCGCCGCCTCCAACGTCAACCAGCCCAAGGGCAACTTCGACGGCCCCACGCGGGTGTCGATGCTCGATGCCAACGACCAGATGGTCTCGCCCGAGGAATACGCCAACCTCATCCTCAGCTACCGCAACGGCGCGCCGCTGCGCCTGAAGGACGTGTCGACCATCGTCAACGGCGCCGAGAACGAGCGCCTGGCGGCCTGGGCCAACAAGAACCAGGCGGTGCTGCTGAACATCCAGCGCCAGCCCGGTGCCAACGTGATTGAAGTGGTGGACCGCATCAAGGCGGTGCTGCCGTCGATCACCGACAACCTGCCGGCGGGCCTGGACGTGGCGGTGCTCACCGACCGCACCCAGACCATCCGCGCCTCGGTGGCCGACGTGCAGCACGAGCTGCTGTTCTCCATCGCCCTGGTGGTGCTGGTGACCTTCCTGTTCCTGCGCCGTTTCAGCGCCACGATCATTCCGTCGGTGGCCGTGCCGCTGTCGCTGATCGGCACCTTTGGCGTCATGTACCTGGCCGGTTTTTCCATCAACAACCTGACGCTGATGGCCATGACCATCGCCACCGGTTTCGTGGTGGACGACGCCATCGTCATGCTGGAGAACATCTCCCGCCACATCGAGGAGGGCGAGACGCCGCTGCAGGCGGCGCTCAAGGGCGCCCGGCAGATCGGCTTCACGCTGCTGTCGCTGACCTTCTCGCTGATCGCCGTGCTGATCCCGCTGCTGTTCATGGCCAACGTGGTGGGGCGGCTGTTCCGCGAGTTCGCCATTACCCTGGCGGTGGCCATCCTGATTTCGCTGGTGGTCTCGCTGACGCTGACGCCGATGATGTGCGCGCGCCTGCTCAAGCGCGAGCCCAAGCCGGAAGAACAGACGCGCTTCTACCGCGCCAGCGGCGCCTGGATCGACTGGCTGATCGAGGCCTACGGCCGCAAGCTGCAGTGGGTGCTGCGCCACCAGCCGCTGACTCTGCTGGTGGCCCTGGCCACCCTGGGCCTCACCGTGTTCCTTTATATGGTGGTGCCCAAGGGCTTCTTCCCGGTGCAGGACACCGGGGTGATCCAGGGCATCACCGAGGCGCCGCAGTCGATCTCCTTCAGCGCCATGAGCCAGCGCCAGCAGGACCTGGCGGCCATCGTGCTGCAGGACCCGGACGTCGAGAGCCTGTCTTCTTACATCGGCGTGGACGGCGACAACGCCACGCTCAACAGCGGGCGCATGCTGATCAACCTCAAGCCCCTGGGCCAGCGCAGCCACACCGCCAGTGAAGTCATCGCCAACATCCAGCCTGAAGCCGACAAGCTGGTGGGCATGCGCCTGTTCATGCAGCCGGTGCAGGACCTGACCATCGAGGACCGGGTCAGCCGCACCCAGTACCAGTTCAGCCTGTCGTCGCCCGATGCCGACTTGCTTAGCCAGTGGAGCGGCAAGCTGGTGGACGCCCTGCGCCAGCAGCCGCAGCTCACCGACGTGGCCAGCGACCTGCAGGACAAGGGCCTGCAGGTGTACCTGGTGATCGACCGCGACCAGGCCAAGCGCCTGGGCGTCAACGTCGCCGACATCACCAACGCCCTGTACGACGCCTTCGGCCAACGGCAGATTTCCACCATCTACACCCAGGCCAGCCAGTACCGCGTGGTGCTGCAGGCGGCCAACGCCTCGGTGATCGGCCCGCAGGCGCTGGAGCAGATCTACGTCAAGAGCACACCCAGCGACAGCGCCATCAACCAGACCGTGTCCAGCACCCTCACCGGTGCCAGCTCGTCGTTGCCGGTGACCAACAGCACCCAGGTGCGCCTGTCGAGCCTGGCGCACATCGAGCAGCGCCAGGCGCAGCTGGCCATCTCGCACATCGGCCAGTTCCCGGCGGTGATGGTCTCGTTCAACCTGGCGCCGGGCGTGGCCCTGGGCCAGGCTGTAGCGCTGATCGAGCAGGTGCAGAAGGACATCGGCATGCCGATTGGCGTGCAGACCCAGTTCCAGGGCGCGGCCCAGGCGTTCCAGGCGTCGCTGTCGAGCACGCTGCTGCTGATTCTGGCGGCGGTGGTGACCATGTACATCGTGCTGGGCATTCTCTACGAGAGCTACATCCACCCCATCACCATCCTCTCCACGCTGCCCTCGGCGGCGGTGGGCGCCTTGCTGGCGCTGCTGTTGAGCGGCAACGACCTGGGGATGATCGCCATCATCGGCATCATCCTGCTGATCGGCATCGTCAAGAAGAACGCGATCATGATGATCGACTTCGCCCTGGACGCCGAGCGCAACCAGGGGCTGGACCCGCAGACCGCCATCTACCAGGCGGCGCTGCTGCGCTTCCGGCCGATCCTGATGACCACCATGGCGGCGCTGTTCGGCGCCGTGCCGCTGATGCTGGCCGGTGGTTCGGGCGCAGAATTGCGCCAGCCGCTGGGCCTGGTGATGGTGGGTGGGCTGCTGGTGAGCCAGGTGCTGACGCTGTTCACCACCCCGGTGATCTACCTGTACTTCGACCGCCTGGGGCGCCGCTGGCGCAAGGCACCGGCCGCTGAACCGCAGGCGTCGGCATGAACCTGTCGGCCCCCTTCATTCGCCGCTCGGTGGCGACCATGCTGCTCAGCGTCGCGGTGATGCTGCTGGGCGGCGTCAGCTTCGGCCTGTTGCCGGTGTCGCCGCTGCCGCAGATGGACTTCCCGGTGATCGTGGTGTCGGCCAACCTGGCCGGCGCCAGCCCCGAGGTCATGGCCTCCACCGTGGCCACGCCGCTGGAGCGCGCCTTCGGCAGCATCTCCGGCGTCAGCAACATGAACAGCCGCTCCAGCCAGGGCTCGACGCGGGTGATCCTGCAGTTCGACATGGACCGCGACATCAACGGCGCCGCCCGCGAAGTGCAGGCGGCCATCAACGCCTCGCGGCCGCTGCTGCCCAGCGGCATGCGCAGCATGCCCACCTACAAGAAGGTCAACCCGGCGCAGGCACCGATCATGGTGCTTTCGCTGACCTCCGACGTGCTGCAGAAGGGCCAGCTGTACGACCTGGCATCCACCATCCTGTCCCAGAGCCTGTCCCAGGTGGACGGGGTAGGGGAGGTGCAGATCGGCGGCAGCTCGCTGCCGGCGGTGCGCGTGGAGGTCGAGCCCAACCTGCTCAACCAGTACGGCGTGGCCCTGGACGAGGTGCGCACCACCATCGCCAACGCCAACGTGCGCCGGCCCAAGGGCTTCGTCGAAAGCGGCGAGCACAACTGGCAGGTGCAGGCCAACGACCAGCTGGAAAAGGCCAAGGACTACGGCCCGCTGATCATTCGCTACCAGAACGGCTCGGCCCTGCGCCTGAGCGACGTGGCCAAACTCACCGACGGCGTGGAAGACCGCTACAACGCCGGCTTCTTCAACGACGACGCGGCGGTGCTGCTGGTGATCAACCGCCAGGCCGGCGCCAACATCATCAAGACCGTGGCGCAGATCAAGGCGCAGCTGCCGGCCCTGCAAGCGGTGTTGCCGGCCAGCGTGCGGCTGAACATCGCCATGGACCGCTCGCCGGTGATCACCGCCACCCTGCACGAGGCCGAGAGCACCCTGCTGATCGCCGTGGCCCTGGTGGTGCTGGTGGTGTACCTGTTCCTGGCCGACTGGCGCGCCTCGCTGATTCCCACCCTGGCGGTGCCGGTGTCGCTGGTGGGCACCTTCGCCATCATGTACCTGTGGGGCTTCTCGCTGAACAACCTGTCGCTGATGGCGCTGATCCTGGCCACGGGGCTGGTGGTGGACGACGCCATCGTGGTGCTGGAGAACATCGCCCGGCACATCAACGCCGGCATGGCGCCCATGAAGGCCGCCTACCAGGGCGCCAGGGAAGTGGGCTTCACCCTGCTGGCGATGAACGCCTCGCTGGTGGCGGTGTTCATGTCGATCCTGTTCATGGGCGGCATCATCGAGAAGCTGTTCCGCGAGTTCTCCATCACCCTGTCGGCGGCCATCGTGGTGTCGCTGCTGGTGTCGCTGACCCTCACCCCCATGCTCTGCGCGCGCTGGCTCAAGCCCCACGACCACGGCCACGAAACCCGCCTGCAGCGCTGGAGCAACCGCGTGCACGAGGCCATGGTGCGCGGCTACGACCGCACCCTGGGCTGGGCCCTGGCGCACCGGCGGCTGACCCTGATCAGCCTGGTGGTCACCATCGGCGTCAACATCGCCCTGTACGTGGTGGTGCCCAAGACCTTCATGCCCCAGCAGGACACCGGCCAGCTGATGGGCTTCGTGCGCGGCGACGACGGCCTGTCGTTCACCGTCATGCAGCCGAAGATGGAAGCCTTCCGCCGCGCCATCATCGCCGACCCGGCGGTGCTCAGCGTCGCCGGCTTCATCGGCGGCAACAACGGCACCAACAACGCCACCATCCTGGTGCGCCTCAAGCCCATCAAGGAGCGCGACGTCAACGCCCAGCAGGTCATCGAGCGCCTGCGCAAGAACCTGCCCAAGGTGCCTGGCGCACGGCTGATGCTGATGGCCGACCAGGACCTGCAGTTCGGCGGCGCCCGCGACCAGACCACCAACCAGTACCAGTACATCATCCAGAGCGGCGACCTGGCCGCGCTGCGCACCTGGTACCCGAAGATCACCGAGGCGTTCAAGCGCCTGCCGGAGCTGACCTCCATCGATGCCCGCGAAGGCCGCGGCGCGCCCCAGGTGACCCTGGTGGTGGACCGCGACCAGGCCAAGCGCCTGGGCATCGACATGAGCACCGTCACCGGGGTGCTCAACAACGCCTACAGCCAGCGGCAGATCTCCACCATCTACGACAGCCTCAACCAGTACGAAGTGGTGATGGAGATCAACCCCAAGTACGCCCAGGACCCGGTCACCCTCGACCAGGTGCAGGTGATCAACTCCGCCGGCGCGCGGGTACCGCTGTCGAGCATCGCCCACTATGAGAACAGCCTGGCCGACGACAGCGTCAGCCACGAGGGCCAGTTCGCCTCGGAAAGCATCTCCTTCGACCTCGCCGAGGGCGTGCCCCTGGACCGTGCCACCGCCGCCATCGAGCGCGCCATTGCTTCCCTGGGGCTGCCCGAGGACATCATCGTCAAGGTGGCCGGCACCGGTGACGCCTTCGCCGCGGCGCAGAAGAGCCAGCCGTGGATGATTCTCGGCTCGCTGGTGCTGGTGTACCTGGTGCTGGGTATCCTCTACGAGAGCTACGTGCACCCGCTGACCATTCTCTCCACGCTGCCGTCGGCGGGGGTGGGCGCGCTGCTGAGCATCTACGTCACCGGCGGCGAGTTCAGCCTGATCTCGCTGCTGGGGCTGTTCCTGCTGATCGGCGTGGTGAAGAAGAACGCCATTTTGATGATCGACCTGGCGCTGCAGCTGGAACGCGAGCAGGGCATGGGCCCGTTCGACTCGATTCGCCAGGCCTGCCTGCAACGCCTGCGGCCGATCCTGATGACCACGCTGGCGGCCATCCTTGGCGCGCTGCCGCTGCTGATCGGCGGCACCGAGGGCGCGGAGATGCGCCAGCCGCTGGGCCTGGCCATCATCGGCGGGCTGATCTTCAGCCAGATCCTGACCCTGTACACCACCCCGGTGGTCTACCTCTACCTCGATCGCCTGCGCCACCGGGTCAACCGCTGGCGCGGCGTGCGTACCGATGCATCCCTGGAAACCCCGCTATGAACAAGCCGACCGTGCTGCTGCGCCCCTTGACCTGCCAAATGGCCACCGCCCGCGGCTCGCGCCTGCTCAACCTGGGCCTGAGCGCGCTGATGCTCACTGGCCTGCTGCTGGGCGGCTGTGCCGTGGGGCCTGACTACAAGCGCCCGGACGTGGCCGCGCCGGCGCAGTTCAAGGAAGCCCAGGGCTGGCGCCAGGCGCAGCCCAGCGACGCCCTGGCCCGCGGTGCCTGGTGGGAAGTGTACGGCGACACCCAGCTCAATGGCCTGGTGGAGCGCCTGAACCACGCCAACCAGACCGTGGCGCAATATGAAGCCCAGTACCGCCAGGCCCAGGCGCTGGTGAATAGCGCGCGTGGCGCGTTCTTCCCCACTGTCGACCTCAGCGCCAGCAAGACCCGCTCCGGCCAGGGCGCCGGCAGCAGCAACAGCAACACCAGCCTGGGCAGTGCCGGCAGCGGCATTCGCAACAGCTACTCGGCCCAGGCCAACGTCAGCTGGGAAGCCGACGTGTGGGGCAAGCTGCGCCGCGGCCTGGAAGCCGACAAGGGCAGCGCCCAGGCCAGCCTCGCCGACCTTGCGGCCATGCGCCTGAGCCTACAGTCGGAGCTGGTGCAGAACTACCTGCAACTGCGGGTCATCGACCAGCAGAAGCGCCTGCTTGAGGCCACGGTGCAGGCCTACGAGCGCTCGCTGACCATGACCCAGAACCAGTACAAGGTCGGCGTCTCGGGCGCCGATGCGGTGGCCCAGGCGCAGACCCAGCTGCGCACCACCCAGGCTGACCTGGTGGACCTGCGCTGGCAGCGCGCCCAGTACGAGAACGCCATTGCCGTGCTGATGGGCGTGCCGCCAGCCGACTTCAACCTGGCCGAAAGCCAGGCCATCCCGGCGCTGCCGCAGATCCCCGTGCAAGTGCCGTCGCAGTGGCTGGAGCGGCGCCCCGACATCGCCGCCGCCGAGCGCTCGGTGATGGCCGCCAACGCCAACATCGGCGTGGCCAAGAGCGCCTATTACCCGGACCTGACCCTGAGCCTGTCCGGGGGCTACAGCAGCAGCACCTTCGCCAACTGGCTGAGCCTGCCCAACCGCTTCTGGTCGGTGGGCCCGCAGCTGGCCGGCACGCTGTTCGACGGCGGCCAGCGTTCGGCCGAGGTGGACCGCACCGAGGCGGTCTACGACCAGACCGTGGCCCAGTACCGGCAGACCGTGCTCAACGGCTTCCAGGAGGTGGAAAACTACATGGTCCAGCTCAAGGTGTATGAAGACGAGGCCCAAGTGCGCGAGCAGGCGCTGGAGTCGGCGCGCGAGTCCCTGCGCCTGACCACCAACCAGTACAAGGCCGGCCTCATCGCCTACCTGGACGTGGTGACGGTGCAGGCCACGGCGTTGAGCAACGAGCGCAGCGTGCTCAACGTGCTGCAGAGCCGCCTGGTGGCCAGCGTGCAACTGATCGCCGCGCTGGGCGGCGGCTGGGATGGGCAGCTGGAATTGAGCCGCGCGCCTTGATGCCGTTCGTCTGAAAGGTTAAGGTCAGCACCGGCCCTGTACAACGCTGTACAGGGGCCGGACCCTTGTAGAAGCTGGATTCGGTGATGGCAAAGCGATATCCCGCCAAGCCCCCGTATTCAGGCGCTCTTCGCAAGCAAACAAACGTTTAATTGCGTACAATCCCGGGCAGATTTTTCGCAGGGAACGCGTCGTATTTGCCGGTTTCGAGAGTCGCATGCTGATTGGTAGTTATTCCCCCTCCCTGGTTGTCATTTCACTGTGCGTGGCCATGCTGGCGTCCTATACGGCGCTCGACCTGGTAGGCCGCATCGCCACCGCGAAGGGGCGCGCGGTGTATTTCTGGATGGCCGGTGGCTCGCTGTCCATGGGCGTCGGCGTGTGGTCCATGCACTTTATCGGCATGCTCGCCTTCAGCCTGCCCATCGCCCTGGGGTATGACCTCAAACTGACCGCGCTGTCGCTGCTGATCGCTGTGCTGTCCTCGGGCTTCGCCCTGTGGCTGGTGAGCCAGCCGCGGCTGCCGTTCGGGCAACTGGCCTTCGGCGCGCTGATCATGGGCAGCGGCATCGCCACCATGCACTACACCGGCATGGCCGCCATGCGCATGACCCCCGGCATCCAGTACGATCCCGTGCTGTTCATCGATTCCATCGTCATTGCCATCGGCGCCTCGGCGGCCGCCCTCTACATAGCGTTCCGCCTGCGCCATGCCGCGCCCCACGTGGTGCTTGCGCGCGGCGTGGCCTCGGTGGTGATGGGCGTGGCCATAGTGGGCATGCACTACACCGGCATGGCCGCGGCCATGTTCCCCGAGGGCAGCGCCTGTGGCGCCCTGGGCGGTGGCCTGACCGGCAAGGGCCTGGACTACATGGTGCTGATCACCAGCCTGGCGGTGCTGGGCATCACCCTGCTGACCTCGGTGCTGGACGCGCGCATGGAGGCACGCACCGCTGACCTGGCCAACTCCCTGCGCCTGGCCAACCGCGAGCTGACGCAGCTGGCCCTGCACGACAACCTCACCGGCCTGCCCAACCGCATGCTGCTGGCCGACCGCATCGAGCAGGCGATCCAGATGGTGGACGAGAAGGGCGGCTGCTTCGCGCTGATGTTCATCGACCTGGACGGCTTCAAGCCGGTGAACGACGCCTTCGGCCACTTCACCGGCGACGAGCTGCTGCGCGCCGTGGCCCTGCGCCTGCGCGGCAACCTGCAGGGCCAGGACACCCTGGCGCGCATCGGTGGCGACGAGTTCGTGCTGCTGGTGGCCCTCGACGAGCCGGACGACGTGCCCACCGTGGCCGCCCGCCAGGTCGCCCTGATCGCCCAGCCGTTCCGGGTGGCCGAGCAGAACCTGCAGATCTCCGCCAGCATTGGCATCGCCCTGTACCCCGGCAACGGCATTGACCAGCACAGCCTGCTGATGAACGCCGACGCCGCCATGTACCACGCCAAGAGCGCGGGCAAGAACTGCTACAGCTTCTTCGACGGCTCCATGAACACCAACGCCCGCAAGCAGCTGCAACTGCTGCAGGACCTGCGCCTGGCGGTGGAGCGCGGCCAGCTGCGCCTGCACTACCAGCCCAAGTTCGAGGCCAGCACTGGCCAGCCGGTGGGCGCCGAGGCGCTGCTGCGCTGGCAGCACCCGGACATGGGCCTGCTGAGCCCGGACCGCTTCATTGACCTGGCGGAGAAGACCGGGCTGATCATCGGCATCGGCGACTGGGTGCTGGACGAGGCCTGCCGGCAGATGCGCGAGTGGGCGGTGCAGGGCTATGGCCACTGGCGCATCGCGGTGAACCTGTCGGCGCTGCAGTTCTGCCACGTGGGCCTGGTGGCCAGCGTCGCGGCGGCGCTTGAACGGCACCAGTTGGCGGCGAACAACCTGACCCTGGAGATCACCGAGACCACCGCCATGAACGACGCCGACGCCAGCATGAGTGTGCTGCGCCAGCTGTCGGACATGGGCGTGGACCTGTCCATCGATGACTTCGGCACCGGCTACTCCAGCCTGATGTACCTCAAGCGCCTGCCGGCCAACGAGCTGAAGATCGACCGCGGCTTCGTCCGTGACCTGGAGCAGGACAGCGACGACGCCGCCATCGTCTCGGCCATTGTCGCCCTGGGGCAGGCCCTGGGCCTGCGTATCGTCGCCGAGGGCGTGGAGACCGATAACCAGCAGAACTTCCTGACCCGCCTGGGCTGTGACTCGCTGCAGGGTTTTCTGTTGGGCCACCCCTTGCCGGCGGAGCGCTTCATGGCCGATATTCACGCGGCGGAAAATCTGCAGCGCGCGTCGGGCGCTTGAATTTCGTACTATTAGCCAGCCTTCAACCCTGCAATCCCCATGAGGAGTGTACCGAGGTCCATGGATAAAGTTATCGTCATCACCGGCGGCAGCCGTGGCATCGGTGCCGCCACTGCGCGCCTGGCCGCCCGCCAGGGTTACCGCGTGTGCATCAACTACCTGGCCGATGAACAGGCCGCCCAGACCACCCTGGCCGAACTGCGCGAGCTGGGCGCCCAGGCCATTGCCGTGCGCGCCGACGTCAGCGTCGAGGACGAGGTGGTGCACCTGTTCAACCGCGTCGACACCGAGCTGGGCACGGTCAGCGTGCTGGTCAACAACGCCGCCACCGTGGGCCACACCTCGCGGGTCGACGAAATGTCCGAATTCCGCCTGCTGAAGCTGCTCAAGAGCAACGTTGCCGGGCCGATCCTGTGTGCCAAGCACGCCATCCTGCGCATGTCCACCCGCCATGGCGGGCCGGGCGGCAGCATCGTCAACGTCTCCTCGGTGGCCGCGCGCTTGGGCTCGCCGGGCGAGTACGTCGATTACGCGGCGTCCAAGGGTGCGCTGGATACCTTCACTGTGGGCCTGGCCAAGGAACTGGCCGGCGAGAGCGTGCGGGTCAACGCGGTGCGGCCGGGCTACATCTATACCGAGTTCCATGCCCTGAGCGGCGACCCGGATCGGGTGAGCAAGCTGGAGCCGGGGATTCCCATGGGGCGGGGCGGGCAGCCCCACGAGGTGGCCGAGGCGATCCTGTGGTTGGCCTCGGAGCAGGCCAGCTACACCACCGGCAGCTTCCTCGACCTGGGCGGCGGCCGCTGAGCTGCCGGTGTAGCCGCTGCCGCGAGGCTGCGCTGGGACGTGCTACCGCTACATAACTCAAGTGAGGCAGCTGTTGCTCTTGCTTCCGTGCGGCCTTTGATCTTGATTGTGTGCCCCGTAAAGCGCCAGGGCCGACTGGAGGCGGCGCTCAAGCGGTCCACG
>NZ_JBSKHP010000038.1:53106-58772 GCF_057128625.1 Pseudomonas imperatae | reverse complement strand
ACGGAACTGGGCGCAGGGCCGCTGGCGCTGCTCACGCTGCGCGGCTTCAGTTTGCCGCCGCGAATTTTCCTGGCGGACAACGGCCAGGCATCCACTGGAGGTGTTGAATGAGTCTGCAAGGATTGCGTACCACTTGCCTGGGGGACCGCGATGCGCTGGCCCTGGGGCGCGAACAGGCCGGCCGTTGGCACGCCTGGCTACAGCCTGTCAGCCAGCAGTTGCCGACTGGCGACGACCCCAGTTACGACGATGATTTCCAGTGCCTGCGCGAGGAGGTCAACAAACTGTCCGGCGCCGACACCGAGCAGGTGATCTGCCTGGGGGAAAAGCTCTTGACCCATAGGTGCAAGGACCTGCGGGTGGCCACCTATTGCCTGTGGGCGCGCCTGCAGCGCGACGGCGAAGCGGGGCTGGCCGATGGCCTGGCCTTGCTGGCGGCCATGGTGGCGCGCTTTGGCACGGCGCTGCTCCCGGCGCGGCCCACCAGCCGCAAACTGGCCCTGGAGTGGCTGACGGCAGACAAGCTGCTGGGCAGCTTGTCCCTGTACCCCGAGGTAGTCAGGGCCGAGGCTGAGCGCACGGTGGCCGCGTTGGTGTGGCTTGAACATGGCCTGCAGGCTTGGCCGGAAGATGAGCGCCCGCAGTTGGGCGCGCTGTACGACGCGCTGTTGGCGCGCCTGGCGCGCTCCGGGGGTGTCGATGCCGTGGTGCCGCAGCACAGCGCCGGGGCCGGTGGGGGAGGAGGGCTGGCAGCGCCCGTGGCGATAAAGTCCGGCCGTGACCTGCTGGACAGCGCCCGCGCCCTGGCCACCTACCTGCGTGATCAACCCCAAGGCTGGCTGGCGGCGCACCGACTGATGAAAAGCGTGCGCTGGGACACCGTGCACCAGACTCCCCCCGAAGACACCCATGGCAATACGCGCCTGGCCGCCCCGCGTGGCGATTATCGCGTGCAACTCAAGCGCCTGTATGTGCAGCAGCGCTGGGACGAACTGCTGGAGCTGGTGGAGCGGGTGTACGCCGAAGCCGTCAACCACTTCTGGCTGGACCTGCAATGGTACCTGTGCCAGGCGCTGGCCAGGCAGCCGGCGCCCCGGGACGCCTGGGCGCAGATCGTCCAGCGTGACCTGGGCATGCTGCTCGAGCGCCTGCCGGGCCTGGAGCAACTGCGCTGGGGCGACGGCAGCGCGTTTGCCGATGAGACCACCCGCGAGTGGATCAGCCAGCAGGTCAGCGGCAACCGTCCGGCCCAGTGGCTGGCGGCGGCGCCCGTCGCGGAACAGGACGACATCCTGGCCCTGCAGGACGAAGTCTTGGCCCAGGCCGAAAGCCAGGGGGTAGAACTGGCCCTGGCGTGGCTGGCCGCGCGGCCAGAGGCGCACGGCGGGCGCGAGCGCTGGTTGCTGCGCCTGCTGATGGCGCGGGTAGCCGAGCAGTACGGCAAGCACGAACTGGCCGTGCACCTGTTGGGCGAACTGGAACAGGTCGCGCAGCGCCAGCTCCTGGTGCAATGGGAGCCGCAGTTGGTGTTCGAGACCAAGGCGCGGTTGCTCAAGCTGCTGCGCATGAAAGCCCAGCGCAGTGACGTCGACAAGCCCGCCCTGGCGCGACGCATGGAGGCCTTGCTGGCCTCGCTGGTGGCCATCGACCCCGTCCGCGCCGCGGTGCTGTGCGGTTGACCCTTTACACACGAGACGTGCCATGAGCCTGGACAACCTGACCCTGCATTACTTTGACGCCGAGATGCGCTACCTGCGCGAGGCGGGCAAGGAGTTCGCCGACGCGTTCCCGGACCGCGCCGCCCACCTGAATCTGGACAAGCCAGGCGCGCAGGACCCGTACGTGGAGCGCTTGTTCGAAGGCTTCGCGTTCCTGATGGGGCGCCTGCGCGAGAAGCTCGACGATGACCTGCCGGAACTGACCGAGGGGCTGGTCAGCCTGCTCTGGCCCCATTACCTGCGGACCATTCCTTCGCTCTCGATCGTGGAATTGGCGCCCGACCTGGGGCAGCTGAGCCGCAGCGAGCCACTCGCCACGGGCTTCGAAGTACTGTCGCAGCCCGTGGGGCCACAGCGCACGCGTTGTCGCTACACCACCACCCAGGCGCTGACCTTGCGGCCCTTGGCGCTGGAAGCCTTGCGGGTGGCCCAGGTCGCTGATGGTCGTTCGATGGTGTGCCTGCGGTTTGCCCGCGGGGCCATGGCCGCCTGGGCAGCCATGGACCTGGCGGAGCTGCCGTTGTACCTGAACGCCGATGCCGCACTGGCCACCGCCCTGCACCACGCCCTGACCCTCAATGCCCGGGACGTCTACCTGCGCTTGCCTGGCGAGCCGACGCGGCAGGCGGTGGCGATGACGTTCGCCGCCAAGGGCTTCGCCGAGGACGATCGCCTGTGGCCCAAAGGGGACAGCGCCTTCAGTGGCTACCAACTGCTGCTGGAGTATTTCACCTTCCGCGAGAAGTTCATGTTCGTCACCCTGCGCGGCTTGCAGCACGTGCGCTTGCCCCCGGAGGCGCCGTGGTTCGAGCTGGAGGTGGAGCTCAAGCAGGCCTGGCCCCCGCATCTGGCGTTGAGCCGCGAACACCTGCGGTTGCACGCGGTCCCCGTGATCAACCTGTTCGAACTGGAGTCGGACCCATTGCTGGTGGACCCCTTGCAGACCGATTACCTGCTGCGTGCCAAGCGCCTGCAGGACGGCCATACCGAGATTTATTCGGTGGACGAGGTGAGCAGTACGGTGGACGGCGAGCGCCAGGCGTTCGTGCCCTTCAGCAGCTTTCGCCACAAGGGCGGCATGCTGCGCGAGCAGGCGCCGGAACGCTACTTCCACACGCGGTTGAAACGCGGTGCCAACGGCCTCCACGACACCTGGCTGGTGCTGGGCGGCGAAGACTTCGAGCAGGCGCGGTTAAGCCACAATGAAAGCCTGTCCCTGCGCCTGACCGGCACCCACGGCCAGCTGCCGCGCAAGGCCTTGCAGAGCACCTTGCTCGATACCGCCGTGCATGCTCCCCACGCGGGGTTCAAGGTGCGCAACCTGTGCGCGCCGACCTTGCCGTGCTATCCGCCCAACCGCGACCGCTTTCATTGGCGGGTGCTCAGCCACCTGGGTTCCAACTTCCTGCCGATGCTCGATAGCGCCGAGGTGCTGCGCGGCACCCTGGCGTTGTACGAATGGACCGGCAGCGAACTGAATCGGCGGCGCCTGGAAGCCATCGTCGATGTAAGGCACCGGTTGATCCAGCGGTTTGAAAAGGGCTTCCTGCGCCGCGGCGTGGACATCGAAGTGACCCTGGACAGCAACGGTTTTTGCGGTGAAGGCGATATCAGCCTGTTCGGCGAAATGCTCAACCGTTTCTTTGCGCTGTACGCCGATATCCATCTGTTCATCCAGCTGACGCTGGTCCTGCAACCTACCGGGGAGTGCCTGCGATGGAGCGAAAACCACAGCCAGCGGATCCCCGGTTGAACGTCGAGGCGCTGCTTGACGTCCTGCGCGAGCGCGTATCGGAAGCCAGCGTCTACCGCTTCTGCCAGTGGCTGGAGCACGCGGCGCCTGGGCGGCCGCCGCTGGGCAGCACGGCGCGGCCTGGCGATGACCCGGTGCGTTTTCGCCCTGACCCCGGCATGGGGTTCCCGGCCGGCGAACTCAAGGCCATCGAGGCCGGCGGCCAACACCCGGCCACGGTACGCACCCGGGTGCTGGGGCTGTATGGCGTGGACTCGCCACTGCCCACGGCCTACCTGGATGACATCGCCCAGCGGCGCGAAGGGCATGAGGCGCTGGAAGGCTTCCTGGATATCTTCAACCATCGGATCTTCACCCAGTTCTACCGCATCTGGCGCAAGTATTCGTACCCCGCCACGTTCGAGCCGGGCGGCAGCGATGCCACCTCGCAATGCCTGCTGGGCCTGGTCGGGCTGGGCATTCCGGGCACGGCCCGGCACATCGCCACGCCGGTGTCGCGCTTCCTGGCGCTGCTGGGGGTGATGCGCCTGCCCACCCGCAACGCCGAAGGCATTCGCGCGCTGGTGACGCTGCTGGCGCCGCGGACGCAGGTGTTCGTCACGCCGCATTGGCCCTTGAAAGTGGCGCTGGCAAGGCCTGGGAGGCTTGTTCGCAGCCAGCCGGTGAGCCTGGCCGAAGGCACGCCGCTGGGGGGCATCGGCCTCGATGGCAATAGCCAGCTGTTGCTGACCCTGTGCACGCCAGACCCGGAGGAGGCGCGCGGCTGGTTGCCAGGCGCACCGCTGCACACCGACGTGCTGGTGCTGCTGCGGGTGTACTTGGGCTGGCGCTGTACCGCCCGGTTGTGCCTGACCCTCACGCCGCCGTTGTTGCCCCCGCCCTTGTTGGGCGGTGCTGGCGTGTTGCTCGGCATGACCTGCGTGCTGGGCAGCGTCAACCCAGCCCCCGTGACCATCAACCTGGGCCGCTACCACGGCCTGCACCCTAACCCGCACCACAGGACAACCGAGCATGTCGCGTACACTTTTTAACCGTTTGTTGTTGGCCAGCTGCTTCACGCTGCTGGGTGGATGTGGCCTGACCCAGGCGGTCAGCGACGGTACGGCGTCCACCGCCCGGGCGATCTTCCACAAACAGGTGAAGACCCTGCGCCTGGACCTCGACGCCCGCACCGCAATGAACCCCGAGGGGCGCGACATGCGTGCGCTGTCGGTGCCGACCCAGGTGCGCGTGTATCAGCTGCGCGATCGCATGGTGCTGGAAAAGGCCAGCTACGACGCGATCGCGGCCGACAGTGAGGCGCTGCTGCGTGACGATCTGCTGGATGAGCACGGGCTGGTGCTCAAGCCCGGCAGCGGTGCGCAGCTGAATGTGCCCTTGGCCAAGGAGACGCAGTTTGTCGCGCTGGTGGCGCTGTTCCGTGAGCCAGACGACCGCCTTCACACCTGGCGCCTCACGCTGCGCCGTGACCAGTTGCTGCCCGACCAGGCTCGCGTGGTCGAGCTGGGGGATAACCGCTTGAGATTGCGCGCGCTGGACAAGGAGTAGCCCATGGGCGATTCGGGCGCTTCGCTTTATGAACGACTGCTGCAGAACTTCGACGGTGAATTGGACCTGCACGCTGTCGCCGAGCCGGACCAGGCGACGCTGTCAGTGCTCGACAACCTGCAGCGCATCCTCAATAGCCGTGCGGGGGCACTCAGCCACTTGCCCGATTATGGCCTGCCGGACATGGGCCTTGTTCTTCAAGGCCTGCCTGCCACCGCCCATGGGCTAATCGGCAACATGGCCGCAACCCTGCTCAAGTACGAGCCACGCCTGGCGGCCATCGATATCCAGTTGTTACCCCAACGCCTTCCGGGTCATCTCGAGTACGGGCTGAGCGTGCAACTCAAGGGCGGCACGCATACCCGCTTCGGCCTGCACCTGGGGCCGGAGGGCAGGGTGCTGGTTCGTCATCTGAGGGGGCTGGATGGCCTCACGTAACGAAACCGCGACGTCCGGCCACGGCGCGGTACACCTTTGGAGATACGCGGCGCCATTGGACGCGGCCTTCGGCCGCTGCTACAGACACCGCGTTGGCTGGGCGGGGTAGGAGCCGGCCTTGGCCGCGATGCGCCCCCGTAGCAGCTGCCGAAGGCTGCGTCCGGCCACGGCGCGGTACACCTTTGGAGATACGCAGCGCCATTGGACGC
>NZ_JBSKHP010000038.1:0-53096 GCF_057128625.1 Pseudomonas imperatae | reverse complement strand
CCCCCGTAGCAGCTGCCGAAGGCTGCGTCCGGCCACGGCGCGGTACACCTTTGGAGATACGCAGCGCCATTGGACGCGGCCTGCGGCCGCTGCTACAGAAACCGCGTTGGTTGGGCAGGGTAGGAGCCGGCCTTGGCCGCGATGCACCCCCGTAGCAGCTGCCGAAGGCTGCGTCCGGCCACGGCGCGGTACACCTTTGGAGATACGCAGCGCCATTGGACGCGGCCTGCGGCCGCTGCTACGGGGATGGCGCCACTCACGCCAACACCGCCACCGCCTTGATCTGCGCCCACACCGCGCTGCCCACGCCCAGCCCCAGCTGGTCCCACGAATAGCGTGTTACCCGCGCCAGCAACGGTGTGCCTGCCGCGTCCAGGCTCACCAGCACGTGAGCGCTGTTGTCCGCCACCCGCTGGCCGGTGACGGTCACCGGCAGGCGGTTGAGGATGCTGCTCTGGCCCTGGCCGTCCAGGCTCAGGCTGACGTCGCGGGCCTGCACCTTGACCCGCAGCGGGCTGCCCAGGGGCAGCGGGCCGTGGGCCACGCGGATGTGCAGGTCGGTGTTGGGCAGGGCCAGGCTGAGCAGTTGGTAGGCGGGATCATGGGCCTGGACCTGGCCGTGGATGATGACGCCGGCGTCGTCGCCTAGGGCCAGCGGCAAATCCAGGCGCGCCAGGGTCTGGGCGATGGGGCCGCTGGCCAGCACCTGGCCGGCGTCCAGCAGCACCAGGTGGTCGGCCAGGCGCGCCACTTCGTCCTGGGCGTGGCTGACGTACACCACCGGGATGTCCAGTTCGTCGTGCAGGCGCTCCAGGTACGGCAGGATCTCGGCCTTGCGCTGGCTGTCCAGCGCCGCCAGCGGCTCGTCCATCAGCAGCAGGCCGGGGCTGGCCAGCAGGGCGCGGGCAATGCCCACGCGCTGGCGTTCGCCGCCGGACAGGTGGGTAGGCATGCGTGTCAGCAGGTGGCCGATGCCCAGCAGCTCGCAGGCCTGCTCCAACTCGACCTTGCGCTGGCTGGCGGCGATGCGTTTCCAGCCAAACTCCAGGTTGCGCCGCACGTTGAGGTGGGCGAACAGGCTGGCTTCCTGGAACACGTAGCCCAGGGGGCGCTGGTGCGGCGGCAGGAACAGGCCGCGCTGGCTGTCCTGCCAGACCTGGCCGTTGATTTCGATGTAGGCGTCGGCGGCGCGCTCAAGGCCGGCCAGGCAGCGCAGGCAGGTGGTCTTGCCCGAGCCGGACTGACCGAACAGCGCGGTGACGCCGCGGCCCGGCAGTTGCAGGTCGACGTCCAGGGTAAAAGCGGGGAAGCGCTGGCGGATGCGCGCTGTCAGGGTGGCGGCCACGGGTCAACTCCAGCGGGCTTTGGCGTGGCCGCGGGCGTACAAGGCCAGCAGCACCAGGAACGAAAAGACCAGCATGGCACCGGCCAGCCAGTGGGCCTGGGCGTACTCCATGGCTTCCACATGGTCGTAGATCTGCACCGAGACCACGCGGGTCTTGTCGGGGATGTTGCCGCCGATCATCAGCACCACGCCGAACTCACCCACGGTATGGGCAAAGCCCAGGATGCTGGCGGTGACGAAGCCGGGGCGGGCCAGCGGCACCACCACGCTGAAGAAGCAGTCCCAGGGGCTGGCGCGCAGGGTCGCGGCCACCTCCAGGGGGCGGTCGCCGATGGCGGTGAAGGCGTTTTGCAACGGCTGCACCACGAACGGCAGGGAATAGATGGCCGAGCCGATCACCAGGCCCGCGAAGCTGAAGGTCAGGGTGCCCAGGCCCAGGGCCTGGGTGGCATGGCCGATGAAACCGTTGGGCCCCATGGCCAGTAGCAGGTAGAAACCGATGACCGTGGGTGGCAGCACCAGCGGCAGCGCCACCACGGCCCCCACCGGCCCGCGCAGGCGCGAGCGGGTGCGGGCCAGCCACCAGGCGATCGGGGTGCCGATCACCAGCAGCAACAGGGTCGTCAGCGACGCCAGCTTGACCGTCAGCCAGATGGCCGACAGGTCACTTGCATCCAGTGGCATCAGAGCTCATAGCCGTAGGACTTGATGATGGCGGCGGCTTTCGGGCCTTTCAGGTACTGCACCAGGGCCTTGGCGGCGGCGCTGTCCTTGCCCTTGTTGAGGATGACCGCGTCCTGCTTGATCGGGTCATGCAGGTTGGCCGGCACGATCCACGCCGAGCCGCTGGTGACCTTGCCGTCCTTGTAGATCTGCGACAGCGCCACGAAGCCCAGCTCGGCGTTGCCGGTGGAGACGAACTGGTAGGCCTGGGTGATGTTCTGGCCTTCGACGATCTTGGCCTTGGTGGCCTCGGTGAGTTTCAGCTTGTCCAGCACCTGGGTGGCGGCCAGTCCGTAGGGCGCGGCTTTCGGGTTGGCGATGGACAGGTGCTGGTACTGATTGGCCTTGAGTACCTCGCCCTTGCCGTCGACGTAGCCGTCCTTGGCCGACCACAGCGCCAGGGTGCCCACGGCATAGGTGAAGCGCGAGCCCTTGACGGTGTCGCCTTCGCTTTCAAGCTTGGCGGGGGTGGTGTCGTCGGCGGCCAGGAACACCTCGAACGGCGCGCCGTTCTTGATCTGGGTGTAGAACTGGCCGGTGGCGCCGTAGGCCGCGACCAGCTTGTGGCCGGTGTCGGCCTCGAAGTCCTTGGCGATGGCCTGGATGGGCGCGGTGAAGTTGGCGGCTACGGCCACCTGCACTTCATCGGCGTGGGCGTTGAAGGCCAGGGCGGCAAACAGGCCGAGGAGGGCGAGGCGAGGGGGGCTGACGGACATGCTGAAACTCCTTTTTTGAATTTTTCGTTATGTTCGCGAATATATAGCGAAGCGCCATAAGTGCCTACCCCCCCCAGTGATGGCGGGACGCAGCCTTCGGCGGCTGCTACGGGGGGCGCGTTCGACAATGGTTGACAATCGAGACGGCCAGTCTAATATCGGTGTTCATGACTACGCCAACCCAAGCACCCGTCCCCCGCAGACCCGGCCGCCCCCCCAAGGTGCCTCGCGAGCATTACGACACCCGCGAGCTGCTGGTCCGTTGCGGTACTGAAATCCTCACCGAGCAAGGCTTCAGCGCCACCGGCATCGACATGATCCTCAAGCGCGTCGGGGTGCCCAAGGGCTCGTTCTATCACTACTTCGCCAGCAAGGATGCCTTCGGCCGGGCCTTGCTCGACAACTACGCGCAGTACTTCGCCGCCAAGCTCGACCGCTGGCTGCTGGATGAGTCGGTAGCGCCGCTGGAGCGCGTGCTGGCGTTTGCCGAGGACGCGCAGAAGGGCATGGCCAAGCACGAATACCGCCGTGGTTGCCTGGTAGGCAACCTGGGCCAGGAAATCTCGGTGCTGCCCGAGGGCTACCGCGAGGCCATCGACGCGGTGTTCCGGGATTGGCAGCAGCGTTTGAGCACCTGCCTCAAGGCCGCCCAGGCCGCCGGCGACCTGCCCAAGGAAGCCGACTGCGACGAGCTGGCGGCGTTTTTCTGGACCGGTTGGGAAGGCGCGGTGTTGCGCGCCCGGCTGGTACGCAGCGCGCAGCCCATGCGCGTGTTCGTCAGCGGCTTCCTGCGCTCGGCGTTTTTCCAGATCTGAGGTTGATCAAGCCGGCGCTGCCGGCTTTTTCAGCGCCATTAAAAGACAATCGGTCTATATAAGGGAGAGCTCCATGTTCAACGCTATCGTGATCGAGAAGGATGAGCAGGGCCAGCGCGCCGCCGTGCAGGCGCTGGATGAGGCGCAGCTGCCTGCGGGCAACGTTACCGTCGCGGTGGCCTACAGCACCCTCAACTACAAGGACGGCCTGGCCATTACCGGCCAGGGCCCGGTGGTGCGCAGTTTCCCCATGGTGCCGGGCATCGACCTGGTGGGCACGGTGCAAAGCAGCCAGCACGCCGATTTCAAGCCGGGTGACGCGGTGCTGCTCAACGGCTGGGGCGTGGGCGAGGGGCATTGGGGCGGGCTGGCGCAGCAGGCGCGGCTGGACGGCGACTGGCTGATTCCGTTGCCCAAGGCCTTCACGCCGGCCGAAGCCATGGCCATCGGCACCGCCGGTTACACGGCGATGCTGTGCGTGATGGCCCTGGAGCGCCATGGCGTGACGCCAGACCAGGGTGAGGTGCTGGTAACCGGCGCCAACGGCGGGGTCGGCAGCTTCGCCATCGCCCTGCTGGCCAGGCTCGGCTACCGGGTGGTGGCGTCCACCGGCCGCGCCAGTGAGCACGACTACCTCAAGCGCCTGGGTGCCAGCGAAGTGATCGACCGCGCCAGCCTGTCGGCGCCGGGCAAACCGCTGGCGAAGGAACGTTGGGCGGGGGCGGTGGACTCAGTGGGCAGCCACACCCTGGCCAACGTCTGCGCCAGCACCCGCTACCACGGCGCGGTGGCGGCCTGCGGCCTGGCCCAGGGCATGGATTTCCCAGGCTCGGTGGCGCCGTTCATTCTGCGGGGGGTGGCGTTGCTGGGTATCGACAGCGTCAAGCGGCCCAAGGCCGACCGGGTCGAGGCCTGGGACCGCCTGGCCCGCGACCTGGATCGCGCGCTGTTGCCGCTGATCAGCCGTGAAATTGGCTTGAGTGAAGCGGTGGAAGTGGCCAATCAATTGATGGCCGGCACCGTGCGCGGGCGCGTGGTGGTGGACGTCAACCGCTGACGGTCAGCGCTTGCCCATCGAACGGCGAGTGCCGTTGGGCGCGCGGCCGGGGGTCTTGTCGTGGTTGGACTTGCCGGCGCCGGGGTAGGTGGCGGCTTTTTTCGCCGCGGCGAAGGCGCCGGGCTTGAACGGGAAGCTGAACGCCGGCACGGCGGCCTGGCTGTCGCTGCCGGTGTCTTCGGGCAGGGCTTGGGCAGGGGCTTGTTGGTCGACAGACATGCGGGAACTCCGGGGCGTGCAGGGTAGTGTCCGGGGCCGTCCCCGGGAGCCGCGCAGTATACCTGCGCGGCTGCGCGGGCGCGCCTACTCGCCGCGAATATATTGCTCCAGCTGGCGGATCAGGTCGGCCTGCTCGGCAATGGCTTCCTTGACCAGGTCACCGATGGACAGCAGCCCCACCAACTGGCCATCCACCACCACCGGCAGGTGGCGCAGGTGGCCGTCGGTCATCATGTTCATGCAGGCGTCGATGTTCTGGTGGGTGTCCACGGTCACCACCTTGGCGCTCATGATGTCGCGCACCGGCGTGCCGACTGACGACCGCCCCGCAAGCACCACCTTGCGGGCGTAGTCGCGTTCACTGACGATGCCCACCACGGCGCCATCCTTGACCACCGGCAGGGCGCCGACGTTTTTCTCGGCCATCAGGCGCAGGGCCTCGACCACCATCTGGTCGGGGCCGATGGTGTGCACCTGCTGATTGTGCTGGGCCTTGAGCTTGAGTAATTCGGCAACGGTCTTCATCACAGCCTCTGCGGTTCTGGTTATACGCACAGCGTAGCAGCAACTGACTTGTGGGAGCTGGCTTGCCAGCGAGCTTTTATGGCCCCAACAGCTCGCTGGCAAGCCAGCTCCCACAGGATGCAGCTGCGGCCAGGCTGCGTCCGGGCGCGCGTTACTGCACCTTCGGCGGCTGCGCGCCCTTGGGCCACAGCAGCCAGATCTGCCCCTGCTGCTTCATGTTGCCCGCCAGTTCGCCGGCCTTGTCGCCGGTGCCCCAGAACAGGTCCGCGCGCACTTCGCCGGCAATGGCGCCGCCGGTGTCCTGGGCGGCCACCGGGCGTACGATGGTCTTGCCGTCGGGGCTGGTGGTGTTCAGCCACAGCAGGCTGCCCAGCGGGATGACCTTGCGGTCGATGGCCACGCTGTAGCCGGCGGTCAGCGGCACGTTCAGCGAGCCGCGCGGGCCCTCGTTGCTGTCCGGGCGGGTGGAGAAGAACACGTAGCTGGGGTTGCTGGCCAGCAGCTCCGGCACCCGTGCCGGGTTGGCGGTGGCCCAGTCGCGGATCTTGCCCATGCTGACTTCCTCCTTCTTCAGCAGGCCCTGTTCCACCAGCCAGCGGCCCACCGGCTTGTAGGGCCAGCCGTTCTGGTCGGCATAACCGATGCGCAGCTGGCGGCCGCTGTCCAGCTGGATGCGCCCCGAGCCCTGGATCTGCAGGAATTGCAGGTCCATGGGGTTGGTCAGCCAGGCCAGGGTGGGCGCGTTGACTGGTTTCTGGTTAATGGCGGAAGCGTCGTCATAGGGGCGCAGCACATGGCCGTCCAGGCGCCCGCGCAGGCGCTTGCCCTTGAGTTCGGGGTAGACGCTGTCCAGCGCTACCACGATGAGGTCGTCGGGCACGCCCAGCACCGGCACGGTGTGCTGGTCGTCGCGGGCCAGGCTGCCGGGGTACACCGGCTCGTAATAGCCGGTGATCAGGCCGCGGTCCTGGTCCTGGCCCGAGCGCAGGCTGTACACCTGCAATTGGTTTTGCAGGAAGGCGCGCACGGCGGCCGGTTGCGCCTGCACCTGGGCGGCGGCCGCGCAGGTGGCGCCCCAGGTGGCGTCCTTGGCCAGGCGCTGGCAGGCCGAGTTCCAGGCGGTGTAGCCGGCCATCAGGTCGGCGTCGCTGACCGCCGGCAGGGCGCTCCAGTCGACACTGACGTAGGTGGTGGGTGGCGGTGGCTTGGGCTTGCCGAAGTCGCAGCCGGCCAGCAGCGCCAGCACACCGGTGGCGGCCAGCAGCAGGCGTGGCCATTTGATCGCTGAAGTCTTCACTCAGGGGGTGTCCGCAATACGAGTGGAAAGGGGCGTAGCTTGGGCAAAGGCGGGCGCGGCGTCAAATCGTCGGGCAAGCAGGTATAATGGATGTTTATCCAGCGGTTCGACGAGGTCAGTGCAGTGGATGTCCAGCAAGGTTTTATCCTGACCCGCCATTGGCGCGACACGCCGGCGGGAACGGAGGTCGAGTTCTGGCTCGCCACCGACGCTGGGCCCCGCCAGGTGCGCCTGCCCGTGCAGCCCGCGGTGGCCTTCGTGCCGGCCGAGCAGGCCGCGCAGGCCCAGGCTCTGGTGGCGCCGCAGGCGGGTGCCGAGCTGCGGCCGCTGGCGCTGCAGGACTTCCACCACCGGCCGGTGCACGGCCTGTACTGCCAGCAGTACAGGCACCTGCTGGACCTGGAAAAGAGCCTGCGGCGCAACGGCATCGACGTCTACGAGGCCGACATTCGCCCGCCCGAGCGCTACCTGATGGAGCGCTTTATCAATGCCCCGGCCAGCATCGCCGGGCGCGACGACGGCAGCGGCCTGCTACTGGACGCCCAGCTCAAGCCAGCGCCGGGCTACCGCCCCAACCTCAAGCTGCTGTCGCTGGACATCGAGACCACCGAGCACGGCGAGCTGTATTGCATCGGCCTGCAGGGCTGCGGCCAGCGCCAGGTGTACATGCTGGGCCCGGCCAACGGCGACGCTAGCGGGCTGGACTTCGACCTGCAGTACTGCCCGTCGCGGGTCGAGCTGCTGGAATGCCTGAACCAGTGGATGGCCGAGCATGACCCCGACGCCATCATCGGCTGGAACGTGGTGCAGTTCGACCTGCGCGTGCTGCACGAGCAGGCTCGGCGCCACGGCGTGCAACTGCGCCTGGGGCGCAATGGCGGCGAGCTGCTGTGGCGCGAACACGGCAGCGGCAACGGGCACTACTTCGCCAGCGCCGCCGGGCGGCTAATCATCGACGGCATCGAGGCGCTGCGCCAGGCCACCTGGAGCTTCCCCTCGTTCAGCCTGGAAAACGTCGCCCAGACGCTGCTGGGCGAGGGCAAGGATATTTCCACGCCGTACCAGCGCATGGACGAGATCAACCGCCTGTTCGCCGAGGACAAGCCGGCCCTGGCGCGCTACAACCTCAAGGACTGCGAGCTGGTGCTGGGCATCTTCGACAAGACCCGCATCATGGACTTCCTGCTCGAGCGCGCGACCGTCACCGGCCTGCCCGCCGACCAGAGCGGCGGCTCGGTGGCGGCGTTCACCCACCTGTACCTGCCGCTGATGCACCGCCAGGGCTTCGTCGCCCCCAACCTGGGCGAACGCCCGCCCCAGGCCAGCCCCGGCGGCTTCGTCATGGACTCGCGGCCGGGCCTGTACGAATCGGTGCTGGTGCTGGACTACAAGAGCCTGTACCCGTCGATCATCCGCAGCTTCCTGATCGACCCCATCGGCCTGGTCGAAGGCCTGCGCCTGCCTGACGATGCGCACTCGGTGCCCGGCTTCCTCGGCGCGCGCTTCTCGCGCACGCGCCATTGCCTGCCGTCTATCGTGCGCACCGTGTGGCAGGGCCGTGAGGCGGCGAAAGCCCAGGGCAACCAGCCGTTGTCCCAGGCACTGAAGATCATCATGAACGCCTTCTACGGCGTGCTCGGCTCCAGCGGCTGCCGCTTCTTCGACCCGCGCCTGGCGTCTTCAATCACCCTGCGTGGCCACCAGATCATGCAGCGCACCCGCCAGCTGGTCGAAGCCCAGGGCTTCGAAGTGATCTATGGCGACACCGACTCCACCTTCGTCTGGCTCAAGCGCGCCCACGGCCAGCAAGAGGCCGCCGACATTGGCCAGGCGCTGGTGGCCCACGTCAACGCGTACTGGCGTAGCCACCTGCAGGCCGAGTACGGCCTGGAAAGCGCCCTGGAACTGCAGTTCGAAACCCATTACAGCCGCTTCCTGATGCCCACCATTCGCGGCGCCGAGGAGGGCAGCAAGAAACGCTACGCCGGCCTGGTGCGGCGTGCCGACGGCAGCGACGAGATGATCTACAAGGGCCTGGAGGCCGTGCGCACCGACTGGTCGCCGCTGGCCCGGGCGTTCCAGCAGGAACTGTACGAGCGCATCTTTCATCACCGGCCCTACCAGGCCTACCTGCGCGACCTGGTGCAGCGCACCCTGGCCGGCGAGCTGGATGCCCAACTGGTGTACCGCAAGCGCCTGCGCCGGCCGCTGGACGACTATGAACGCAACGTGCCGCCCCACGTGCGCGCCGCGCGCCTGGCCGACGAGTACAACGCCCGCCACGGCCGGCCCCTGCAATACCAGCGTGGCGGCTGGATCAGCTACGTCATCACCCTGGCGGGGCCGCAGCCGCTGGAAGCCATCGACGCGGCCATCGACTACGACCATTACATCAGCCGCCAGCTGCAGCCGGTGGCGGACGGCATCCTGCCGTTCGTGAACGACGATTTCGCCACCCTGGTTGGTGGGCAGATGGGGTTGTTCTAACGTTGCCTTGCGGCACACGTTCCTAATTATCTACCACCGCCATATCCCCTAACCTTGATCGCGCACCCCAACGGAGAACAATCCCATGAACAGGATCGCCGCCCTAGCCTTGATACTGCTCTGCAGCCTGGGCACCGCACAGGCCCGCCAGAACGCCCAGCCAAGGGGCGAGGCAGGCGTGTTCGACTACTACCTGCTCAGCCTGTCCTGGTCGCCGACCTTCTGTCTCACCCACGGCAACAACCCCCAGTGCAGCGGCAAGGGCTACGGCTTCGTCCTCCATGGCCTGTGGCCGCAGTACCAGGCTGGTGGCTGGCCACAGCGCTGTGCGCCAGTCACGCCCTTGACGACGGCGCAGCGCGATCAAGGCGCCACCTTGTTCCCCAGCCGCCAACTACTGACCCATGAATGGGAGCGTCACGGTACCTGCAGCGGGCTGGACGCCTCGGCCTACCTGGCAACGGCCGACAAGGCCCTGGGCCGGGTCAAGGTACCGGCCGCGTTGCAACCCTCCGAAAGTGCCCAGACCTTCGCGCCGCGGCAGATCGTCGAGCTGTTCCGCCAGGCCAACCCGGGCCTGCCGGCCGACGGCGTGGTGGTGCGCTGCAGCGGCGCGCAATTGGCCGAGGTGAAAGTCTGCCTGGGCAAGGACCTTGGCTTCGTTGCCTGTGGGCGCGGCGTAAAGATGCAATGCGCGCAGGATGAGGTCAGGGTGCCGGGGGTTCGCTGAGCCGGTGCATCGGGCCAGCACGGGGCTGTTTCGCCGGCTGCACAGGTTCCCGGTTATCGCACTTCACCTGAACCCGTAAGGTGGGTTTGTCGCTGCAGTGACATAACCTGGATACGGAGTGAGGTGAACCTATGGAATGGGTCAAACAACAAACTGATGAGTTGGCCGGGGCCGCGCAACAGTTGCCGGCAAAGCTTCTGGGGCTTGCTGCGACGGCGCAGCCAGGCGGCCGCGATACTGGGTTGCTGGTAACCCGTGGGGACATATTCAAGATCAAGCGCTATGAGCGCCTGGGCTTGAGCCTGCCGACCACGACGGCGCAGGTCGAAGCGGCGCTGGGGTATGGGACAAGTTACGTGGGCGGCTTCGAGCCCGCCGACTTCGTGGTGCTGTACAGCGTCATCCATGAGCATGCCGTCGGTTGGTCCGGTATTGAGCAGCAGGTAAAGCTGGTCAACACCAAGCTGGGCAGCTTTGCATCGGACTTCCTCACCAGCGGGGAACGGTTGGTCAGGTACGTGGACACCATGGATTGGCTGGACCCGTTCGAAACCAGCATCCGCGATTTGAAACCGGAGGATATCGCGGGCTTGCTGCCCGAGTTGCTGTCCGAAGGGGATTTGAAGAAGAAGAATAACTTGCAGGTTATTTTGCAGCGGATGCGCCGCTCTATCACTGAACAGAAAAACGCGGTGGAGGACGTGCGGGCAAAAATAAGTGTTTTTGCCGATGTGTTGAGCCAGCAATTGCTACCCAGGGTCAACCGCAAGATCCACCTGGGGCGCCGGCACCGGCTGACCGACAGTATCGCCACGCTCGATGAGGAAATCGTGCGCCTGGCGGATGAAATAAAGGTGAAGCGGGAAGAATACGATCAATTGGTCAAGAGTATTTTAATCGGGCTGGTGTTCGGCCTGGTCGGCGGTTTGATCATGGTCAATATCTTCGGCGAAGACGCCGAACGAGTTCGCCAGGAGCGCAACAGTCTGATTGAAGAGCGTGACCGGAAAATCCAGGAAAGTAAAAGCAAAGCGCCGCTCATCGAGGCTGTGAGCAGTCTGGTCGGCTACCTCGAACACATTGAAATTACCATGACCGATGCGTTGGCGGGCGCGCAGAATTTGCGCAGCGTGTGGGATGTATTGCACGCCTGGGTTGATAATTCCGAAAATAAACTGAAAGCCATCAAGGATCAATCATCCATGGCAGAGTTTGCCCTGGAGTTTGAGTTGGTGCTGGAACCATGGAAACAGATCAAAGAACAATCCAATACGTTGGCCGCTACCTTTAACCGCGCCATCAATGACTGGAATAGTGGGGTGAAAGTATGAGTATCTCTTTAATTAGGGGCATTGAAACAGTACCTGCTATCGATGCTGCGAAAATCAAGGGATTGTTCAAGTCTATCCGTGAAGCGTCGGGCTCGCTTGATCTGGCGTTTGACTTGAACGTGCACGAAAACGTGGAGGCATTGTTCATTACGTCGCTGTCGGCTAGCGATGAAATCCGCTCGGGGCTGGTGCGGTTGCGTGCCCTGTTGATGGCCAATAACCTTAAAGCCACGCTGCAGGCCAGGTTGGAAAAGGCCGAGGCCCGCGACACCCTGGATAAGCGCGAAAACGCGGTGACCCTCGTCTGGCAATACATTGGGCGGGAGGTCAATGAGCTGCGCGGTTCGATGGAACAAGTGGCCGACTCGCTCACCCAGGCGGCGCTGAACATGGAGCAGATAAACCTGAGCGCGCGGCCCGAAAAGTTGCTTGCCCGGCTGAAAATGGATACGCAGCAACGCAGGGTCGAATTGGTAAAGACGACTGAGCGTCATGGGCAGTTGCTTGAGGATCGGCAACTGCTGGATGACACGATCGCGGCGTTGGACAAGCTGGACTGGAAGGACCTGAGCGAGTTGCTGCCCACTGCCGAGGAAGTGGAAATGCTGAAGGCCGACCCGACCCAGACGGCGTTGATTCAATCAGGCCTCGACCGCTTGAAAAAACTGATAGGGAACGTGGCGAGCGCCATCACCTTCCGAGACGCCATCCGCCTTCGCGATGAGCTTCGCGCAGAGCAGGAGCGCGCCCGCGAAGGCCTTCGACTGTCGAACGCGACACTGCTCGAATACACGCATCGCGAAGAGGCCCTGGGTACGGTGTTGGCGTTGCACGACCAGAAACAGTCGTTACAGCAGGAACTGCTACGTGTGGCCCCGGTACTGGGGCATTACGACCTGACCCTGATGATGAAGCATGAGGCACGTGATTTTGCCGGGCTGCTCAAGCAGGTAGACGAATGTGCGACGTTCGTTGATGGCGCCTATATGCAGGTGCGCTGACGGTACTGTGCGCGGTGGCCGAGGGCGTGTTCGAGGCCATCGCGCAATCCATGGCAAGACAGGAGTCACTATGCATACCAATCCAGTGGTCGGCTTTTTTACTCTCGAGGATGTCCGCGCCTTGTGTGCATTTGCACGCTTGGTCGAGGAGCTGCCAAGTAACAACGTTCAGCTGAATGAAGTAGTCGACGGCAACGAACACTTGACCAGGTGGCTGTGGCGTACACCGCGCCTCATCAACTGCGCCGATATCACCGGCGCGGGCAAGGCCTGGCCGCCCTTGCGCGCCGAGCTGAAGTTGCTGGTCAGCAAGATCGAACTGATTGGCGACCAGTTGGAGCCGTTGGGAACGGACTTGCTGGAAACCCTGGAGCGGGCGTTGGCGCTCGAGGAAGACGACGACAGCGCGTTGACTGCCATTGAGCGGCCGGCGTGTGGGAGTGCTCTGCAGCGCCTGGCGTTGTTCACGTCCCACGCCAATCGCGGCGTCGTGTTGGCCAACGGCGTTCGCGACCAGGCCCATCGGTTTACCCACGACCTGCGCACCAAGGCGTTGCCGTCGTTGCGCAAATTGTTGGTCGCGACGAACCTTGACTGTGACGAGTCGTGGTTTCCAGGCAAGACCTTCGAAGAGTTTCGAGCGTTGTTGTGGCGGTTCCAGCAGGACGATACCGTCGACGTTGGCGCCAGCGCCTTGTTGGATGTGTGCGCACTACTGCATGACTATATCCAGGCCGCCGCCGAACGACTGGCTGCGATTCAGGATAAGGTCAAGCTACTGGAGTCGATTCTGTGTCTTGAGGAGGTGCTGAACCTGTGGCGCGAAGTGCGCCGGCAAGCCCGCCAGACGCTTGAGGTGCTAGCGTAGGGCTATGGCACCAGCACCCGTCGCGCCTGTTCCGCCCCGAATACGCAACTCACGTCATGCCCGCAGCCAGGCACTATCACCAACGGTGCCTGCTGGCTGCGGGCATAGGCCTGGGCGCGCTCCAGGCGGTACTGGCCCTGGGCCTGGGCGGCGCAGGAGCGGTCCAGCACTGAATAGGCGGTGCCTTTGCCGGTGCCGGTGTCGGTGTCGAGGCCGCCGGCCAAGTAATGCACCTCGGCCGCCGCGTATTGCCGTTGCGCGCTGGCAGCATCCCCGGGCAGCCAGGCGGGCAACGAGTCAGTGCCATACTTCCACTGGTTCATCGTCGGGCAGTCCTTGGTCGGGGAAGGGCGTTCGGTGCTGAAGTAAAGCCAGCTGCCTGGGTCCGCCACTACGAAGCGCAGGCCCGGCTGCGGCGCGGCGAAGCCGATGTAATGCTGCACCAGCTGCGCCCCTGCGGAAAAACCTGCCACCGTAATGGACTGCACCTGCGGCCACTGCCTGCGCACCTGCGCGATCAGCGCGTCCATGGCCTTGAACGAGGTGACCTGCGGTGCGTTCAGCGCCGGCTCGCCCTGAGCCCAGCCACCGCAGCTCCACACCAGGTCGCCAGGCTGGGGCTCCGGCTCCTCGCCCCGGCATTTGCCTGACCGTGCCGCAAACAGCGGTGCAATCACCAGCCCATCCGGGCTCGCTGCGGTGCCGGCGTCGAACGTAGCCTTGGCATCATGATGAAAGCCATGCACTACGATCAGCGCCGAGCGCGCCTGGCGGTTGGCCGCCTGCGAGGCGTAGTAATGCAGCTGGCCCTGGCCGGGCACGGGCGTCACCGCCAGCCACTGGCTGGCGTGGGCGAAGGCGGGCAAGGCGAACAGCAGGGCGAGCCAGTGGCGCATGGCGGGGTACTCGTCGAGGGGTAGCGGCAGATTACCACTTGGCTATGCCGCGCCAGATGAATCTGGCACTCTTCAAGCCCCGCAGCCGAAGGAACGCAGGCCATGCCCACGGATTTTCAAGTCAGCGGCGCCAATGACGCCGCCCTGTTCAGCCTCAAGCTGCACCGCAGCGAAGGTATGCTGCTGTTGGCGATGAATTGGAAAAACGGCCCGCCACCGGCGGATTTCGTCGGCTTCGGCATCGAGTACAAGGAGCCGGGCGGCGACCGCTTCTACGCCCTCAACAACCGCCTGACGTTCCCCACCGCCGACGGCAGCGTGCCCACCACGGCGCTGTCCAGCCTGCTGTCGCCGATCCAGAAATTTCGCTGGGTACACTTCCCGCGCAATGCCGAACTGCCCGGCGCCTTCACCTACCGGGTCACCCCGGTGTTCATGAACGCTCAGGACCAGCTCAGCTACGGCGAGGCCCAGAGTGGCGACATCGAACTGCAGCGCGATACCTGGCCGGGCCAGCTCAACGTCACCTTCACCCGCGGCTACGTGTCGTCCCAGGCGTTCGTGGAGCGCTACGGCAAGGACGACCGCAACCTGGCCACGCTGCTGCCACGCAAGGCCGACGACGGCCTGGACTTCGTACCCAGCAACCCCGACGCCAGCGCCGCGCTCGAATGGATGGGCTTCGAGGCCCGCGAGGCGATCCTGGCGGTGCTCGACCAGGCCGTGGCCGACAGCGGTGCCAAGGTGCAGGTGATTGCCTATGACCTCAACGAGCCCCACGTGGTCGGGCTCCTGGAAAAACTGGGCAGCCGCCTGCAGATCATCATCGACGACAGCAGCGACCACGGCGCCGCCGACTCCGCCGAAACCCTGGCGGCCACACGGCTGGCCCAGGGCGGCGCCACGGTAAAGCGCCAGCACATGGCCAGCCTGCAGCACAACAAGGTCATCCTGCTGGACGGTACTGCCGTGAAAACCGTGCGGCTCCACCAACTTCAGCTGGCGCGGCTTGTACGTGCAGGCCAACAACGCCCTGGTGCTGCAGGGCCAGACCGCGCTGGGCCTGTTCCAGGCTGCGTTCGCGCAATACTGGGCCAGCAGCGCCGCCAAGGCGTTCGGCGCCCAGCCGCCGGCCCAGTGGCACAGCCTGGGCCTGGACAACATCGACGCCCAGGTGACGTTCTCGCCCCACGCCCTGGACAACGCCGCCCTGGCCGGGCTGGGCAGCGACATCGCCACCACCGGCTCCAGCCTGCTGTTCTCCCTGGCCTTCCTCTACCAGACCAATGGCCCGATCCAGGCGGCGATCAAGCAGGTGGCGGGCAACCCCCAGGTGTTCGTCTACGGTATCTCCGACCGGCAGATGCAGCAGGGGCTGGACGTGCTGCTGCCGGGCGGTGAAAGCGCGATATTGCACGCGGCGGCGCTGAACAAGAACATCCCGGCGCCGTTCCAGGCCGAGCCCACCGGGCTGATCGGTGGCGCCGGGGTGCGCCTGCATCACAAGTTCGTGGTCATCGATTTCGACAAGCCCAGCGCGCGGGTGTACATGGGTTCCTACAATTTTGCCGACGCCGCCGACCGCAGCAACGGCGAGAACCTGCTGCTGATCCGCGACCGCCGCGTGGCCGTGGCCTACATGGTGGAGGCCGTGCGGTTGCTGGACCACTACCACTTCCGCGTGGCCCAGGAAAGCGCCAACGCCGGCACGCGCAAGGCCCTGACCTTGCAGCGCCCGCCCCGGCAGGCCGGCGAAAGCGCGTGGTGGCAGGAGGATTACAGTGATGCGCGCAAGGTCCAGGACCGTGAGTTGTTTGCCTGATGCGTCGTGGGGGTCGGGACGCGGCCTTTGGCCGCTGCTACGGGGATTCGCGGCGTCCGGGGGCTCAGAAGGACGCTACGATCCGCCCCAGCATCGCCATCGCGTCCTCGTTGCGCTTGTCCCACGGGTGCCCATGGTTCAGCCGCGCGCAATGGCTGAACCCGCGTGTGGCGGAAAAGATCGGCCCCGGGGCAATGCTGATGCCCTGGGCCAGCGCCAGTTGGAACAGCTGCAGCGCGTCCACTTTCTCGGGAAACTCGAACCACAGGAAATAGCCGCCGTCGGGGCGGGTCACCCGCGTGCGCTCGGGGAAATGCCGCGCCGCCGAGGCCAGCATGGCGCTCTGCTGCATTTCCAGGTTGTGCCGCAGCTTGCGCAGGTGGCGGTCGTAGCCGCCGTGCTGCAGGTAATCGGCAATGGCCGCCTGGGCCGGCACCGAGGGCGAAATAGTAGTCATCAGCTTCAGCCGGCTGATCGCCTGGGCAAAGCGCCCGCCGGCCACCCAGCCCACCCGGTAGCCAGGCGCCAGGCTCTTGGAAAACGAACCGCAGTGCATCACCAGCCCGTCGCGGTCCAGGCGCTTCACCGGCTGCTGGGGTTGCGGGCCGTAATGCAGCTCGCTGTAGACGTCGTCCTCGATCAGCGGCACCTGGTGGCGCTGCAGCAGGCCGTACAGCGCTTCTTTGGCCGGCCCCGGCAGGCTGGCGCCCAGCGGGTTCTGCAGGCTGCTCATGAACCAGCAGGCCTTGATCGGCAGGCGTTGCAGGCGGTCTTCCAGCACGCTCAGGTTGACGCCTTCGCGCGGGTGCACCGGGATCTCCACCGCCTTGAGCTTCAAGCGTTCCAGCACCTGCAAGGTGGCGTAGAAGGCCGGCGACTCGATGGCCACCAAATCGCCGGGCTGGGTCACCGATTGCAGGCACAGGTTCAGCGCTTCCATGGCGCCGTTGGTGATCACCAGCTCGTCCATGGCCAGGTGCACGCCACTGATCATGTAGCGCAGGGCGATCTGCCGGCGCAGGTCGGGGTTGCCGGCGGTCATGTCGGCGATCACCGCCTGGGGTGCCATGTCGCGCACCGTGCGGGCCATGGACCGTGCCAGGCGCTGCAAGGGGTACAGGTCGGGGCTGGGGAAGGCCGAGCCGAACGGCACGGTGCCCGGGTCCTTGAGCGAACCGAGCACGGAAAACACCAGCTCGCTGACGTCCACGTCGGTGCTTTCGGCCTGCCGGTCGGTGATGGCCGGCTCGTCCAGCGGGCGTGCCTGCTGCTCGCGCACGAAGTACCCCGAGCGCGGCCGCGCCTGGATCAGGCCGCGGTCCTCCAGCAGGTAATAGGCCTGGAACACGGTAGAAGGGCTGACCACGAAGGTACGGCTGGCGGTGCGCACTGACGGCACCTTTTCACCGGCCTTGAGCACCCCGTTGCGGATCATCAGGGCAATGTCGTCAGCAAGCTGTTCGTAGCGTTTCATGGCGGGCCGGTGCGGGGGAGGGGGCACCAGCATGGCGCCAAATCTGCCTGCATACCAGCGGCAGATTCGGTGCAAAACAGCAGATCAGACGATGGGCTCGAGCCCGGCGAAGGGTTGCGGCCACGGCGTCAGGATCTCGAAACCGTCGTCGGTCACCGCCACCATGTGCTCCCACTGCGCCGACCACGAGCGGTCGCGGGTCAGCACCGTCCAGCCATCGGCCAGGGTCTGGGTGCCGCGCTTGCCGGCGTTGAGCATCGGCTCCACGGTGAAGATCATGCCCTTCACCAGCTTCATGCCCTGGCCCTTCATGCCGTAGTGCAGCACCTGCGGCTCGTCATGGTAGACCTTGCCGATGCCGTGCCCGCAGTACTCGCGCACCACGCTGAAGCCGGCGCCCTCGGCCACCGTCTGGATGGCATGGCCAATGTCACCCAAGTGCGCGCCCGGGCGCACCTGGCGGATGCCGGCGCACATGGCTTCGTACGTAATACGTATCAGGCGCTGGGCTTCATCGTTGACAGTGCCCACCTGGTACATGCGGCTGGTGTCGCCGAACCAGCCGTCCTTGATCACCGCCACGTCGATGTTGAGGATGTCGCCATCGGCCAGCGGCTTGCCGTTGGGGATGCCGTGGCAGATCACCTCGTTGGGCGAGGCGCAGATGGTCTTGGGGAACCCGTGGTAGCCGATGTTGGCCGGCTTGGCCTTCTGCACGTTGACGATGTAGTCGTGGCAGATGCGATCCAGCTCGTCGGTGGTCACCCCGGGCTTCACATAGGGGGCGATCATGTGCAGCACATCGGCGGCCAGCTTGCCGGCAATGCGCGACTGCTCGATATCGGCGGCGCTGTTGATCGTGACTTTCTTGCTCATTGTACGTTCCCGGCCAGTTGGCGTTGGTCCATGCAGTTGGCGACCGTCTGCAGGTCGAAGCCGCCGGCCTGTTCGGCGCGGATCAGCAATTGCGTGAGTTCATTGTGGGGCAGGTGCGGGTGCAGCTCGGCCAGCATGCCGATGCGCATCCAGTGTTCGGCCTGGGCGTTGATGGAACGGCTCAGGGCGTTGGAGGTGATGCGCAGGTTCTCGTGCATCACATCGGAGATTTTCACGATGCCCATGGGGGAGGGTCCGTATATGAAATGTATATGGAACATATGGTATCCGCCCCGCCCAACAAATGCCAGCGCCCACGCCCTGTAGCAGCGGCCTCCAGGCCGCGTCCTGGCCCCAATGCCGGTCATGTACCTGTCATGTTTCATTGCTAGCGTTGCGCGCGGTCGTCTGTACCGCCGCCCATACAACAATGAAACATCAGGACGTTCGCCATGCTCCCTACCTCTGCGCGCAAGCCGTTCATCATCCGTTCCGACGCCATGGGCACGGACGAATTCGGCGCGCTGTTCAGCCGGGTGTTCGGTGATCTTTACGCCGATGTGCCGCGCTTCGGCCAGCTGATGGGCGTGGCCGGGGTGTATGGCCGTTATGAGGGCGTGAGCTTCCGGCGCATGAGCTACCGCGGCAACTTCACCGTGCAGATCCCCGACTTGAACGACGAGATCACGTTCGTGATTCCCACCGCGGGGCAGATCATCTTCAACATCGGCGACGAGGCCGTGGGGCGGCCCGACGTGGGCCTGGCGGTGGAGAAAAGCGCGGTGCGCTCGGTGACCTTCGTCGACGGCCACGGCCAGCACGGCATTTCCGTGCGCCGCGGGCTGTTTACCCAGCGCCTGGCCACGCTGCTGGGGCGGCCGGTGGTGAAGAAAATCCACTTCGAACCGGTGGTGGACCTCAACCGCCCGGCCTTCAAGGCCATTCGTGCGCTGGTGGATTTCGCCACCGGCGCCGAGCTGGATGCGCTGATGAACGCCAGCGTGCTGATGCCCACGCGCTTGCAGGAGATGCTGGTGGACGCGCTGCTGGAGGGCTGGCCGCACAGCTACAGTGAAGCCTTGCAGCGCCCCGGGCCGAGCATTGCGCCGCGCCATGTGCGCCTGGCCATGGACTACATCCAAGAGCATCCTCATTGCCTGGTCAGCGGCACCGAACTGGCGCAGCTGAGCAACGTCAGCCTGCGCGCCTTGCAGGAAGGGTTTCGGCGGTTCATGGGCACCTCGATCGTCGCCTATCAGCGTCAGGTGCGGTTGGAGCGGGCCTACCAGGCGTTGCGCCAGGGGCCGGTGGTGTCGGTGACGGACGTCGCCCTGGGGCTGGGCTTCTCCAACGTCGGGCGCTTCTGCCAGTACTTCCAGAGCGCCTACGGCGTCACTCCCCAGGACGTGCGCAAGGGCCGGTAGCGCGGGCTACCGGCCCCGCCCTGATCAGAAGCGGTAGCTGGCCTTCAGGCTGCCGCTGGCACCCTGGCTGTCGCCACCGCTGACGGCGCCCACCTCGGCGCCGACGCTGACGTTGCCCAGGCTGGCGGTCAGGTTCACCGCGCCGCTGTACAGGTCGCGGGTAGCGAAGGCGGCGCGCTGGTCCACGTCGAAGCCCAGGATGCTCGCCGAGCTGTCGACATGGGCGTTGCCCAGCACGTGCTCGTAGCCTACCTGCAGGCCCGGCACCAGGCTCCAGCCACCGCTGATGCCGATCGGCGCCAGCGCTGCCTTGAGGTTGGCGAAGGCGCTGCGGCGGGTCTGCTGGTTGCTGTCGACGTCCAGCGCCAGGTCGCTGCCTTTCTCGTCGAAACCGGCCAGGTTCAGGTGGCTGATGCGCACGCCGGCGCTGGGCTCCAGGGTGACGGCGCTGATCGGCAGGCGGTAGCCCAGGGCCAGGCTGGCGGCGCTGAGGGTGCCGTGGGTGTCGCCCCTGGTCGAGCCCAGGCCGCCGCCCAGTTGGCGCTTGCTGTCGTAGTCGACGTAGCCGGTGCTGGCGTCGGCGGCCACGAACAGGCCGCGGTCCAGGCTGTCGAGGGCCAGGCGCGCGCCGGCGGACAGGAAGGTGTAGTCGGTGGTTACTTCACCGCCGGCGCCGCCCACGCTGCCGTGGCTGTAGCCGAAGCTGGCGTGGCCGCTGAGCTGCTCGCTGAAGCGCTGGGTGAGGCCGACCATGGTGCCCTGGGTGTGCTCGTTGCTGCTCTCGGCGTGGGCCGAACCGTCGGTGCCCAGGTAGCCGGCAAGGCCAGCGGTCCACAGGCTGCGCTGGCCGACCTTGAGGTCGGTGCCGCTGGTGTAGGGCGCCGCGGCGGCGTCGATCAGGGCGTTCTGGCGCAGCAGGAAGGCGGCGGCGTCGGCGTGCACCTGGCCGCCGATGGTGTTCTGCACGCCGCCCAGGGTGCCGGCGTCGATGGCCGATTGCAGGTAGTAGTTGTAGTCGGTGTAGGCGCCCGACAGGCTGCTGTTCTGCAGGCGTTGCAGCAGCAGCGCGCCAGCGGCGGCGTTGCCTACCATGGCGTCCTGGCCGGGCAGGCTGTTGTAGTACACCATCTTGCCGCGCAGCACGTAGATGGTGGCTTGCGACAGGCCCAGGCCTTCCTTGAGGTAGTTGTCCATGCTGCCGTACAGCGCGGTGATCTCGTCGAGGCCGGCCTGCAGGTAGCTGGCGTCCACGGTCAGCAGCGGCTCGTAGATGGCCGCCATGCTCGAGGGCAGCGCCGCCAGGGTGGCGGCCACACGGGTGGCGGTGTAGTCGTTGGTGGCCAGGTAGTTGGCCATGATGGTGGCGCTGTCCACCCCGGCGATGCTCAGCAGCACGGCGGCGGTCCAGCCGGTGCGGTCCTTGCCGGCGGTGCAGTTGAACAGCGCGGCGCCGTCGGTGGACGCCAGGTCGTTGAACAGGGTAGCGAACTGGCTGCGCATGCCGGCGTCGCTGACGAACTCGCGGTTGGTCTCCTGCATCATGGCCACGGCGTCGGCGGCGCTGCTGACCGAAATCGAAGTGATGTTGGCGCCGGAAGAGGCGTTGCCGATGATGTCGATGTTGGTGTAGGTGGCGCCGGTCAGCGGGCTGTCCGGGGTGGCGGCGATCTCGCTGGCGGTGCGCAGGTCATACACCGCGGTAATGCCCAGGGTGTTGAGGGTGGCGATGTCGGCGGCCGAACCCGACAGCGCGTTGGAGCGGTAGAACACGCCGGCGCGCATGGTGCCGTCGTTGGCGGTGGTGTAGGCGGTGGTGGTGCCGGCGATGTCGCGGAAGTTGTCGATGGTCGACAGGATCGGCGTATCGAGGGCGTAGGTCTCGGCGGCCTGCGCGGCGGAGATGGACAGACTCAACACAGACAGCGAAAACACAATGCGGTGCAACACGGTGTAGCTCCTTGGATACAAGTCAAGGTGGCTACTATCGGTATCGTCGGGGACGCGATTGTGACAAGTTCAGGTACAGGGTGAATGGCGGCGCGATGTGTCCGTGGCGTGCGTGATGTGTCTGTGTTGGGGCCGGACGCGGCCTGCGGCCGCTGCTACAGCCGTAGCAGCGGCCGCAGGCCGCGTCAGGCGCACCACCTACCAGCGGCCATAACCCCGGCCATGGTCATAACCGTAACCGTCATGATGGTAGTGGCCGCCATAACCATAGTAGTAAGGGCGCGGGGCCACCGGCACATATGTCACCGGCTGGTACACCGGCTGGTAGTAACCCTGCTGGTACGCCGGGCGGTAGTAGTGTTCATGGTACGACGGGCCACTCAGCGCGCCAGCGACGACTGCGCCTACCACGGCTCCAGCGATGACAGGCACGACCACGTTGCGTTCGCCTGCGCTGGCGGTGCCGGCGGCAATCAGGCAACCGGACAGGATCAGGGCTTGGGTCATCTTCGAAATCATGGGTGTCTCCTCAGGCGGATATGGGTTCGCCATGGAGCTATGAAACAACGGATTCGTGTCAGCAGACGTCTACATTTCGTAAAGGTTACGTAAACCTCTCACCGCCGGCTTTCCAGTGCCATGCGCACCGCCAGGCCCGCCAGCACGGTGCCCATCAGCCAGCGCTGCACGGTCTGCCACAGCGGCCGGCCACCGAGGAACACGGCAATGCTGCCCGCCGTCAGGGCGATCAGGCCGTTGACGCTGACGCTGATGACGATCTGCGTGGCGCCCAGCACCAGCGACTGCCCCAGCACGCTGCCATGGCCGGCGGGGGTGATGAACTGCGGCAGCAGCGACAGGTACATGACCGCGATCTTGGGGTTGAGCAGGTTGGTCACAAGGCCCATGGCGAACAACCGGCGCGGGCTGTCGGCGGGCAGGTCGCGCACCTGGAACGGCGAGCGGCCACCCGGCTTCACCGCCTGCCAGGCCAGGTACAGCAGGTACAGGGCGCCGCCCACGCGCAGGGTGTCGTAGGCGAACGGCACCGCCATCAGCAGGGCGGTGATGCCCAACGCCGCGCACAGCATGTACACCACGAAGCCCAGCGCCACGCCGCCCAAGGAGATCAACCCCGCCTTGCGGCCCTGGCAGATGGAGCGCGAAATCAGGTAGACCATGTTCGGGCCTGGGGTGAGCACCATGCCCAGGGAAATCAGGGCGAAGGCCAGCCAATGGGTAAGTTCGGGCATGGGGGCACTCCTGTGGGAATAGCGGCGCAAACAGCAGGAAAAATATTGTAGGACAATAACAGTTTTTGCACTCAAGCCCCTCATTTCCAAGCCGATAGTGATGCCACCAGCCTATGAGCCTTGAGATGTGGTCATGTTTAACAAGCGGTTGAAAGAAGAGTCGGCGCGCCTGCGCGAGAAGCTGTCCTCCATGGAGCAGGTGCAGCGTAGCCTGGACAGCGAGATGCTGGTGCTGACGCTCGACCCCCAGGGCCGGATCCTGTACACCAACGCCAACTTCGACAAGGAGTTGGGCCACCGCAGCGAACAACTCACCGGCCGCGCCCTGGTGGACCTGGTGCCCAGTGACGCCCGCGCCACCGACCACTTCAGCCGCATGAAGGCCGCCATCCAGGCCGGCGCCCATTGGGCCGGGGCCTTGCAGCTGATGCGTGGCGACGGCGGCGAGGCCTGGTTGCGCGCCATCGTGCAGCCGGTGCGCGACAGCGACGGTAAGGTGATTCATTGCTCGGTGTATGCCAACGACCTGACGCGCACCATCGAAACCTCCCGCGAGCACCAGAACCTGATCGACGCCCTGCAGCGCTCCACCGCTGTGATCGAGTTTGACCTGGACGGCAACGTGCAGACGGCCAACAGCCGCTTCCTCAGCGGCATGGGCTACCGCCTGGAACAGGTGCAGGGCAAGCACCACCGTATGTTCTGCTCGGCCGAGGAAGCCAACTCGGCCCAGTACCAGGCGTTCTGGGACACCCTGCGCCGGGGTGAATTCGTCGCCGACCGCTTCAAGCGCCTGGACAGCGCCGGCCGCGTGGTGTGGCTGGAAGCCTCCTACAACCCCATCGCCGACGTCCAGGGCCGCCTGTACAAAGTGGTGAAGTTCGCCACGGTGATCACCGACCTGGTCAACCGCGAACAGGCCGTGGCCCAGGCGGCGGACATCGCCTACACCACCTCGGAAGACACCGACGCCGCCGCGCGCCGGGGCAGCGGCGTGGTGCAGGACACCGTCGAGGTAATGCGCCAGCTGGCGGCGCAGATGCAGGCCGCCGCCGATGGCATCGCCGCCCTGGACCAGCAGTCCCAGGTGATCGGCACCATCATCAAGAGCATCAGCAGCATTGCCGACCAGACCAACCTGCTGGCGCTGAACGCGGCCATCGAGGCGGCGCGGGCGGGTGAGCAGGGCCGTGGCTTTGCCGTGGTGGCCGACGAAGTGCGCCAGCTGGCCTCGCGCACCAGCACCGCCACCGACGAGATCGTCACGGTGGTGCTGCAGAACCAGAAACTGGCAGCGGACGCGGTGCAGGTCATCGAACAGGGCAAGCGCCAGGCCGAACAGGGGCTGGCGCTGGCGGCGCAGTCCGGCGAGGTGATCGCCGAAATCCAGGACGGCGCGCGCAAGGTGGTGGACGCGGTGGGGCAGTTCAGCAGCCAGTTGAGCCATTAAGCATTGCGCACCGCCCTGTAGCAGCGGCCACCAGGCCGCGTCCGGGCATTGCGCGGAGCCTGCGGACGCGGCCCACGGGGCCTCGTCTATCGCGTCGCCTGCATCGCGGCCAAGGCCGGCTCCTACCACGTACGGCGTAGGAGCCGACTTTAGTCGCGATGCAGACGACGCCGTTTCAAGACAGTTACTGGTACGGGGGCGGCTCAACCATCTACCGCCAGCGTCACTTCCACCGCATCCGGGCGCCAGAATTCCAGGTCCAGCTCCACCACGTTGCCGTCCTCGTCAAAGCACAGCCGCTCCAGGTACAACCCGCTGGAGCCGCTGGCAATCTCCAGCCGTTCGCTCTGCTCCTCGTCCAGCAGGCACGGCTTGAGGCTGATCTGGCTGCGTGCCTGCTGGCGGCCGTAATGGTCGCGCAGCAGGGCGGTCAGCGAACCGTCCAGGCGCTGGTCGAGCAGGCCGGGGCAGGCGCTGGGGTTCAGCACGTTGGTCTCCAGCAGCACCGGGCGGCCGTCCACCCAGCGCCGCCGCTGCAGTTGGAACAACGGCTCACCGACGGCTACCTGCATGCGCTGGGCCAGCCAGGCATCGGCCGCACGCAGCTCGGCCAGCAGGCACTCGGTGCGCGGCTCGCGGCCCTGGGCGCTGACGTAGTCCATGAAGCCGGTGATGCGCGTGGGGTCGTAGCGGATGGGCACCGGCGACACGAACCAGCCGCGCCGGTGGCCGCGGTACAACGCGCCCTGGGCCTCCAGGCGCTGCAGTGCCTGGCGCAGGGTGACGCGGGTGCAGCCGAACTGCGCGGCCATGTCGCGTTCGGTGGCCAGGCGCGCGCCCGGCGCCAGGCGGCCGTTGGCGATGTCCTCGGCCAGCTGCTCGCCAATGCGCAGGTACTGGGCCTGGGCGGGGCGGATGCTCATGCCACCGCCTGCAGCGCCGCTTCGCGCGGCTGCTGCGCCAGGTCACGCTGCCAGGCGCGCAGGCCATACACTGCCAGCACGATGAAGCCGGCGTACAGCACCGCGGTCAGCGGCAGTTCCTTGTAGTAGTACAGGCCGGTGTACACCGCATCCAGGACGATCCACAGCCACCAATTGGCGACGAACTTGCGCGCCGCCCAATAGCTGGCCACCAGGCTGTAGCCGGTGAGGGTGGCGTCCAGCCACGGCACGGCGGCGTCGGTGAAGTGCGCCATGGCCGTGCCCAGCAGCACCGACAGCACGGCGCCGGCCACTAGGCTCAGCAGCGCCACGCGCGCCGGCAACGGCTCGATACGCACCTTGCCCTGGGCCAGGCGCCCGGTGCGCCAGCGCCACCAGCCGTAGCCCTGCAGGCCGGCGAACAGCACCTGCAGCAGCATGTCCGAGTACAGCTTCACGTCATAGAAAATCCACACGTAAAGCAGCACCGCCACTACGCCCACGGGCCAGCACCAGGGGGTGCGGCGGGCGGTCAGCCAGACGCCGAGGACGTTGACGATGACCGCGAGTATTTCCAGGTTCGACATGGTTGCAGCCCTTAGAAGTTGACGGTGGCGGACAGCCGCGCGGTACGCGGGGCGCCCAGGAACAGGTAGTCGTCGCCGGCGTATTCGCCCACGTCGCGCCAGTAGCGTTTGTCGAAGAGGTTGTCGACGCTCAGGCGAAACACCGTATCGTACCCTTCGATGCGCGTGGTGTAGCGGCTGCCGGCGTTGAACACCGCGTAATCGCCGACCTGCACCGTGCCTTCGCGGTTCGCGTATTTCTTGCCGCTGTACTGCACGCCGCCCAGCAGCGCCAGGCCGTCGATGCCTGGCACGCTGTAGTCGCCGTAGAAGCTGGCGCGCAGGGTGGGCACGTTGATGGCCTGGTGGCCTTCGTAGGCGTCCACGCCGCTGTCGGTGACCCGCGCGCGGGTGGCGGCGACGCTGGCGTTGAGCTGCAGGCGCTCGGTGGCGCGGCCGCTGGCGGTCAGCTCCAGGCCGATGTTCTTCTGCTTGCCCTGTTGCACGTAGGTGAAGGTGCCGTCGCCGTTGGGCCGCGGGAACTGGTAGGCCTGGGTGATCTGGAACAGCGCCGCGCCCAGGCTCAGGCGTTGCCAGTCCTGCTTGATGCCCACTTCCAGCTGCCGCGAGAGGGTCGGGGCCAGGGTTTCGCCGGCGTTGCTGGCGAACCACGACGCCTCGCTGCCCAGGGACAGGCCCTTGCTGTAGCGGGTGTACAGCGACAGGTCGTCGGTGGGCTTGTAGACCACCGCCAGGTTGGGCAGGAACTCCCACATCTGCGTATGGCGCGTGGTGGTGCCGTCGGCGTCGAAGGCCTTTTCGTCCAGGCGCACCTCGCGGCCGCCCAGCACCAGCTGCCACTGTTCGTTGAGGTGCAGGCGGTCGTTGATGAACAGGCCGTACTGGCGGCTGTCGAGGTGACGGTAGGTGTGGTTCAGGCTGCCGTCGTAGGGTGCGTAGGTGGGCGGCGTGGCGCCGATGTTGCCGCTGCCCACGTACTCGTTGATGGCGTCGCGCTGGTCCACCGTACGGCGGAACGCGCTGACGCCCACGTCCAGTTCGTTGCGCAGGCCGAAGGCGTTGAACGCGCCGCTCAGCGAGGCCTCGGCCTCGTCGTTGCGGCGGGTGTCGTCGGGGTCGCGGTAGTCGTAGATGTCGTAGTCGCCGCTGCTGCTGAACGAACTGGTGGTGGCCGTGCAGCCGGCGCCGTAGTAGCAGCCATAGGGGAAGGCGCTGTAGTCGTCGATGATCACCCGGCTGCGCGACAGGCTCAGTTGCGTGCTCCAGTCATCGGTCAGCTGGTAGCGGTAGCGGCCTTCCATGTTCAGCGAGGTGATGCCCACCGGGTTCGACCAGCTCTGGTAGCCCAGCAGGTCGTGCGGGTCGGCGTGGTGGGGCACCTCGGTGCCGCCCAGCAACTGGTAGCCGGGCACCGAGCGTTGTTCGCGGTGCTGGTATTCGACGTCCAGCTGCAGGCTGGAGCGTGGGTCGATGTTCCAGTCGAAGGCCACCGAGCCGAAGTCGCGGCTGCCGTCGGCGTGGTCGACGTAGGAACGAATGTCCTCGTGGGCCAGGTTGGTCCGGATGCCGAACTGCTGCTCGCTGCCGAACCAGGTGCCCAGGTCGGTGGCCAGGTAGCGGCCGCCTTGCTCGTCGGTGGAAACGGTCACCGAGCGCACGTCGGTGGGGCGCTTGGTCTGGTAATTGATGACCCCGCCCGGTTCGCTGACGCCGCTTTGCAGGCCGGCCAGGCCCTTGAGCACTTCCACCTGCTCCTTGTTCTCCAGCGCCACGTTCTGCTCGCCAGTGATGGTGCGGCCGTTGATCTTGTAGCTGCTGGCGGCGTTCAGGGAAAAGCCGCGCACCACGAAGTTCTCGTAGTAGCCAATGGGCGCGTAGCTGTCGCCCACGGCGGCGTCGTTGCGCAGCACTTCGCTGAGCAGGCGCACCTGCTGGTCTTGCAGCAGTTGCGCGTTGAACACCGACACGGCGGCAGGGGTGTCCAGCAGCGGCGTATCGCTGAGGCCGGTGACCGAGGCATGATCGGCCCGGTAGCTGTCGGGCGCGTCACCGGTGACGGTGACGGCGCTCAGCGTCGTCGGTTCTTCCGCGGCCACCCACGGCGAGGCGAGGGCAATGCTCGTCGCCAGCACACGGGCCCGGAAGGGAATAGGGGGAAACATGGGGCAGCTCCTTGTCGCGCATGATTTTTTTGGGTGCAGGCTACCCTGCGCGGGGCGGTAAAGCCACGCGCACGGGTCATTACTTGACCTATTGGTTTTTCAGGCCGGAGCTGCTCCGGTGGTCATTGGCAAGGCAGGGTCGGCGCTCCATTGCTGCAGCGAGCCGTCAAACAGGGTGACGTCGTGGCGCCCCAGCAACGCCAGGGCGAAGGCTGTGGCGGCGGCGGAGATGCCGCCACCGCAGTACAGCAGCAGCGGTTCGGGCAAGGCGTCCACCGCCAGGGCCTGGCGCAGTAGCGGGGCAGGGTAGTAGCGCCCACTTGCGTCGAACAGCTGCCGCGCTGGGCGGTTGCGGCTGTTGGGAATGTGCCCGCGGCGGCTGTAGCGGGTGGTCGCGCTGCCGTCGAACACGGCCTGGCCCAGGGCGCAGATCAGGTGGCCAGGGCTGCGGCCCTCGCTCACCGCCTGCACCTGTTCCAGGCTGGCCCAGTGGCCGGGCTGCATGTGCAAGGTCGCTGGCGTTGCAGCCCCGGGGGTGTTGGCGGCGCCGCTGGCCAGCGGCAGGCTGGCCTGGCGCCAGGCGTTCAGGCCACCGTCCAGAATCGCGGCCGCAAGACCAACGCTGCGCAGCATCCACCACAACCGCGCCGCCCAGAAGCCGTCGCTGCGGTCGTAGATCACCACGCGGCTGTGCTGGCCGACGCCCAGGGCCTGCAACTCGCTAGCCAGCTGCGGCAGCGGTGGCATGGCGAAGCTGTAGTGGGCCTGGGCGTCGTGCAGGCGCTCGAGCAGGTCGGCGTGGCGGGCGCCGGGAATGTGCGCGGCGCGCCAGCCGGGTTCGCCGCTGAAGGCCTGGTAGTCACCGTCGAAGCGCGGCGCGCGCAGGTCCACGGTGGCGTCCAGCAGCACCAGGTCGCCGGCGTTCAACTGTTCTGCCAGCCAGGTCGGGTCTACCAGCAAGCGGTTCATGAGCCGCCTCGCAGGTGTTCGATCAGGCGCTGGCCTTCGCGGCCCTGGAACCAGCGGGCGTGGCGCAGCAAGTAGTCGTCCCAGGCGATGTCGGCGCTGGCGCGGTCGTCGAGGATGCCGGCGAAGTACTCGGTTTCGGACACGGCGAAATCAGCGTGCACCAGCGGCAGCCAGGCGGCCAACGCCTGCAGGTCGGCCGGTGACAGCGGGCGCACGCTGGCGTAGCCGTTCAGCAGCGCATCCACCGTGGCCAGGTCGGCGCGGGCCACGCCGCCTGCGTCCAGGTCCAGCCAGGGAATGGCGTTGCGCTCCAGCGCGGTGGCCAGGTCGTAGAGGGCGAAGGTGCGGTCGCACAGGCCGAAGTCGAGCACGCTGCGCACCTCGCCGTTAGCCCACAGCAGGTTCGAGGCGTGCCAGTCGTTGTGGGTCCACAGCGGCGCTTGCGTGGCCAGGTGCGGCAACAGGGCGGCATGGGCGGGCAGCAAGGCATGGGCCAGCTCGCTGCGCCAGTCGCGGCCGGCCAGGTAGCGGCTCAGCGCCGGGCTGTTGGCGATTTGCTCGGACAGCACGGCCAGCGGCTCGGGCTGGGTGAAGGCGTGGCAGCGGCTGGTGAGCACGCTGGCCTGGCGTGGCGCGGCGTCGAAACCTGCTGCGGCCAGGTGCAGGCGGGCCAGCGCCGTGCCGGCTGCGTGGGCATGGGCCGGGCTGTGGAACGGCGACCAGGATTGCGCGTCGCGGTACAGGTCGTCACCCGCCGAGCGCGCGTGCACCTCATAGGTCCACGGCCCGTGGGCGATGGCCGTGGCGCCGTGGCTGTTCACCTGCACGTCCGGGGCGGGTACGCCATGGCGGCGCAGGTGCTGGATGAAACGGTGTTCTTCCGCCAGCCAAGGCTGCGAACGCACCTGATGGCAATGGCGTTTGACGAACCACTGGCCCTGGGCGGTGCTGACCAGCGCGGCGGCGGAGAAGGGCCGCGGGCTGTGCCAGTCGATGCGCTGCAGGGTGCCCAGTTGCGGGTAGTGGGCCAGCAGCGGTTGCAACTCGGCCTCGGTCAGCGGCGCCCATACCGGCGCGACTATTTCGCCGGCCAGGCCATGGCTGTGCAGCAGTTGGCTCATCGCGCCTCCCCGGGCAGGTACTCGTTGGTGGTGGCGTTGGCCCAGGCATCGGGCTGCGTCAGGATGCCATGCTGGTGCAGCCAGTGGGCATAGGGTTCCAGCAGCGCCTGGCGCTGCTGGCCAAACCGACCCTGGTGCAGCCAGGTGGGGGCGATGTGGCTCAGCGACTGCTCGATCAGGGCGCCGGGGAAATAGGGAATCACCCGCTCGTACGCCTGGCGCGCCAGTTGCGGTTCGGCAGCCACGCTTTCAAAACCGCGCGTAGTGGCGGCAAGGAAAGCGCGCAGCACCTGCGGGTTAGCGGCAATCCAGTCTTCGCGGGCGCCCAGCAGGTAGCTGTGGTAGGCCGGCGCGCCCCAGCGGCTGACCCGGTGCACCACCCGGCATTCGGCCGCCACCGGGCTGTCCATCAGCGCCTCCCAGGCCCAGTAGCCACCGAAGCTGGCATCGGCCACGCCGGCGGCCAGCTCCTCGGGGCGCAGCTCGCGGGCGCCGGCATCGACGATGATCACCGCGTCCGGGTCGCCACCGTCCTGGCGCACCAGGTCGCGCACCATGGCCAGCCCGCGCGGGGTGGGGTTCATGGCCAGGCGCTTGCCCATCAGGTCGCGGGGGCGCTGGATGTCAAATTCGCGCAGGGTCTGGAAGGCCTCCAGGCCGTCATGGTTGATGGCCGCCACGCCCTTCAGCGGCTGGCCCTGGTCGCGGCGCACCAACAGGCGATTGCTGGGGAACACGCTCAACTGCACCGCGCCGTCCAGCAGGTGCTGCAGGCTGTCGCCACGCTCTGGGTCGGGCACGCACAGCTCCACGTCAAGGCCGGCGTCGGCGTACCAGCCGCGTTCACGCGCCAGGTAGAAGCCGGCCGAGTTGGGCCAGGGATGGAAGTATTCGAGCATGATCCGCAGTGACTGCATGGAGGGGAAGGCCTTGTTCGCTGTGAAGTGATGGCCCTTTATAATTGGGTATTTGGTATATACCAAATACCCAATAGCATTATGCTTAGACGCAAATGGCGGCTAGCCGATATTGCGCGTGCTCTGCCGATCAATGATGCTGAACCCCGTATCAATGCACACCGGCGCCGCCGCCTCGGTGCCTGGTGTGGCGCGCAACCGTGCCAGCAACGCCTCGGCCACCTGTTGGCCGATCAACGCGCCGTTCACCTGTACGGTGGACAGCGGCGGGTGCACGTGGGCGGCGCTGCTCAGGTCGCCGAAGCCCATCACCGCCAGGTCTTCCGGCACGCGAAGGCCGCGGCAGGCCGCTTCCGCCAGCACGCCCTGGGCAATGGTGTCCGAGCTGCACACCACCACCTGCGGGCCATGGCCCTTGTCCAGCAGGCCCTGCAGGCCCAGGCGGCCGGACGCCAGGGTGGCGGGGGCGGGGAGTATTTCGGTGGGGGTGTCGGTGATGCCGTGGGCCTGCAGCTCGGCTTTCAGGCTGGCCACGCGGCGCAGCCCACGCGGGTCGTCCAGGGTCACCACGGCGAAGCGCCGGTAGCCTTTGCCCAGCAGGTTGCGGGCAATACCCACGCCCACCTGTTCGTGGGAAAAACCCACCAGCATGTCGATGGGCGCCTCGCTCAAATCCCAGGCTTCCACCACCGGAATGCGCGCCGAGGCCAGGCGCTGGCGGCTGGCCTCGGTGTGCAGGGTGCCGGTCAGCACGATGCCGTCGGGGCGCCGGCCCAGCACGGCTTCCAGCAGCGCTTCTTCCTGCTCGGCGCTGTAGCCGGTGAGGCCGATCAGGGTCTGATAACCGGCGGCGGTGAGGCGGTCCATCACCGCCTGCACGGTGTCGGAGAAGATCGAGTTGGCAATGGTGGGCAGGAAAATCGCCACCAGCCGGCTTTTGTTGGTGGCCAGCCCGCCAGCCAGCATGTTCGGCACGTAGCCCATGGCCCGCGCGGCCTCGCGCACCTTGTCGCGGGTGCGCTCGCTGACCAGCTCGGGGCGGTGCAGGGCGCGCGACACGGTAATGGGCGAGACCCCGGCCACGCGTGCCACGTCGATCAACGTGTAGCCGGGCACGCCGGCGGCGCCGCTGGCGGAAAGTGAAAGGTCCTTGTTCGACTTCTTGGCCATCAGGGGGGCGGGTCTACGGTGGGGAGGGGGAGATATCTTAACCCACACACCTTTGATGTCGCCTGCATAACGGCCATGGCTTGTAGGGCTGGGGCGGCCATAGGCACCGCGTAGCCGCTGCCGCAGGCTGCGCTGGCCCTATGCCGCGCTGAAGACTTGCAGGGTTCACACCGGCCAGCGCAGCCTGACGGCAGCGGCTACAGATCGGCGTTTGTTGATCGCGACCAAGGTCGGCTCCTACGTTGGTTGCAACGTACCTGTGCCTGACGGATAGCCGTTGCATGATTGCGCAATCAGTGTATTTTATAAGTGCTGATGATTGCGCAATCATTTTCGTATCAAAGGAGCTTGCACCGAGCCACCGCACCACTCACAACAAGGAAAATAACAAGTGAACCCAGCCACGCCCCCCGTCGCCAGGACCCGCGTCCGCTACCTGATCCTGACGCTGATTTTCATCGTCACGGTGTTCAACTACGTCGACCGCGCCACGCTGTCCATCGCCGCCCCGAGCATGCGCGGCGACCTGGGCTTCGACGCCATGACCATGGGCATCGCCTTTTCCGCCTTCGGGTGGGCCTACACCGCCATGCAGCTGCCGGGCGGGGTGATCCTCGACCGCTATGGCTCGCGGGTGGTGCTGGGCGCCAGCCTGATCCTGTGGTCGACGCTGACCTTCCTGCAGGGCTACGTCGACTACTTCGCCTCGGCGTTCCTGGTGCTGTTCGGCCTGCGCTTCTTGATGGGCGTGGCCGAGGCCCCGGCGTTCCCGGCCAACAACCGCCTGACGGTGATGTGGTTCCCGCGCCAGGAGCGTGGCCTGGCCACGGCGGTGTTCCAGTCGGCGCAGTATTTCGCCCTGGCGGCGTTCACGCCGCTGATGGTGTGGCTGGTCAGCACCTGGGGCTGGCAGCATGTGTTCTGGGTCACCGGCCTTGCCGGCATCGCCATTGGCCTGGCCTGGTTCCGCCTGGTGCGCGAGCCGCGCAAGGACCACCGCGTCAACCAGGCCGAGATCGACTACATCGAGGCCGGTGGCGGCCTGCCCACCATCGGCGACGTGAAGACCCCGTTCAGCTGGCAGCGCGTCAAGGCCATCGGCGCCAACCGCATGATGGTCGGCATCTACCTGGGCCAGTTCTGCCTCACCTCCATCACCTGGTTCTTCCTGACCTGGTTCCCCACCTACCTGATCGAAGCCAAGGGCATGACCCTGCTCAAGGTCGGCCTGGTAGCGGCCATCCCGCCCGTCGCCGGCTGCCTGGGCGGGGTAGTGGGGGGCGTGTGGTCGGACTGGATGCTGCGCAAGGGCTTCAGCCTCACCGCCGCGCGCAAGACCCCGATCATCTGCGGCCTGCTGCTGTCCAGCAGCATCGTCGTCGCCAACTACAGCGCCTCGCTCACCGTGGTGATCGCGGTGATGTCCCTGGCGTTCTTCGCCAAGGGCGTCGGCAACCTGGGCTGGTGCATCGTCGGCGACGTGTCACCAGCGCGAGCCATGGGCATCAGCGGCGCCATGTTCAACTTCTGCGGCAACCTGGCCAGCATCGTCACGCCCATCGCCATCGGCGTGATGATCAACCAGCTGGGCTCCTTCGATGTGGCGCTGATGTACGTGGCCGCCCTGGGCCTGCTGGGCGCCTTCGCCTACCTGTTCATCGTCGGGCCGCTCAAGCGCCTGGACCTCGATGACTTCGCCGAACCGCAGCCCCGGGCCACGCCTGCGGCCACCCCCGATTCTTCCCTGTCCCGTTAACAAGGAGAGCGCTCATGCTCACACAACAACAAGCTTTGCCCACCGGTGACGACGACGCTATTGCCTGGGTGCGCGTGTCCTCGGTGTTCCTGCCGCTGGCCAACCCCATCAGTGACGCCAAGGTGCTCACCGGGCGGCAGAAGCCGATGACCGAGATCGCCATGCTGTTCGCCGAGATCGAGACCAGGGATGGCCACCGTGGCCTGGGTTTCAGCTATTCGAAGCGGGCAGGGGGCCCGGGGCAGTTCGCCCACGCCCAGGAGATCGCCCCGGCGCTGCTCGGCGAAAACCCCAGTGACATCGCCAAGCTGTGGACCAAGCTGTGCTGGGCCGGTGCCTCGGTGGGCCGCAGCGGCCTGTCCACCCAGGCCATCGGCGCCTTCGACGTGGCCCTGTGGGACCTCAAGGCCAAGCGCGCCAACCTGTCGCTGGCGCGCCTGCTGGGTGCCCAGCGCGACAGCGTGCGCTGCTACAACACCTCCGGCGGCTTCCTGCACACGCCGCTAGACCAGTTGCTGAAGAACACCGACCTGTCGCGCGAAAAGGGCATCGGCGGCATCAAGCTCAAGGTCGGCCAGCCGGACTGCGCCATCGACATCGAACGCGTCAGCACCGTGCGCCGCCACCTGGGCGACAAATTCCCGCTGATGGTCGACGCCAACCAGCAGTGGGACCGGCCCACCGCCCAGCGCATGTGCCGGCAGTTCGAGCAGTACAACCTGATCTGGATCGAGGAACCGCTGGACTGCTACGACGCCGAAGGCCACGCTGCCCTGGCGCAACAGTTCGACACCCCCATCGCCACCGGCGAGATGCTCACCAGCGTTGCCGAGCACGCCGAGTTCATCAAGCTGCGCGGCGCCGACTTCCTGATGCCCGACGCGCCGCGCGTGGGCGGCATCACCCCCTACCTGAAGGTGGCGGCCATGGCCGAGCAGGCCGGGCTGATGCTGGCGCCGCATTTCGCCATGGAGCTGCACGTGCACCTGGCCGCTGCTTACCCGACCGAGCCTTGGGTGGAGCACTTCGAGTGGCTGGAGCCGCTGTTCAACGAACGCCTGGAAACCCGCGACGGCCGCATGCTGGTGCCCAAGCGCCCCGGCCTGGGGCTGAGCCTGAGCGAGCAGGTCAAAGCCTGGACCGCCCAGCAGGTGGAGGTCGGCAGTCGGCCTTGATTGCCTGCGCCGTGCCTCTCGAAGCGTGGCGTCTGTGACGCGTTCTCAGGTCTTGAAACTGCGTTGCCTGCATCGCGACTAAAGTCGGCTCCTACACCGTTCGTGGTAGGAGCCGGCCTTGGCCGCGATGCAGTCGACGCGATCTAAGGGGTATACGCATTCGCGTAGCTGCCGCCAGGCTGCGTGCCGGGGGATATGCGGTGTGTTCGGACGCGGCCTGCGGCCGCTGCTACAGGCTCCGGTGTGCACTGAAGAAGGGCTACACCGAACCCGCGTAGCAGCTGCCGCAGGCTGCGTCTTGCGACCGCAGTGCATCAGGCACCCCGCATGACGCGGCCCACGGCGGATGGCCGCCCCGCCGCTGCTACGCCCTGGCGGTGAACCCGCCCGCCAGCCGCGCCTTGAGGTACGCCACCAACGCCGTCACCGACTTCGGCACATGGGGCGAATAAGGGCGTATCAGGTAGATCTCGTCGGCGAAGGCACCTTTCAGCGTCCAGTCCTTGAGCACGTGTACCAGGGTACCTGCATTCAGCGCCGCCTGGGCGCTGAAGTCCGGCAGCAGGGCGATGCCCAGGTGGTTCAGGGCGGCGTCGCGCAGGGCTTCGCTGTTGTTGGTGGCGAAGCTGCCGGCGATCGGCACGGTGACGCGCTCGCCGCCCCTGGCGTGTTCGAAGGTCCAGGCCGGCTGGTCGGCCCCGCGCGGGTAGTACAGGCAGTTGTGCCCGGCCAGCGCCGCCGGGTCATGGGGCTGGCCCTCGCGTTGCAGGTAATCGCGGGTGGCCACCAGCACCGAATGGGTGTCGCACAGCTTCCACGCCACATGGGTTTCGGGCACCTGGAAGCCGTGGCGCACGGCTAGGTCGTAACCCTCGGCAGCCAGCGAACTCAGGGCGTCGGATACGTCCAGCTGGATGCGCACCTGCGGGTACTGGCGCAGGAACCCCGACAGGTGCGGCACCAACTGCTGGCGGGCGAACGCCACCGGCGCGGTCAGGCGCACCAGGCCGCGGATCTCGCCGGCTGAATCACGCACCGAGGAAAAACTGCGGGCAATGTGTTCGTAGGCGCTGCGCACCTCGCGGGTCAGCGACTGGCCGGCGTCGGTCAGGCGCACGCTGCGCGTGGTGCGGGTGACCAGGCGGGTGCCGGTGGCCTTTTCCAGGTCGCTGATGCGCTGGCTCACCGCCGATTTGCTCACGCCCAGGCGCGCTGCGGCGGCGGTGTAGGTGCCGTGTTCCTCCAGCACCGACAGCCAGTGGATGTGCGTCCACAAGCCTTCGATCTCGGACTTTTCCATGGGGGTATTGTTCGCCTGCGTGGACAATCAGTTCTGGATTCTGCTCTGGTCTGGAACAAAGTGAAAGCCTAAGGTGTGTTCAACGCGGGCTGCCAGCCTTGTCCCTCACCCAGGATCAACTGCCATGACCACCACCATCGAGCACTACATCAACGACCAGCGCGTGTCGCGCGATGACCGCTACCAGGACGTCTACAACCCGGCCACCGGCGCCGTCACCGGCCGCGTGGCGCTGGCCAGCCGGCAGACCGTCGACGAAGCCGTCGCCGCCGCCCAGGCCGCCTTCAGCGACTGGAGCGAGACCGCACCCATCCGTCGCGCCCGCGTGCTGTTCCAGTACCTGCACTTGCTGCGCGAGCGCAAGGACGAACTGGCGCACATCATCGTCGCCGAGCACGGCAAGGTGTTTACCGACGCCCAGGGCGAAGTGGACCGCGGCATCGACATCCTCGAGTTTGCCTGCGGCATCCCACACCTGCTCAAGGGCGAGCACTCCGACCAGGTCTCGCGCGGCATGGACAACTGGACCATGCGCCAGGCCCTGGGCGTGGTGGCCGGCATCACGCCGTTCAACTTCCCGGTGATGGTGCCCATGTGGATGTACCCGATCGCCATCGCCGCCGGCAACACCTTCATCCTCAAACCCAGCCCCACCGACCCGAGCGCCTCGTTGTTCATGGCCGAGCTGCTGCGCGAAGCCGGCCTGCCCAAGGGCGTGTTCAACGTGGTGCAGGGCGACAAGGAAGCGGTCGACGCGCTGCTGGAAAACCCCGACGTGCGCGCCATCAGCTTCGTCGGCTCGACGCCCATCGCCCAGTACATCTACGAGACCGGCGCCCGCCACGGCAAGCGTGTGCAGGGCCTGGGCGGGGCCAAGAACCACATGGTGGTGATGCCTGACGCCGATATAGACCGCACGGTCGACGCGCTGATGGGCGCCGCCTACGGCAGTGCCGGCGAGCGCTGCATGGCCATTTCCGTGGCAGTGCTGGTGGGTGACGTGGGTGACAAGGTGGTCGCCGCCCTGACCCAGCGTGCCCGTGAACTGCGCATCACCGACGGCCGCGACCTCAAGGCCGAGATGGGCCCCATCGTCTCCCGCGCCGCGCTGGAGCGCATCAAGGGCTACATCGGCCAGGGCGTGGAGGCGGGCGCACAGCTGTTGCTCGATGGCCGCGACTACAGGCCTGGCGAGTCGGGGCTGGAAAACGGCTTCTGGTTGGGCGCCACGCTGTTCGACCATGTGACCCCGGAAATGAGCATCTACCGCGAGGAAATCTTCGGCCCGGTGCTGGCCTGCGTGCGCGTGCGCGATTTCGCCGAAGCGCTGCAACTGGTCAACGCCCACGAGTTCGGCAACGGCGTCAGCTGCTTCACCCGTGACGGCAACATCGCCCGCGAGTTCGCCCGGCGCATCGAGGTGGGCATGGTCGGCATCAACGTGCCCATCCCGGTGCCCATGGCCTGGCACGGCTTCGGTGGCTGGAAGAAGAGCCTGTTCGGCGACATGCACGCCTACGGCACCGAAGGCGTGCGGTTCTACACCAAGCAGAAGTCGATCATGCAGCGCTGGTCGGAGAGCATCGAGCAGGGCGCCGAGTTCGCCATGCCCGTCTCCAAATGAGCCACTAGCGTCAAGCGGCCGGGGTCGTGGTGGACCTGCGCACCACCATGGTCACCGGCATGATGCGTTGGCGCACCACCCCCTTTCCGCCTTCCAGGATGGCTTTCAGCGCCGCCACCGAGGCCTTGGCCTGCTGGTCGCAGTCCTGGCGGATGGTGGACAGCGAGAACACCTCTGTCCCGGCATCGGGAATATCATCGAAACCGATTACCGACACGTCCTCCGGCACCGACAGCCCCATGCTTTTCAGGCGGTCGATGGCGCCCAGGGCGATGCAGTCGTTGGAGGCGAAAATAGCCGTGGGCCGCTGGCCGTCGGCGAACGCCAGGTCCACGCCGCGTCGCCCGGAGGCGGCGTCATGGAAGCCGGGAAACGACACCGGCAGCAGCCCGGCAGCTTCCATTACTTCGCTGTAGACCTTGGTGCGCTGGCGCGCCGAGGCTTCGATGCTGCTGCCGCCCAGGTTGACGATACGCCGGTGCCCCAGCGCCAACAGGTGCGCCATGGCCTGGCGCACGCCGGACTCGTCGTCCACGGCAATGGCGGTGACGCGGGGGTGGTTGATGCGCTTGCTGCCGATGTACACGCAGGGCATCTGCTCGGCAATGTCGGCGATGGCCCTGGTGGTGTGGTGCGTGCCGATCATCACCACGCCGGTGGCGCGCAGGCGCAGCAGGCGGTCGGCGATGACGTTGGGGTTTTCGGCGGCGCGCAGGGACGTCACCGGGTCAAAACCGGCGTCGGTCAATTCGCGGTCCACGGCTTCGGCCAGCTGGATGTGGAAGGGATTCTTCAGGTCGCCAATCACCAGGCCGACGATGGAGGAGCGCGCCGAGGCCAGGCTGCGCGCCGCCAGGTTAGGCTGGTAGTTGAGCTGGGCGGCGATGGCGTCGACGTGCTTGCGGGTTTCGGCGCGCACGCCCTGGCCGCCGCTCAGGGCCCGGGACACTTGCGCGCGGCTCAGGCCGGCAGCGGCGGCGACGTCGTCCAGGGTGACGAAATTCTTACTCATGGGGCAGGGGGCTTCACGGTCATTGTCGCGGGCATGATACCTATTTCCACGGGCTCTGCGGATGCCAGGGCAGGGCGAAGCAGGATTCATGAATGATGATAATTGTTCTCTTTTGTCATGTGGCGTATTGACGCAGTGAATGCCCGCCCATAGACTCGCCGCCATTCAGCAGCTGGCAAACAGCCATATTTTTCATGTGGTTATCGCCGGCGAGCTGATTTTTTTGCAACAAAAATGGAAGCGCTTCCATAAATTTCGGCCTTGAGTTGCTTGGTTCAGGGCCTTCGGGAAAATCAATTCTTCAAGGGTGCGGCGGGGTTGTCCGCAGGCGCCGTGGGCGCGTCTGCGCCTCTTGAACCTCGAAACGGGAATATTTATGCGAGCGAGACAAATCGTGCCCATCGCCATCGGCCTGATACTGGCGATGCTGGGGCTGGCGGTGTTGGCAGGCGGCGGCAAGCTGGCGTCCCTGGGCGGCAGTTGGTACTACCTGCTGGCGGGTGCGCTGATGGTGGCGTGCGGCGTGGCACTGGTACGCCGCAAGGTGGTGGCCGCCTGGCTGGGCCTGGCGTTGCTGGCCGTGACCCTGGTGTGGTCGCTGTGGGAAGTGGGCTTCGACTTCTGGCAGTTGGTGCCGCGGCTGATGACCTTCATCGTCATCGCCCTGGTGGTTACCCTGCTGGTGCCACTGCTGGACGGCAACCGCCGCCTGCTCACCGCTGGCCCGCGCACTGGCATCTGCCTGGCACTGTTCGCCAGCGTCGCCGGTATCGCCTACGGCATGTTCCAGCCGCACCCCACCGTGGTGGCCGAGCCTGGCGCCACCGCCAAGGTCATCGCCCCGGACGCCGGCAAGGCCGACGGCAATGACTGGACCGCCTACGGGCGCAACACCCATGGCGAGCGCTTTGCCCCGTTCGAGCAGATCAACAAGGCCAACGTCAAGGACCTGCAGGTGGCCTGGACCTTCCACACCGGCGACATGGCCATCAACGGCGCCGAGTACCAGGGTACGCCGCTGAAGGTCGACGACACCGTGTACCTGTGCTCGCCGCTGAACAACGTGTTCGCGCTGGACCCGGTCACCGGCCAGCAGAAGTGGAAGTTCGACGCCCACATCAAGGAAACCCCGTCCAACAAGGGGTGGAAACGCTGCCGCGGCGTAGGTTACTACGACGCCGACAAGGCCACCGCCAGCGCTGCCCAGATCGCGCCTGCCGCGGCCCCCGCGCAGCCCGCCGAATGCCGCCGCCGCATCGTCACCACCACCGTCGACGCGCGCCTGCTGGAGCTGGACGCCGACACCGGCAAGCTGTGCGACAGCTTTGGTGACCACGGCGTGGTCGACCTGTTGAAAGGCATCGGCCCCAACACCGACGGTTCCTATTACCTGACTTCGGCGCCGCTGGTGGCCGGTGATGTGGTAGTGGTGGGCGGCAAGATCAACGACAACCTGAAGACCGACGAGCCTTCGGGCGTGACCCGTGGCTTCGACGTGCGCACCGGCGAGCTGCTGTGGGCCTGGGACGCACGCAACCCCAAGCGTGGCGTGCCGCTGCCTGAGGGCGAGCTGTACCCCAAGGAGTCGCCGAACTTCTGGGGCACCGCCGCCTATGACGACAAGCTGGGCCTGGTGTACATCCCCACCGGCAACCAGACCCCGGACTTCTGGAACGGCAACCGCCACGAAGGCTCCGACGAATACAACGATTCCATCGTGGCCATCGACGTGAAAACCGGCGTCGACAAGTGGCACTTCCGCACCGCCAACCACGACATGTTCGACTACGACGTGTCGGCGCAACCGATCCTCTACGATCTGCCGGGCAAGGATGGCAGCACCACGCCGGTGATCATCGCCATGACCAAGCGCGGGCAGATCTTCGTGCTCGACCGCCGCGACGGCAAACCGGTGTTCCCGGTGGAAGAGCGCGCGGTGGCCACCGATGGCATGCCGGGCATGCACATCTCGCCCACCCAGCCGTACTCGCAACTGTCGGTAGGCGCCGAGCGCCTGAAAGAGTCGGACATGTGGGGCGCCACCGTGTTTGACCAGTTGATGTGCCGCATCGACTTCAAGGAAATGCGTTGGGAAGGCGAGTTCACGCCGATCACCGACGGCCAGCGCACGCTGATCTACCCAGGCTACTACGGTGGCATCAACTGGGGCGGCGGCGCCATCGACGCCTCCACCGGCACGCTGATCGTCAACGACATCCGCATGGCGCAGTGGGGCCGCTTCATCAAGCGTGAAGAAGCCGCCCGCGTCGGCCTGAAGCCGAGCACCGAGGGTGAGTATTCCGAACAGCTGGGCACGCCATGGGGCGTCGAGCGCTCGATGTTCGTCTCGCCCCTGGGCGTGCCGTGCTTCAAGCCGCCGTTCGGCACCATGACCGCCATCGACCTCACCACCGGCAAGACCAAGTGGCAAGTGCCGATGGGCAGCATCCAGGACGCACCGGTGCACGGCATCGTGCCGGGCGTGAACATGCCGCTGGGCATGCCGACCATGGGTGGCCCGCTGGTGACCAAGGGCGGCCTGACCTTCTTCCACGGCACCCTGGACTACTACATCCGCGCGCTGGATAACGACAGCGGCAAGGAACTGTGGCGCGGCCGCCTGCCCGTAGGCGGGCAGGGCGCACCGATGTCCTATGTGGCACGTGACGGCAAGCAGTACGTGGTAATCACCGTCGGCGGCGCCACGCGTACCGGCACTAACGACAACCGTGGCGACTACATTATTGCCTACGCGTTGCCGGGGGCGGTGAAAGGGCAGTAACCCTGACAGTTGCAAGCAACAAAAAGGGAGGCGCCGCAAGGTCGCCTCCCTTTTTTTGCTTCTTGTGGGAGCTGGCTTGCCAGCGAGCTTTTATGGCCCCAACAGCTCGCTGCCAAGCCAGCTCCCACAAGTGCTACGGGCCTGCGCCGATACCGCGCAACAACAACCCCGTCAGAAACCGCGAATACTGCTCGGCCAACGCTTCATCGCTGCTGCCGGTGAACAGCACCCCGAACAACGGCTGCGCCGTGGCGAAGAAGGTGCATGCACCCACCAGCGCCACGTGCAGCATGCGCGCATCAATAACCGGCAAGCCCGGCGCAGGCGGCCGGGCCTCAAGGATCGCCGCGCTCAGCGCCACACCGCGCTGGGCAATCAGGTCCAGCACCGCGCCGGGCTCGGGGTCGTCGCCCTGGTAGATCTCGCGCAGCACCAGCTGCACGAAATGCGGGTTCTGCCGGCCAATGTCGATGATCAGGCGAATGCGCCCATACAACATCGCCTCCACGTCCTGGCCGTCGGCCAACGCCTGGGCGCCCAGCTGGGTCACGTCCATCAGGTGCAAGGTGGCCGCGCGCAGCAGGCCGTCCTTGCCGCCGAAGTAATAGCGGATCAACGCCGGGTCGACCTTTACCTGCCGGGCGATGTCCTGCAGCGTCAGGTCGGTGGGGGCGATGCTGCGCAACAGCTCGAGGGTGGCGTCGATCAGGCCTTCCCGGCCGATGGCGGCGGTGTGGGCAGGGCGCCCGCGTCGTTTCTTTTCAGGTGAAGTGTCCATGGGCGGCAATCATACCCCGTGGGAACACCTTTTTGGGTAGCGCAGTGACAACGCGCAGCATGGTGGTGCATGCCGTGTTTCACCGGTGGATGTTTCGCCCGTGGAACCTGTTAATCGATTGAAAAATAACGCATTTACATTAATTCCTTAAAAAAGGAATTAATGGCATTCATTCTGCATTGCTGCTCCCGTCAACCAGAAAGGAGCAGTACCCATGAAAATTGCCATCATCGGTGCCGGCATCGGTGGCCTGTGCGCTGCCATAGCCCTGCAGCGCGCCGGCCACCACGTCAGCGTCTACGAACAGGCCCAGGCCTTCATGCGCGTGGGCGCCGACATCAACCTGACCCCCAATGCCGTGCGCGCCCTCGACGGCCTGGGTGTAGGCGCCGCCGTGCGTGAACCGGCCGCGCGCCCCAGTCACCGTATCAGCCGCCTGTGGGACAGCGGCGAGGAAACCTCGCGCCTGGCCATGGGCGACAGCGCCGAGCAGCAGTACGGCGCACCGCAACTGACCATCCACCGCGCCGACCTGCTGGCCGCCCTGGCCGGTGCCTTTCCACTTGAGCACGTGCAGTTCGCCAAGCGCTGCGAAACCATCGCCCAGGATGCAGCCGGGGTGACCCTGACCTTCGTCGACGGCACCCAGGCCCAGGCTGACCTGGTGATTGGCGCCGACGGCATCCATTCCGCCGTGCGCACCGCGATGTTCGGCGCCGAGCAGCCGCGCTTTACCGGCGTGGTGGCCTACCGCGCCGTGGTGCCCGCGCACAAGCTGGCACATGTGCCGGACCTGCAGGCCTTCACCAAATGGTGGGGCCCCAACCCTGAAAGCCAGATCGTCACCTTCCCGCTGAACCGTGGGCGCGACATCTTCATCTTCGCCACCACCGCCCAGGCCACCTGGCACCTGGAAAGCTGGACCACCCGCGGCAGCGTCAGCGAACTGCAGCGCGCCTACGCAGGCTTCCACCCCGATGCCGTGGCCTTGCTCACCGCCTGCGACGAAGTGCTCAAGACCGCCCTGTATGAGCGCGACCCGCTACCGCACTGGACCCTGGGCCGCCTGGCGCTGCTGGGCGACGCCTGCCACCCGATGATGCCGTTCATGGCCCAGGGCGCCGGGCAGGCCATCGAGGATGCGGTAGTGCTGGCCCGCGCCTTGAGCCTGCCGGACACAGACCTTGCCAGCGCGCTGCACACCTACCAGCAGGCGCGGCTGCAACGCGCCAGCCAGATCCAGGTCGGCTCACGCGGTAACCAGTGGCTCAAGGCCGGCGGCAACGCCGACTGGGTCTACGGCTACGACGCCTGGAACGTCGCGCTGGGCTGAACCGCTGCCACCCCCCTGCACACACCTGATGAGGCATTCCCATGCTCAGTGAAGAAAAGAACAAGACCCTGACCCAGGTCGGCCCGGGCACCCCCATGGGCGACTACCTGCGCCGCTACTGGCAACCCATCGCCGGCGAAAGCGAGTTCGACGACAAGGCCATCAAGACCCTGACCCTGATGGGCGAGGACCTGGTGCTGTACAAGGACCTGAGCGGCACCTACGGCCTGATGGACCGCCGCTGCCCGCACCGCAACGCCGACATGTCCTACGGCTACGTGGAGCAGACTGGCCTGCGCTGCAGCTACCACGGCTGGCAGTTCGACCAGGGCGGCGGCTGTCTGCACCAGCCCTACGAGGACACCTGCGACCCCAGCGGGCGCATGCGCAACAAGACCAGAATCAAGGCCTACCCGGTGGTGGCCAAGGCCGGCCTGCTGTGGGCCTACCTAGGCCCGGCGCCGGCCCCGCAGCTGCCGGACTGGGAACTGTTCAACTACAAGAACGGCTTTGCCCAGGTCGTCTGCGCCGAGATCCCGTGCAACTGGTTCCAGTGCCAGGAAAACTCCATCGACCCGGTGCACTTCGAATGGACCCACAACAACTGGACCCTGCGCCAGCAGAGCGATGACGTCGACTACGTGCCCACCCACCTGCAACTGGCCTTCGACGAATTCGAGCACGGTTTCGTCTACCGCCGCCTGCGCGAGGGCGAAGCCCAGGACGACGTGATGTGGAACGTCGGCCGCGTGACCCTGTGGCCCAACGGCTTTTACCTGGGCCACCACTTCGAATGGCGCGTGCCTATCGATGACTACCGCACCCTCAGCATCCTGTGGGTGTTCAGCCGCGTGCCCAGCGAGCAGGAACCCTACGTGCAGGACAAGATCCCCACCTGGTACGGGCCCATCAAGGACCCGGTCACCGGCCGCTGGATCACCAGCCACGTAGCCAACCAGGACTTCGTGGTGTGGGTGGGGCAGGGCGAGGTCACCGACCGCACTCGCGAACACCTGGGCCAGAGCGACCGGGGCATCGTGATGATGCGCCGGCGCTTCTTCGAGGAACTGGACGCGCTGCGCGAAGACCCCACGCACGTGCCCAAGGGCTTGATCCTCGACCCCGAGCAGAACCGCGACGTGTTCCTGCCCTCGGCCTGCCGCGACGAACTGATTCAGGGCCTGCCCCGCGAGCAGCTGGCCGCGCACCCGCTGCTGGGGCCATACCTCAAGGACTTCTTCGGCCAGGCCGGCCAGCCGCCGCACGTGCGCGCCGCCTATGAAGCGGCGGTGGGGCAGGCCATGCAAGGCGCGGAAATTCTTTGTCGTGCACGGCAGCCGTCGCTAGCGACCGCAGGTTCCCGGGCCGTCCCCGGGAACCCTCCAACCTCCTCAACCAAAGGTGTACTTCATGAAGCGTCTGATGCGTTGGTGGCTGTCTGCGTTATTTATATTCCCTGTGCTCTTGCCCATGGCCCAGGCCGAGGTGCAGGACGTCACCTTCCTGATGCCCGCGCCGCCGAACCTGCCCGGTTTCGCGCCATGGATCATCGCCCAACAGAAGGGCTACTACGCCCAGCTTGGCCTGCGGGTCAACTGGGTGACCGCCAAGGGCGGCGTCGACGTGGCCAAGCAGGTAGGCGCCGGCAACGCCCTGTTCGGCGCTGCCAGTGGGGACGTGCCGATCGTGGTGCGCGCCAACGGCGTGCCAGTGCGCAACGTGGCGGTGCTGGGCACCCACGGCTACACCCTGCTGGCCACCGATGCCGGGCAGCACATCGGCGCCATCGAGCAGCTGCGCGGCAAGACGGTCACCGTGATGTCCTATTCCGACTCGCTGTACTACGCCTTGCTGGCGTCGCTGCGCAAGGCTGGCATCAACAAGGAAGAGGTCAATATCCAGGCTGCGGGGCCGGCGGGGGTGTGGCAGTTGCTGGCCGAAGGCAAGGCCGATGCCATGGCCGGCTCGCCCGACTGGGTGGTAAACGCCGAGGAGGCCGGGCGCACGCTGCAGCTGATTCCCCAGGCGCAGATGTTCGACGGCATGGCCCAGTCGATCCTGGCCTCCGATGACGCCATCGCCCACCACCCCGAGCTGGTACAGAAGATGGTCACCGCCACCCTGATGGGCCTGCGCGACATTCTCCAGGACCCGGCCCAGGCGGCGAAAACCTTCACCGCAGCGGTGCCGGCCTACCAGGGCAAGGAGCACAAAGTCGAGCAGATCCTGGCGCTGTACACCCAGTACGTCTACGGCCACCAGCAGCAGCTCGGCGAGATCGAGCCTGCGCGGGTCGCCCAGGCGGTGGATTTCTTCAGCAGCGAAGGCATCGTCAAGGCCACGCTGCCCACCGATGACTATTTCACCAACCGCTTCATCGGGGCGCTGCCAACGCAACAGCCCTGAGTGTCACCGCGTTCTCCATTCAAACCGGATCAAATCAATTATTGGGCCTGCGGCGCGCCGCAGGCCAGGCAGAGGTGTGGGCGATGGCTTTATTCAAGTGGACGATGGTGGCCGTGGGCATGGGCTTGGTAAACACCCCCGCGGTGATGGGTGCGGCGTTTGTCAGCGACCAGGCAGCAGCCAAGGGTTTTGTCGAGGATGGCTCGCTGAACCTGCTGTTGCGCAACTATTACTGGAACCGTGACAACCAGAATGGCGCCCCCGACGCCCGCGACTGGACCCAAGGCGTGCAGGGGGTGTTCACCTCAGGGTTCACCCAGGGCACGGTAGGGGTAGGGGTGGACGCGTTCGGCTACCTGGGCCTGAAGCTGTGGGCGCCGGACAAATACGCGGTGCCGGGGTACACCTCGGGCAACCTCACCGAGGGCGCCGACGGGCAGCCTGATGACAGCTACGGCAAGGCCGGTGCGGCGCTGAAGCTGCGGGTGTCGAAAACCCTGCTGAAAATCGGCGACATGCAGCCCGCCACCAGCCCGGTGTTCGCCGTGGGCGGCAGCCGCCTGACGCCCGTCACCGCCAGTGGCATCCAGCTGATGAGCAGCGAAATCACCAACCTGGACCTCGAGGCCGGGCATTTCTACTCGGCCACCAGCCAGGACCAGACCAACCGCAACGGCAGCCTGTGGGCCGCGTACGCCAACCGGCCGTCTAACGCCATGGACTTTGCCGGCGGCCGCTATGCCCTGGCTGACACACCGTGGAGCCTGGGGCTGTACGGCGGCCGCCTGCAGGATATCTGGGACCAGTACTACGGCAACCTCAACTACACCCGGGCACTATCGGACAGCCAGGCGCTGGCGCTGGATGTCAACTACTACTCCACCCGCGACCAAGGCGCGGCCAAGGCTGGCACGATCGACAACAACACCTTCTCCATCGCCGCCGGCTACACTTTCGCCTCCGCCCACACCCTGACCTTGAGTTTCCAGAAGGTCAACGGCGATACACCATTCGACTACGTGGGCACCGGCGACGACAACAAGCCCGGCGATTCCTGTTTCATCGCCAACTCGGTGCAATATTCCGACTTCAATGGCCCGGGGGAAAAGTCCTGGAAGTTGCAATATGACCTGAACATGGCGGCCTTCGGCCTGCCGGGGCTGACCTTGATGACGCGCTATGTCTATGGCTACGACATCGACGGCACGCACCTGTCGCCATCCAGCGCCTATTACGGCATGTATGGTGCCGACGAGCGCCACCATGAAACCAACATCGAGGCCAAGTACGTGATTCAGTCCGGGCCGGCGCGGGACTTGTCCATCCGCGTGCGCCAGGCCTGGCACAGCGCCACGGCGGGCGATCCGGACGGCGATGCCAACGAGTTCCGGCTGGTGCTGGATTACCCCATCCAGGTGTTCTGAGTCCCGGCAACTGTCCTGAAACGGCGTCGTCTGCATCGCGACTAAAGTCGGCTCCTACGCCGTACGTGGTAGGAGCCGGCCTTGGCCGCGATGCAGGCGACGCGATAGACGAGGTACACGCGTCCGCGATCATCACGCATCTTTCATTTTTTTATCGGTTCATTGACGGCTCTTTTACATCTTTTTGATGTCTGTAAGTGGTTGCAATTCAATTGCTTACCACACGATGAAAGTTAGTTTAGTTTGCTTAACTAACACTACATGGGTGAGTTAGATTCGCATTCGCAACGTGCGCAACGACACGTCATCATGAACGGATTTCCAGCATGCCTCGATTCAACAAGCACTCGCTTGCCCGCCCATCAACCCTGCTGTTCACCCTTGCCGCCACCTGCACCTGGAGCCTCGGCGCCCACGCCGACGGGGCCTTCGGCGCCGACTCGCAATGGATGACCGGCGACTGGGGCGGCACCCGCACGGCGCTGCTCAACAAGGGCATCGACATCCAGATGGCCTACCTGGGCGAGGCGGCCAGCAACGTGCACGGCGGCTATAACCACAGCCACGCCACCCGTTACGCCGACCAGTTCACCCTGGGCGCGGCCATCGACCTGCAGAAGCTGCTGGGCTGGCAGGACGCGCAGTTCATGGTGCAGCTGTCCAACACCAACGGCAGCAGCCTCAACGACGACCGCATCAGCGACCCGCGCGCCGGCAGCCTGTCGGCGGTGCAGGAAATTTCCGGCAATGGCAGCACCACGCGCCTGGCCGAACTGTGGTTCAGCAAGGGCTTCCTCGACAACGCCCTGAACATCAAGGCCGGTCGCTTCTCGTTCGGCGACGACTTCGCCGTGGAAGACTGCCTGTTCCAGAACCTGGCGTTCTGTGGTTCGCAGCCGGGCAACTACGTCGACAGCATTACCCAGGGCCCGGTCAGCACCTGGGCGGCGCGGGTCAAGTACAAGCTCAATGACCAAGTCTACGCCCAGGTGGGGGTGTTCGACGTCAACGATTCCTACGGCGACAACGGCAACGGCTTCAAGCTCAACGGCGCCGGCACCACGGGGGCGATGATCCCGGTGGAAGTGGTGTGGACGCCGACCCTGGGCCAGTTGCCCGGCGAGTACCGAGTCGGCTACTACTACAGCACCGCCAAGGCCAGCGACCTGTACAAGGACGCCAACGACCAGCCGGCCGCGCTGACCGGTGACGACTACCGCCGCGACGACAGCCAGCATGGCTGGTGGCTGACCGGCAAGCAGCAGCTGACCACGGTAAACGGCGACGCCGCCCGTGGCCTGGTGCTGTACGGTAACGTCAGCGCCTTCGACGCCGCCACCACGGCGGTGGACAGCTACCAGAAGCTGGCGCTGGTGTTCAAAGGCCCGTTCGACGCGCGGCCCAACGACACCCTGGGCCTGGGCGTGGCCCGCCTGCACGCCAGCGAGCAGTTCCTGCGCAACGCCAAGGCGGCCAACCTGGCCAGCGGCGCAAGCTATGCGGACGCCGACTTCGTGCCCCTGCAACACACCGAGTACGACGTGGAGCTGAACTACGGCGTGCAGGTGACGCCGTGGTTGAACGTGCGGCCCAACCTGCAGTACGTGGTCAACCCCGGTGGCGTGCGCCAGGTGCAGAACGCCGTAGTCGCCGGCCTGCAGGTGCAGTCCACGTTCTGACCGCGTAGCGTCAGGCCGCCCGGGCGTCTGCCTCGGCGGCCTCGGTGGCTTCGTCCATGGCCGCTTGCAGGTCTTCGGTCACCCGCAGCTCCACGCCGGTGGGCGACATCTGCGCGGCCGCGGCGAAGGGCGCGGCGCTCTCCGGCGCGGCGCGGCGGGTGCGGCGCCAGGCGAAGTACACCACCATCACCAGGTTCAGCAGGGCGAAGGCCCAGAACAGGCCGTTGTCGCCCATCTTGGCCATCAGCTGCCCGACGGTCATGGGGCTGAGCGCCGAGCCGATCGAGTTGATCAGCAGCAGGCCCTGGATCATCGGCACCACGGCGCCGGCCGGCGCGCGGTCGGCGGAATGGCTGACCGCCACCGGGTAGATGGCGAAAATTCCCCCGCCCAGCAGGAACAGCGCCCCGCCCAGCAGCAGGCTGGACGCCGGCAACGCCATGATCGCCAGGGACAGCACCAGGCAGGCGGCGCACAGCACCATCAGCACCCACTGGCGGTCCTGGCGGTCGGACCAGCGGCCCACCGGGTATTGCAACAGCATGGCGCCGAGGATCACGCAGGCCATCATCTGCCCTACCTGGCTCAGGTCCATGCCGCGGTGCTGCAGGTACAGCGGCAGCAGGGTATAGACCGCGGCGATGGCAACCCCCGAGCCAAAGCAACCCATCACCCCGGTCGGGGTCACGCGCAGCAGTTGCCGCGGGCTCAGGGCTTCGACGCGCTCCACCAGCGGCGTGACGCGGGGGATCATCACCACCGGCATCACCGACAGCGATGCCAGCATGCCGGTGATCAGGAACGGCGCGCTGTCGCCCAGGCCCGACACCAGGCCGATGGCCGCCTGGCCGAACATGCCCGAGCCGTACAGGGCAATCATGTACACCGCCAGCACCCGGCCACGGGCCTTCGGGTCGGAGGCCAGCAGCAGCCAGCTCTCGATCACCAGGTACACGCCCACGCAGGCCCAGCCGTTGATCAGGCGCAGCACGAACCAGGCCGTGGTGTCGTTGCCCAGGCCTTGCAGCAGCACGGTGGCGGCGATCATCGAGGCGAAGCAGCTGTAGGCGCGGATGTGGCCGATGCGCAGGATCAGTCGGTCATTGAAGAACGAGCCCAGTGCCAGGCCGATGAAATAGGCCGACGACACCAGGCCGATCTGCAGGGCGGACGCACCGGCGGCGTCCAGGCGCAGCGTGGTGATGGACGACATCAGGCCATTGCCCATGCTGACGATGAACAGCCCGAGCAGGGGCGCCAGCGCCATGGCCAGTAATTGTGGAGACATTGAAACCTCGGAAGTGAACCTGCAAATGCGCCGCAAAGGCCTTGGAACAGGGCCGCCAGGGAATGCGGCGCGCAGATTTTATGCATTTTCCGCGGTTTGGCTAGTGCCGTCCGGCGCTGTGCCGCTTTATGGGCGTTAGCCAACGCTTGGGTGTGGCGCCGTCCCATAACGTGCCTGTGTAACTTAAGGTGTAAAAGAGAAAGGCTCGCTATATGGCGGGCTTTTTGCTTTTTAATATAAAACTTCTGCTCGGAAGTTGTTCTGTACTCAGAGTAGGGGCACAGGGCCCGATCACGAGGGCGAGTTCCCAAAGTTGGGTGTTGCCAGGCGGGCGCATGGGAGGGTTGAACGCTGTTGCTGCAAGGGAAATATATCAACTTTGCCTGATGGGATAACCTCGGCACGGCACCTGCTTGGGCGGTATCAGGCCTAACGAGATTAAGTTGAAAGAGCACGGTGGCATCGGTGAAGGTTTTGATTGGTTATGCATGGAAGTTTAACTTCGCTGCCCACTTTCACTGTGTGTCAGGGCCTGTGATCCGGAATGTTTCCGGCCATGCATTTGACTGTGGAGTCCATCATGAGGTTATTCGGATACGCTTCAAACCAGCCGCTGTTCTACCCGCACACGCCACGCGCCTCCCTCATCGCCCTGGCAGTCGCCTTCACGCTGGCGGTGGCCGGCACCGGCACTGCCCTGGCCAAGGGCGGTACCGCCAAGCCACCGGCCAAGGGTGCGACAGCGCCGTTCGCCACCCCCACCTTGCCCGACCCGGTGTTTGCCGATCCTACGGCCATCCACGGCTTTTCTGACACCGGCTTCATTCAATCCATGACCCTGGACAACGCCAATACCGGCTGTCCCAATACCAACGATCCCGGCCGGTTCGGGGGCACCGTCAAGGTCAATGGCAACCTCATGATCGTGCCGTGCAATACGGTGTTGCAGATGCCCGCCAATACCTTGACCTGGGCACAGTTTGTCCAGGGCGGCCAGTTGGCGCTGGACAAGCCCGGCAGCTATCCATCCTTCGAGATCCATGTGGTGGGTAACCTGGTCGGTACCCGCCGTATCGCCGGGCTGATCACCGTCGCCCAGCAGGCCGCTACGCTTGGCAGCGGCTTCATCAGCCGCATCGACTACGCGACCGGCAACATCGAAGTGGACAGCGGCAATCCAATGCAACCCACGGTGATCCAGATCAACGACCCCAACGGGCGATTCGGCCGCCCGCAAAGCCCTGACCCGCGCTTCTCGGTGGATGACGCCAACCCCACCATCCATGCCGCCACGGGTTACCCCATGTGCGTGCCGCGCACTGCCGGGGACGATGCACTGTGCCCGGAAAAGAACCGGCCCAGGGTGGTCACCCCGACCACCACCAACAACTGCCGCAACTTTGCCCAGGCAGGGGTCACGCCACCGGTCAGTGGGGAGTTGTCGCCGCCGTTGGCCAGCCAGCGTTACTGCAGCCAGTACGTCATGAAGCGCTTCGGTGACCCAGCCCGCACCGCCACCGACCCAGATCCCACCCAACAGGCGCCGTTCGAGGTAGGTGACTTCATCACGTACGCCGGCACCCTGTTCAAGTCGACCAACAACGGCGGCCCGGATTTCATCTCCGCGCACACCATCGAGGCCAATGTCGGTATCTACACCCAGCCGGGCAGCCAGCCCAGCTACGTGTCCATCGGTGATTTCGGCATCGGCACCGCGGATCCGGCGGCCACTGCCGTGAGCGGCGTGGCCCAGGAGACCCAGGACCGTTTGTTCCTTGAAGCGCTGACGACTGACATCAAGACACCGGTGGACATCTATCTGATCGACGTCGACGGCAATACGGGGGCGCAGACGAACCGCTGGGTCACGCCGTTCGAAATGACCGGGGAATGCGATCCGTCGGCCACGTTGGCAGCCAATTGCTTCGGAGTGTCGGGGGGCATCACCACGCAGAACGTTGGCCCCCAGCCCCAACGTGCGCGGTTGCGCGCTACCAAGGCGCCGGCCGGTTTGCTGAGTCAGCCGACGCGTAACCTGCGGGTCATCGCCCGTTCCCTGTGCGTGCCGCAATCGACCTCGCTCGCCCAGCCAGCGGTGGACGCCTGCCTGCAGAATGCGGGGCGGCAGACCGTAGCCAATGGGTTGGTGGCGGGGCAGTACACGGCGCCGGTGTTTGAGTTTATTTTCCCGGAAGGTGTCAAGCCGGGTGATCCGGTGGTGCCTAATGACTTCTGGCACCTGCCTTTCATTCGTAATGGTGAAGGCGCTAGCACGCCGACGGGCGTAGGCCCGCTGGAACCTGCGCCTTGGTAAAGCGCTGTTGCTGTTGCTGTTGCTGTTGCTGTTGCCGTTGATTTGGCTTGTGATCTTGATCTGGCTTTTGATCTGGCTTTTGATCTTGATTGTATGCCCCGTAAAGCGCCCGGGCCGACT
>NZ_JBSKHP010000037.1:0-62527 GCF_057128625.1 Pseudomonas imperatae | reverse complement strand
AACGCCTCCAGTCGGCCCTGGCGCTTTACGGGGCACACAATCAAGATCAAAGGCCGCACGGGATCAAGATCAACAGCGGTGCGCGGTGGCTGCGGTGGCTGCGGTGGCTGCGTTAACGCACTGCCGCCGAACCGCTTTTCAAAAGGCAAAAAAAAAGGGGCGGTATGACCCGCCCACCTTTTCTGTCCCTATTCCCTGTATCCCTGTCATCGTCCTGATGAACCGCGTCCTGCGGTGTCCTGGCGCTCATCCTTGAGAGCCTGTGCCTGCTCCTTGGCACTGGTTCGATCATAGAGAATCCAGATGACGATTCAACTGCACAAGTCTTTCAGGAAAAGTCTTTTCCAAGCTGCAACAGTCAGGAAAAACCAGACAGAACAGTACGTTGCGCATAGCCATGGAAGACGTTTGACAGCCGCAGTCCACAATCACTTACAGAACGCGCTGGTGATCGCTGACCCGAACGCCAGAAACAAAAACGCCCCGAACCAGTCGGGGCGCCTGAACCGCCAAACGAATTACTGGAACAATGATTCGCTGGACAGGCCGTTCTTCTCGAGGATCTCGCGCAAGCGCTTCAAGCCCTCGACCTGGATCTGGCGAACCCGCTCCCGGGTAAGGCCGATTTCCAGGCCGACGTCTTCCAGGGTACTGCTTTCGTGGCCACGCAGGCCGAAGCGCCGCACTACCACTTCGCGCTGCTTGTCGGTGAGCTCGGAGAGCCACTGGTCGATGCTCTGGGACAGGTCATCGTCCTGCAGCAGCTCGCAGGGGTCGGTGGGACGGTCGTCCGTGAGGGTGTCGAGCAGGGTCTTGTCGGAGTCCGGGCCGAGGGAAACGTCCACCGAGGACACCCGCTCGTTGAGCCCGAGCATGCGCTTGACCTCGCCCACCGGCTTCTCCAGCAGGCTGGCGATTTCTTCCGGCGACGGCTCGTGGTCGAGTTTCTGGGTCAGTTCGCGCGCCGCCCGCAGGTAGACGTTGAGTTCCTTCACGACATGAATCGGCAGCCGGATGGTCCGGGTCTGGTTCATGATGGCGCGTTCGATGGTCTGGCGAATCCACCAGGTGGCGTAGGTAGAGAAGCGGAAACCGCGCTCGGGGTCGAATTTCTCGACGGCCCGGATAAGCCCCAGGTTGCCTTCCTCGATCAGGTCGAGCAGGGACAGGCCACGGTTGACGTAGCGACGGGCGATTTTCACCACCAGGCGCAGGTTGCTTTCGATCATGCGCTTGCGGCCGGCCGGATCACCCTTTTGCGACAGGCGCGCAAAATGGACTTCTTCTTCCGGGGACAACAGGGGGGAAAAGCCGATTTCGTTCAAATACAGCTGTGTCGCATCCAGCGCACGGGTGTAATCGATGTACTTGTGTTGCTTGAGTGCTGTGGAGTTCTTGGCCTTGGCACGAACCGTGGGTACCACGGGTTCATCGTCCGCCTCAGCGTCCAGGACGATGCCGGTTTCCATAAGGAGCACCTCATCGTCGATGTCAAACTCCGGCGCTTCTTTGTTGAGAGCCATTTGTTATAGTCCTTTGTTGAGTTCGACCTCAAGCTCTAGCGTCGCGCTTATCCTTGGCTACGCTAAAGCCTGTCCCCGCTACATCGAAGGAACAGGCTTGGCAACGATCAACGTCGTGGCAAAAACTGCAAGGGGTCTACTGGCTTGCCCTGCCGGCGAATCTCGAAGTGGAGCTTCACCCGGTCGGTACCCGTGGAACCCATCTCGGCAATTGTCTGCCCGGCCTTGACCTGCTGCCCCTCCCGAACCAAGAGCCTGCGGTTGTGACCGTAGGCACTGACGTAGGTATCGCTGTGCTTGATGATTACCAACTCGCCGTAGCCCCGCAACCCACTCCCGGCGTACACCACCGAACCATCAGACGCAGCAAAAACAGGCTGTCCCAATTCCCCGGCGATATCAACGCCTTTATTCAAACTACCGTTTGAAGCAAATTTTCCAATCAGCACGCCGTTGGCAGGCCATGTCCAACCGCCTGTGATCTTCTCGCCCGCAGGCACCGGCACCGGCTCGGGAGCGACTGCAACGGGGGCCGGTGGCGCGGTTTTCTGACCCGGGGCACCCGGCACGGGTGTGAAGATAATGGGCCGACGAGTGACCTTGAACGAGCCCGACGGCGACGCCGAGGTTTCAGTTTGCGCCGCGGCGACCGGTGCAGATGGAGCGCTGCCATCACCGAAGCGAATGACCTGTCCCGGATGAATGGTATAGGGCTCGGGGATGTTATTGCGGGCAGCCAGGGCCTTGTAGTCCCAGGAGTAGCGGAAGGCGATGGAGAACAGGGTATCGCCGCGCTTGACCCGGTACTGGCCCGTGGTGACCGGCTGGCGCTCTGGCGCGGCCGGCGCCGAGGCTGCCCCGCCGCTGCTGCGGTCGACCACCCGCACGCCGCCCGAAGGGTGGCTTGCGCAGCCAGCCAGGGTCGTTGCAAGGGCGAGGCCAATCACCAGAAGCTTGTAGCTCGATAGTCCTGCATGCTGCCGAATGACTGTGGGACTCACCCGCCGCTCCCTTGAAAATGGTGGCTGATAGAAAAATAGACTGTTGTGTCGCAATTATAACCATCCACACGCATATTTCTGACGTATTCGCGTTACAACCTGTGAAGGCTGCGCTGTCAGACCCGTGCCCTGCCAAAGAATTCACCGTCAGCCAACGAAATCCTGCTCAGGCCAGGGGCCCGTTGAGCAGCGGCACGAAACGCACCGCTCCCAGCACATGCCGGGAAAAACCCTGATCTTCGCGGACGATCAGCATCAGTTGCTGCACCTCCCCCGAACCCACCGGAATGACTAGGCGCCCCCCCGGCGCCAACTGGTCCAGCAGCGCCTGGGGCACGTCGGTGGCCACGGCGGTGACGATGATGCCGTTGTACGGCGCCAGCGCCGGCCAGCCTTCCCAGCCATCGCCCCAGCGGAACACCACGTTGCGCAGGTTGAGCTCCACCAGGCGCTCCTTGGCGCGGTCCTGCAGCACCTTGATGCGTTCGACCGAGAACACCCGCTCCACCAGCTGCGACAACACCGCGGTCTGGTAGCCCGAGCCCGTGCCGATCTCCATGACCTTGTCCAGCGGCCCGGCCTCCAGCAGCAGCTCACTCATGCGCGCCACCATGTAGGGCTGGGAGATGGTCTGGTTGTGGCCGATGGGCAGCGCCGTGTCCTCGTAGGCGCGGTGCGCCAAGGCTTCGTCGACGAACAGATGACGCGGGGTGCGGCGGATCACGTCCAGCACCCGCTCGTTGCTCACGCCCTCTTCGTACAGGCGCTGGATCAGCCGCTCGCGGGTGCGCTGGGAGGTGAAACCGATGCCGCGACGGTTCAGGTCATCTTGTTCGCGCATCAGCGTAGGCCCTCCAGCCAGGTTTCCAGGCTGTCGAACGCCGGGCTGAAGGTGCGGTCCAGCTGCAAGGGGGTGACCGACACGTAGCCTTGCATCACCGCGTGGAAGTCGGTGCCCGGGCCGCCATCCTCGGCATTGCCGGCGGCAGCGATCCAGTAGCCTTCCTTGCCGCGCGGGTCGACCACGCGCGTGGGCGCCGCTGCGCGAGCGCGGTGGCCCAGGCGGGTCAGCTGGATGCCGCGGATGCGCTCCAGCGGCAGATTGGGAATGTTGACGTTGAGCACGGTGCGCGGCGGCAGGTTCAACTCACCGTGAGCCTGCACCAGGTGCCGGGCGTACCAGGCGGCGGTGGCCAGGTTGTCCACCTGGCGCGACAGGAACGAGAACGCAAACGAGGTGCCCCCCAGGAAACGCCCTTCCAGCGCGGCACCGACGGTGCCCGAGTAGAGCACGTCGTCGCCCAGGTTGGCCCCCAGGTTGATGCCTGACACCACCAGGTCCGGCTCCTGCGGCAACAGGCCGTTGAGGCCCAGGTGCACGCAATCGGTGGGGGTGCCATTGAGGCTGATGAAACCGTTGGCCAGGCGCTGCGGGTGCAGCGGCCGGTCCAGGGTCAGCGAACTGCTGGCACCGCTGCGGTCGCCGTCGGGGGCAATGACCGTGCACTCGGCAAAGCCGGCCAGCGCGTCATGCAGCGCGGCCAGGCCGGGGGCGGCGACACCATCATCGTTTGAAATCAGAATACGCATGGGCTTTCCGTCTGCCCTGCCGGCACCAGATCAACAAGCTCGCGCACCACCACGGTGGCGAAGCATCCGGCCGGAAGGACGAATTCCAATTGCAGAATGTCAGGCTCCGGATAATGCCACGCCAGCCCGCCGATGGGCAGCCGCAGGATGCGGCGTTCGTGCGCCATGCCCGCTTTTGCCAACCATTCGCCGAGCGGCGCCAACCGCGCGCCGACATTCTGTTCCAGTTCATGGATGGCGCCAGCGGCCGGCGAGTCACCTTCGCCCCACATCGGGCCGGTGGGGTGCAGGTCGAGAATGGCCAGGCGCGGGTCGCTGCACTCGGCCTCGCCGGCCGGGAAGAAGCTGCGGCTGTCGGTGAACGCCAGCAGGTCGCCGACCCGGGCCTGGTTCCAACTGCCGTCGCCGACGCGCGCGGCCAGCACCTGGTTGAACAGGTAGCTGCGCGCCGTGGACAGCAGGCGCGAACGCACGTTGCGCTGTTCCGGCAGGGCCTGGCGTTCGGCCCACTGGCGGGCGTCGTGGACGTTGCCACCCTGGAAGCCAAACCGCTGGGTGCCGAAGTAGTTCGGTACGCCAGTGGTCTTGAGCTGTTCCAAACGTGCGTCCAGGGCCGCGCGGTCAGCCTCCAGCGCGGTCAGGCGCAGGGTGAAGCCGTTGGCCGAGTGCGCGCCGCGCTGCAGCTTGCGCTTGTGGCGGGCGACCTTGAGGATGGCCAGGGTTTCGTTTTCAGCGGCGCTCAGGTCCGGGTCGGCCTTGCCGGGCAGGTGCAGGCTGAACCATTGCCGGGTCAGCGCCTGGCGGTCCTTGAGGCCCGCGTAGCTGACGGTACGCAGCGGCACGCCGGCGGCCTTGGCCAGGCGGCGGGCGGCCTCTTCGGTGTTGAGGTTGCGTTTTTCCACCCACAGCCACAGGTGCTCGCCCTCGCCCGCCAACGGGATGTCCAGCACCTCGTCGACCTGGAAGTCTTCGGCAGTGGCTTTCAGCACGGCGCGGCCCAGGGCCGGCCCGGCGGCGCAGGGGCCCAACAGTTCGAGTTCGTTCATGCTGGCAGCAACAAGGCGACGGCGTGAACCGCGATACCTTCCTCACGGCCGGTGAAGCCCAGCTTTTCGGTGGTGGTGGCCTTGACGTTGACCTGGTCCAGTTCGACCTGCAGGTCGGCGGCGATCAGGCTGCGCATGGTGTCGATGTGCGGGGCCATCTTCGGCGCCTGGGCGACGATGGTGGCGTCGACGTTGCCGACCTTCCAGCCCTTGGCCTGGACGATGCCGACCACGTGGCGCAGCAGCACGCGGCTGTCGGCGCCCTTGAATTGCGGATCGGTGTCGGGGAAGTGCTTGCCGATATCACCCAGCGCGGCGGCGCCGAGCAGCGCATCGCTCAGGGCGTGCAGCAGCACGTCACCATCGGAATGGGCGAGCAGGCCGAATTTGTGAGCGATGCGAACGCCGCCCAGGGTAATGAAATCGCCGTCAGCGAAACGGTGCACATCGTAGCCGTGGCCAATACGCATAAATAGAAAAGCCCTGAAGGAGACAGGGCGTGATTCTACCTGCTTTATGTAACAACGGGGCCGCAAAAAGCGGCCCCGAAACGCCGTGAATCAAGGGCAAAACGACATCATTGGGCCAATGCCGCGGCGTGGTGACGCAGGTGGTCGTCGATGAAGCTGGCGATGAAGTAGTAGCTGTGATCGTAGCCAGGCTGCAGGCGCAGCTGCAGGTCGTGGCCTGCGACCTTCGCCGCCTGCACCAGCGCCTCGGGCTTGAGCTGGTTGACGAGGAAATCGTCACGGTCGCCCTGGTCCACCAGGAACGCCTGGGGCGCCTTGCTCTCGGCCATCAGCACCGACGCATCCCACTCGCGCCAGCGCGAACGCTCCTCGCCCAGGTAGCGGGTGAAGGCCTTCTGGCCCCATGGGCAATCCATGGGATTGCTGATGGGCGAGAACGCCGACACCGAACGGTAGCGCCCCGGGTTGCGCAAGGCGCACACCAGCGCGCCGTGGCCACCCATGGAGTGACCGCTGATGGCACGGCGGTCGGAGGCCGGGAAATGCGCCTCCACCAGGGCTGGCAGCTCATTCACCACGTAGTCGTGCATGCGGTAGTGCTGGGCCCACGGCTGCTGGGTGGCGTTGAGGTAGAACCCCGCCCCCAGGCCGAAGTCCCAGGCGCCGTCGGGGTCACCGGGCACATCGGCGCCGCGCGGGCTGGTGTCCGGTGCGACGATGATCAGGCCCAGCTCGGCGGCCAGCTTGTGGGCGCCGGCCTTCTGCATGAAGTTCTCGTCCGTGCAGGTCAGCCCCGACAGCCAGTACAACACCGGCAGCGTGCCGCCCTGCTCCGCCTGGGGCGGCAGGTAGACGGCGAAGGTCATGTCGCAACCCAGCACGTCCGAGCGGTGGCGGTAGCGCTTGTGCCAACCGCCGGCGCTTTTCTGGCAGGAGATGTTTTCCAGGCTCATGGGCAACCTCAGAAGTGGATGACCGAACGAATGCTCTTGCCTTCGTGCATCAGGTCGAACGCCTTGTTGATGTCTTCCAGGCCCATGGTGTGGGTGATGAAGGTGTCCAGCGGGATCTCGCCCTTCTCGGCCATTTCCACGTAGCTTGGCAGCTCGGTGCGGCCACGCACGCCACCGAACGCCGAACCGCGCCAGACGCGACCGGTCACCAGCTGGAACGGACGGGTGGAAATTTCCTGGCCCGCGCCGGCCACGCCGATGATCACCGACTCACCCCAGCCCTTGTGGGCGCATTCCAGGGCGGCACGCATCAGGTGCACGTTGCCGATGCACTCGAACGAGAAGTCGACGCCGCCGTCGGTCATGTCGACGATGACTTCCTGGATAGGACGGTCGAAGTCTTTCGGGTTGACGCAGTCGGTGGCGCCCAGCTGGCGAGCGATCTCGAACTTGGCCGGGTTGATGTCGATGGCGATGATGCGGCTGGCCTTGGCCTTGACCGCGCCGATGACCGCCGACAGGCCGATGCCGCCCAGGCCGAAGATGGCCACGGTGTCACCCGGCTTGACCTTGGCGGTGTTGAGCACCGCACCGATGCCGGTGGTCACGCCGCAACCCAGCAGGCAGACCTTCTCCAGCGGCGCTTCCTTCTGGATCTTGGCCACGGAGATTTCCGGCAGCACGGTGTATTCCGAGAAGGTCGAGGTGCCCATGTAGTGGAACAGCGGCTTGCCGTTGTAGGAGAAACGCGAGGTGCCGTCGGGCATCAGGCCCTTGCCCTGGGTGGCGCGCACGGCCTGGCAGAGGTTGGTCTTGCCCGACAGGCAGAATTTGCACTGGCGGCATTCGGCGGTGTACAGCGGGATCACGTGGTCGCCCACGGCCACCGAGGTCACGCCTTCGCCGATGGCTTCGACGATGCCACCACCTTCGTGGCCCAGGATCGACGGGAAGATGCCTTCAGGGTCGGCACCGGACAGGGTGTAGGCGTCGGTGTGGCACACACCGGAAGCGACCACACGCACCAGCACTTCGCCAGCCTTGGGCATCGCCACGTCGACTTCGACGATTTCCAGCGGCTTCTTGGCCTCGAATGCTACTGCGGCACGGGACTTGATCATCGCAACCTTCTCCTGAAGTGTTTAAGTAAGACGTTCAGTGTAATTCATGGGCCATTGAGGAATAATCAGGCCAAAGACAAAACATTATTGCCATGCAGGGATAATCAATGAGCGACAACCGCTGGGACGGTATCGACGAATTCGTCGCCGTCGCCGAGTGCAGCCAGTTCACCGCGGCGGCGGAGCGCCTGGGCATCTCCTCGTCGCACATCAGCCGGCAGATCGCCCGGCTGGAAGAACGCCTGCAGACCCGCCTGCTGTACCGCAGCACCCGGCGCGTGACCCTGACCGAGGCCGGGCAGACCTTCCTGCAGCACTGCCAGCGCCTGCAGGACGGCCGCGAGGAAGCCCTGCGCGCCATGGGCGACCTCAACAGCGAACCCAAGGGCCTGCTGCGCATGACCTGCGCCGTGGCCTACGGCGAGCGCTTCATCGTGCCGCTGGTGACCCGCTTCATGGGGCTGTACCCGCAACTGCGGGTGGACATCGAGCTGACCAACCGCACCCTCGACCTGGTGCACGAAGGCCTGGACCTGGGCATACGCCTGGGCCGCCTGCAGGATTCGCGGCAGGTGGCGTCGCGCCTGGCGCCGCGGCGCATGTACCTGTGCGCATCACCTTCCTACCTTGCACGCTATGGCCGCCCGCACAGCCTGTCGGAACTGGCGCGGCACAACTGCCTGGTTGGCAGCTCGGACGTCTGGCAACTGCAGAACGAGGGCCGCGAACTGGCGCAGCGGGTACAGGGCAATTGGCGCTGCAACAGCGGGCAGGCGGTGCTGGATGCGGCGTTGCAGGGGATAGGCTTGTGTCAGCTGCCGGACTATTACGTACTGGAACATTTGCACAGCGGCGCGCTGGTGTCGTTGCTGGAGGCGCACCAACCGCCGAACACGGCAGTGTGGGCGCTGTACCCGCAGCAGCGGCACCTGTCGCCTAAGGTGAGGAAGCTGGTGGATTATTTGAAGGCAGGGTTGGCGTCAAGACCCGAATATCAAGCCAATCATCTGTAGCCGCTGCCGCCAGGCTGCGCTGGCCCTTATGTACGCCAAAGATCCTCAGCGAGGCATCAGGCCAGCGCAGCCTGGCGGCAGCGGCTACAGGACTAGTGCGGACGCTGCGCCCAACGCTGGCGCAGCCACTCCAGGTCCTCAGGCCGGGTCACCTTGAGGTTGTCCGAACGCCCTTCGATCAGCCGCGGCGCTTGCCCGGCCCACTCCATGGCAGAGGCTTCATCGGTAATCGCCACGTCCGCCACCAGGCTGTCCGCCAGCGCTCGGTGCAAGGCACCGAGGCGGAACATCTGCGGCGTATAAGCTTGCCAGATGGTGCTGCGGTCGACGGTTTCCGCCACGCGGCCATGGGCGTCGGCGCGCTTGAGGGTGTCCTTGGCCGGCACGGCCAGCAGGCCGCCCACCGGGTCGTGGGCCAGCTCGCCCAGCAGCTTGTCGAGGTCGGTGCGCGCCAGGTTGGGCCGCGCGGCGTCGTGCACCAGCACCCAATCGTCATCGGCAGCGCCCTGGGCGTGCAGGTGCAGCAAGGCATTGAGCACCGAGTCGGCACGCTCGGCGCCGCCAGGGGCACGCTGGATACGCGGGTCACGGGCACTGGCCAGGTCAGGCCAATAGGGGTCGTCTTCAGCCAGGCTGACCACCAGGCCCTTGAGCCCGGGGTGGTCGAGGAAACAGGCCAGGCTGTGTTCGAGAATGGTTCGGCCGCCCAGTTGCAGGTATTGCTTGGGCCGGTCGGCTGCCATACGGGCACCAACGCCTGCGGCAGGAATCACTGCCCAGAAGGCAGGGGAAGAATAGGTCATTGCGCCAACTGATAAAGGGTTTCACCGTCCTTGACCATGCCCAGTTCATGGCGAGCCCGTTCTTCAACGGTCTCCATGCCCTTTTTCAGTTCCGCCACTTCCGCGTCGAGGACACGGTTACGCTCCAGCAGGCGCTCGTTTTCGGCGTGCTGGTCGGCGATCTGCTGCTCAAGGCTCGACACCTGGGCCAGGCTGCCGTTACCGACCCAGAGGCGGTACTGCAGGCCACCCAGCAGCAAGAGCAGGACAAGGAACAACCAATAGGGACTGCGCATCAAGGTATCCAGTGGAAATAAACGGCCGTACTGATGGCACGAAGCCTGGCTAGGCCAGGCTTTGTGCTGTACAGCGCTTGCTTTGTACCATCTAAAGCTTAGCCGCGAAACTCGGCACGGCCACGATAGACCGCCTTGGCGCCCAGTTGTTCTTCAATGCGCAGCAGTTGGTTGTACTTGGACACGCGGTCCGAGCGGCACAGCGAGCCAGTCTTGATCTGACCAGCGGCGGTACCCACGGCCAGGTCGGCAATGGTCGAGTCCTCGGTTTCGCCCGAACGGTGCGAAATGACCGCGGTGTAGCCGGCGGCCTTGGCCATCTGGATGGCTTCCAGGGTTTCGGTCAGGGTGCCGATCTGGTTGAACTTGATCAGGATGGAGTTGGCGATCTTTTTATCGATGCCTTCCTTCAGGATCTTGGTGTTGGTCACGAACAGGTCGTCGCCCACCAGCTGCACCTTGTCGCCCAGCTTCTCGGTCAGCACTTTCCAGCCAGCCCAGTCGGACTCGTCCAGGCCGTCTTCGATCGAGATGATCGGGAAACGCTCGGTCAGGCCTTTCAGGTAGTCGGCAAAACCGGCGGCGTCGAAGCTGTGGCCTTCGCCGGCCAGGTTGTACACGCCGTCTTCGTAGAATTCGCTGGCTGCGCAGTCCAGGGCCAGGGTCACGTCGGTGCCCAGCTTGTAACCAGCGTTGGCCACGGCTTCGGCGATGGCCGACAGCGCGTCTTCGTTGGAGGTCAGGTTCGGCGCGAAGCCGCCCTCGTCACCCACGGCAGTGTTCAGGCCACGGGCCTTCAGCACAGCCTTGAGGTGGTGGAAAATCTCGGTGCCCATGCGCAGGCCGTCGGAGAAGGTCTTGGCGCCAACCGGCTGCACCATGAACTCCTGGATGTCGACGTTGTTGTCGGCGTGCTCGCCGCCGTTGATGATGTTCATCATCGGTACTGGCATGGAGTAGACGCCAGGGGTGCCGTTGAGGTTGGCGATGTGAGCGTACAGCGGGATGTCCTGGTCCTGGGCAGCGGCCTTGGCGGCAGCCAGGGAAACGGCGAGGATGGCGTTGGCACCCAGCGACGCTTTGTTTTCAGTGCCGTCGAGTTCGATCATGGCGTGGTCCAGGGCTTTCTGGTCCGCAGGATCCTTGCCCAGCAGCAGCGAGCGGATCGGGCCATTGATGTTGGCCACGGCCTTCAGTACGCCCTTGCCCATGTAACGGCTCTTGTCGCCATCACGCAGCTCGAGTGCTTCACGCGAACCGGTGGAAGCACCGGACGGCGCGCAAGCGCTGCCGATGATGCCGTTATCGAGAAGCACGTCGGCTTCCACAGTGGGATTGCCACGGGAGTCGAGAACTTCACGACCTTTGATGTCGACGATTTTTGCCATTGTTATAAGCACTCCAAATTTGACCAAAACGACACTGCTGAGGGAAATCTGTTGTGGCCGAAGGCTCAATACGGCAGGCAGGCCTTCGGTCGACAAGGCTCTGGCCCGAGCGGGCCAGAGTGAATCGAGAGGTACTTTACCGGAAAAAAGTTGTTACGCGGTTTCTACCGTCGGAAAACTTTTAACCAGATCGTCCAATTGCTTGAGCTGGGCCAGGAACGGCTCCAGCTTGTCGAGGCGCAGGGCGCAGGGGCCATCGCACTTGGCGTTGTCCGGGTCCGGGTGGGCTTCCAGGAACAGGCCAGCCAGGCCCTGGGACATGCCCGCCTTGGCCAGGTCGGTGACCTGGGCACGGCGGCCGCCGGCGGAATCCGAACGCCCGCCCGGCATCTGCAGGGCGTGGGTGACGTCGAAGAACACCGGGTACTCGAACGACTTCATGATGCCGAAGCCGAGCATGTCCACCACCAGGTTGTTGTAGCCGAAGCTCGAACCGCGCTCACACAGGATCAACTGATCGTTGCCGGCTTCCTCGCACTTGGTCAGGATGTGTTTCATTTCCTGCGGCGCGAGGAATTGCGCCTTCTTGATGTTGATGACTGCACCGGTCTTGGCCATGGCCACCACCAGGTCGGTCTGGCGCGACAGGAAGGCCGGCAGCTGGATGATGTCGCAGACCTCGGCGACCACGGCGGCCTGGGCCGGCTCGTGGACGTCGGTGATCAGCGGCACGCCGAAGGTCTTCTTCACTTCCTCGAAGATGCGCATGCCTTCTTCCAGGCCGGGCCCCCGGTACGAGGTCACGGAGGAACGGTTGGCCTTGTCGAAGCTGGCCTTGAACACGTACGGGATACCGAGTTTCTCGGTAACGCGCACGTATTCTTCGCAGACCTGCATCGCCATGTCCCGCGACTCGAGCACATTCATGCCGCCGAACAAGACGAAAGGCTTGTCGTTGGCGATCTCAATGTTGCCTACACGGATGATTTTCTGCGCCATGCTGTATTACTTCCTTGATCAGGCTTTCTTCTGGTGTTGAGCCAGGGCCGCCTTGACGAAGCCACTGAACAGCGGGTGACCGTCACGTGGGGTCGAGGTGAACTCGGGGTGGAACTGGCAAGCCACGAACCATGGGTGGTCCTTGGCTTCCACCACTTCAACCAGGGCGCCGTCGCCGGAACGACCGGACACCACCAGCCCAGCGTCGATCAGCTGTGGCAGCAGGTTGTTGTTGACCTCGTAGCGGTGACGGTGACGCTCCACGATCACTTCGTTGGCGTAGCAGTCGAACACCTTGGAGCCCTTGGCCAGCTGGCACTCCTGGGCGCCCAGGCGCATGGTGCCGCCCAGGTCCGAGGCTTCGGTACGGGTCTCGACCGCGCCGGTGGCGTCTTCCCACTCGGTGATCAGGCCCACGACCGGGTGGCCGCTGGTGCGGTCGAACTCGGTGGAGTTGGCGTCTTTCCAGCCCATGACGTTACGAGCGAACTCGATGACCGCCACTTGCATGCCCAGGCAGATACCCAGGTACGGAACCTTGTTCTCGCGAGCGTATTGCACCGCGGTGATCTTGCCTTCCACGCCGCGCAGACCGAAGCCGCCCGGTACCAGAATGGCGTCGGCGCCTTCCAGCAGGCCGGTGCCCTGGTTCTCGATGTCTTCGGAGTCGATGTAGCGCAGGTTGACCTTGGTACGGTTGCTGATGCCCGCGTGGCTCATCGCTTCGATCAGCGACTTGTACGCGTCCAGCAGCTCCATGTACTTGCCGACCATGGCGATGGTGACTTCGTGCTCGGGGTTCAGCTTGGCATCGACGACCTTGTCCCACTCGGACAGGTCGGCGCCACCGCACTGCAGGCCGAAGCGCTCGACGACGAAATCGTCCAGGCCCTGGGAGTGCAGGATGCCCGGGATCTTGTAGATGGTGTCGGCGTCTTCCAGCGAGATCACCGCACGTTCTTCAACGTTGGTGAACTGGGCGATCTTGCGGCGCGAGGACACGTCGATCGGGTGGTCGGAACGGCACACCAGCACGTCAGGCTGCAGGCCGATGGAGCGCAGCTCCTTCACCGAGTGCTGGGTAGGCTTGGTCTTGGTCTCGCCAGCGGTGGCGATGTACGGAACCAGCGTCAGGTGCATCAGCATCGCGCGCTTGTTGCCCACTTCGAAGCGCAGCTGGCGGATGGCCTCCAGGAACGGTTGCGACTCGATGTCACCCACGGTGCCACCGATCTCGACCATGGCCACGTCGGCATCGCCGGCGCCCTTGATGATGCGGCGCTTGATTTCGTCGGTGATGTGCGGGATCACCTGGATGGTGGCGCCCAGGTAGTCACCACGGCGCTCCTTGCGCAGCACGTGCTCGTACACGCGGCCGGTGGTGAAGTTGTTGTTCTGGGTCATGGTCGTGCGGATGAACCGCTCGTAGTGGCCCAGGTCGAGGTCGGTCTCGGCACCGTCGTGGGTCACGAAGACTTCACCGTGCTGGAACGGGCTCATGGTGCCCGGGTCGACGTTGATGTACGGGTCCAGCTTCAGCATGGTGACCTTAAGTCCCCGCGCCTCCAGGATGGCCGCCAAAGATGCCGAAGCAATGCCTTTCCCCAATGAAGAAACAACACCGCCCGTGACGAAGATGTAGCGCGTCATGAAAAACCCTAGAAGTCTGCGTTAAAGCGGTCAGAGCCGCCGGGGAAAGCGAAGGAAGGCCGAAGCCCCCGATGGCCAAAAACGGTTTGGCAATCGGCAACTGCCGTGTTTGCTGAGCAAGCACAGAAGTTGTATCAAGAAGGGAGCGTAGTCTACCGGAAACAGCCTTTCATCTCAAACGTTGTGCGTTCGTCGGTGGCAGCCAGTGCAAATCCGTACCCTCGCCACCCTTGGCAGGCACGTTGGCCACCGCGCGCAGTTGACCGTCGACGAACAGCAACGGCAAGCGCCCGCGCACGAAGGGCGGCAGCCCGCTTTCGTTGAGCAGGCGCTTCAGGTCGCGGTGCCCGCGCCCCTCTATTTCCAGCACTTCGCCGCCCTCGCGGTAACGAACCTGCAACCGCCCCTGCGGCGCCAGGCCGCACAGCCGCACGTGGCCATTGCCCGGCAACGGCAGTGGCTCGGCCGGGGCAACCCAGTCGATCGCACCCTGGGGCGCCCGCAACCAGTCGTCGGCCAGCCACCATATGCGGCCACCGGCGCGCTGCAGTTGGCCGTCGGCCAGCGCCCATACCGGGGTTGCCGAAGGAGCGGCATCACGCAAATCCTCCCAGCCGGCCCAGTGTTGCGTGTCCGGCAGGCGAGTCAGCGGTGCCAGCCAATGCTGCAGGGCATTGCGCTGACGGGCGTCGGACAGCGCCTGCAAGGCGTGCAGCTCCAGCGACGGCAACGTCAGCCAAGGGAATGGCGAGGGGCTGCCCGCCGCCAGCAGATCCTGCGCCGCCAACTCGGCCAGCAACACCTGGGCTTCCGCCAGGTGGCCGGCAGTGCGGGCGAAGGTCTGGGCGAACTGCGGCCAGCGCCGGGCGATCACCGGCAGCACGTCGTTGCGCAGGTAGTTGCGCGAGAAACGGGTATCGGTGTTCGACGGGTCTTCCACCCAGGCCAGCTGATGGGCGCTGGCGTACTGCTCAAGCTGCGCGCGGGAAACGTCGAGCAGCGGGCGCAGCAACCACCCCTGCCCCAACGCGCGCTCTGCCGCCATGCCGGCCAGGCCGCGCACGCCGGCACCGCGCAGCAGGCGAAACAGCAAAGTCTCGGCCTGATCGTCGCGGTGCTGGCCGGTGAGCAGCACTTCGTCCTTTTCCAGCACCTGCTCGAACGCCTGGTAACGCGCCTCGCGGCCCCCCGCTTCCAGGCTGGCGCCCGGCAGCACCTGCACGCGCACCACGGTCAAGGGCACCCCCAGGCTGTCACACAGCTGCTGGCAATGCTGCGGCCACGCGTCAGCCGCGGCCTGAAGGCCGTGATGAACATGGATGGCGTGCAAGGGAGGAATAGATTCGGTGCGGGCCAGGGTGGCCAACTGATGCAGCAGGACGGTGGAGTCGAGGCCGCCGGACAGGGCGATGTGCCAGCGTGGGACGGTGCGCCATGGAGCAAGGCTTCGCAGCAAACTATTCATCCCCTCCCCCATACGACATCAGCCTTGAAATGGATGTGGGAGCTGGCTTGCCAGCGAGCTTTTCGGGCGCCCCAAAAAACTCGCTGGCAAGCCAGCTCCCACAGGGCCTCCCCCACCGGGGAGGCTTTGCAGCGATGCTTACAGGCCGTAGCTCATCAGGCGGTCATAGCGGCGCTTGAGCAGCGCGTCCATGTCCAGGCCCTTGAGCATGGCCAGCTGCGAGCTCAGCTCCTTGCGGATCAGTGCCGAAGCAGCAGCCGGGTCGCGGTGGGCGCCGCCCAGCGGCTCCTGGATCACCTTGTCGACGATACCCAGGCCTTTCAGGCGCTCGGCCGTGATGCCCATGGCCTCGGCGGCGTCCGGGGCCTTCTCGGCGGTCTTCCACAGAATGGAAGCGCAGCCTTCAGGCGAGATCACCGCGTAGGTGGAGTATTGCAGCATGTTCAGCTGGTCGCACACGCCAATGGCCAGTGCACCGCCCGAACCACCTTCGCCGATCACGGTGGCGATGATCGGGGTTTTCAGGCGCGCCATGACACGCAGGTTCCAGGCGATGGCTTCGCTCTGGTTACGCTCTTCGGCGTCGATGCCCGGGTAGGCGCCCGGGGTGTCGATGAAGGTCAGGATCGGCATCTTGAAGCGCTCGGCCATTTCCATCAGGCGGCAGGCCTTGCGGTAGCCTTCAGGGCGCGGCATGCCGAAGTTGCGACGCACTTTCTCGCGCACTTCACGGCCTTTCTGGTGACCGATGACCATCACTGGCTGGTCGTCCAGGCGGGCGATACCACCGACGATGGCGGCGTCGTCGGAGAAATGACGGTCGCCGTGCAGCTCATCGAACTCGGTGAAGATGTGCTGGATGTAGTCCAAGGTGTACGGACGGCGCGGGTGGCGCGCCATGCGTGCGATCTGCCAGCTGGTCAGGTTGCCGAAAATGCTTTCGGTCAGGGTGCTGCTCTTGTCTTGCAGGCGCGAGATCTCATCGCTGATGTTCAGCGAATTGTCATTGCCGACCAGGCGCAGCTCTTCAATCTTGGCTTGCAGGTCAGCGATCGGCTGTTCGAAATCAAGAAAATTCGGGTTCATAGGCATCCGTCTTGGGTCGACGGCCAAGCGGCCGGCCGGTTGATCCGTTAAGCGCCCTACCATACGGGAAAGGGCGCATTGAGGTCGAGTTTAACGATCTGGGTCGAGTCTAGTCACCTTTGACAGGCTCAACGATATTGCAGGAAGACGTTCTCACGCCCGAACTGGTCACGCAGCGCTTGAATCAAACCATCACCGGGATCAATTCGGTAGTCCTCGCCGAACTGCAACAGCGCCTTCGCGTCGGGGCCGGTGTACTCCATGGTGATCGGGCAGGCGCCGCGGTGGCGCTTGCACAGCTCGCCCAACCAGCCCAGGCGGTCGCCCTTCAGGGCGTCGGCGTGCACCTTCAGGCGCAAGCTCTCGGCCAGGTTGGTGCGGGCGTCTTCCATGGTCATCACGCGGTTGACCCGCAGGCGCAGGCCGCCGGAGAAGTCATCGTTGCTGACCTCGCCTTCCACCACCACCATGGCGTCGGTCTGCAGCAGCGACTGCGCTGCCATGAAGGCGTCGGCGAACAGCGAGGCCTCGATACGCGCCGAGCGGTCGTCGAGGGTGATGAAGCCCATCTTGTCGCCCTTCTTGTTCTTCATCACCCGCAGGTTGATGACCATGCCCGCCACCGTCTGGGTGCCACGGGCCGGCTTCAGGTCGATGATGCGCTGGCGGGCGAAGCGGCGAATCTCGCCTTCGTACTCGTCGATCGGGTGACCGGTGAGGTACAGGCCCAGGGTTTCCTTTTCACCGCGCAGACGCTCCTTGAGGGTCAGCTCCTTGGCCTTGCGGTGGCTGGCGTAGACGTCGGCGTCTTCCTCCACGAACAGGCCGCCGAACAGGTCGCTGTGGCCGCTGTCATGGGTGCGCGCGGTCTGCTCGGCCGCCTTGATCGCCTCTTCCATGGCCGCCAGCAGCACCGCGCGGTTGCGGTCGATGTTGGCCAGGTACGCCTTGCTCTCGTCGTGGAAGAACGGCCCCAGGCGGTCCAGCGCGCCACTGCGGATCAGGCCATCGAGGGTGCGCTTGTTCACGCGCTTGAGGTCGATGCGCTCGCAGAAGTCGAACAGGTCCTTGAACGGGCCGGCCTGGCGGGCCTCGGTGATGGCCTCCACCGGCCCCTCGCCCACGCCCTTGATGGCACCCAGGCCATAGATGATGCGGCCTTCGTCGTTCACCGTGAACTTGAACTCCGAGGCGTTCACGTCCGGCGCATCGAGGCGCAGTTTCATGGTGCGCACTTCCTCGATCAAGGTCACGACCTTGTCGGTGTTGTGCATGTCCGCCGACAGTACCGCGGCCATGAACGGCGCCGGGTAGTGGGCTTTCAGCCAGGCGGTCTGGTACGACACCAGGCCGTAGGCGGCGGAGTGGGATTTGTTGAAGCCGTAGCCGGCGAACTTTTCCACCAGGTCGAAGATGTTGCCCGCCAGGTCCGCATCGATGTTGTTGTTGGCACAACCTTCGATGAAGCCACCGCGCTGCTTGGCCATTTCCTCGGGCTTTTTCTTACCCATGGCCCGGCGCAGCATGTCCGCGCCACCCAGGGTGTAGCCCGCCATCACCTGGGCGATCTGCATCACCTGTTCCTGGTACAGGATGATGCCGTAGGTCGGTGCCAGTACCGGCTTGAGGCCTTCGTACTGGTAGTCGGGGTGCGGATAGGCCAGCTCGGCGCGGCCGTGCTTGCGGTTGATGAAGTCGTCCACCATGCCCGATTGCAGCGGGCCCGGACGGAACAGGGCCACCAGTGCGATCAAGTCTTCCAGGCAGTCGGGCTTGAGTTTCTTGATCAGCTCCTTCATGCCGCGCGATTCAAGCTGGAACACCGCGGTGGTCTCGGCTTTCTGCAGCAGGCTGTAGGTGGGCTTGTCGTCCAGCGGGATGAAGGCGATGTCCAGCGGCTCTTCGCCGACCTTGGCGCGGTCGCGGTTGATGGTCTTCAGGGCCCAGTCGATGATCGTCAGGGTACGCAGCCCGAGGAAGTCGAACTTCACCAGGCCAGCCGCCTCCACGTCGTCCTTGTCGAACTGGGTCACCAGGCCGTCGCCGGCCTCGTCGCAGTAAATGGGCGAGAAGTCGGTGAGCTTGGTGGGGGCGATGACCACGCCACCGGCGTGCTTGCCGACGTTACGGGTAATACCCTCGAGCTTGCGCGCCATCTCCCAGATTTCGCCGGCTTCCTCATCGGTCTTGAGGAAGTCGCGCAGGATCTCTTCCTGCTCGTAGGCCTTCTCCAGGGTCATGCCCACTTCGAAGGGGATCATCTTCGACAGGCGGTCGGCCAGGCCATAGGACTTGCCCTGCACCCGCGCCACGTCACGGACCACCGCCTTGGCGGCCATGGAACCGAAGGTAATGATCTGGCTCACGGCGTTGCGGCCGTATTTCTCGGCCACGTAGTCGATCACCCGGTCGCGGCCGTCCATGCAGAAGTCGACGTCGAAGTCGGGCATGGAGACCCGTTCCGGGTTGAGGAAACGTTCGAACAGCAGGTCATATTCCAGCGGGTCGAGGTCGGTGATCTTCTGCACGTAGGCCACCAGGGAGCCGGCGCCCGAACCCCGGCCAGGGCCTACCGGCACGCCGTTGCTCTTGGCCCACTGGATGAAGTCCATCACGATCAGGAAGTAACCGGGGAAGCCCATCTGGATGATGATATCCAGCTCGAAGTTCAGCCGGTCCACGTAGACCTGGCGCTTGGCCTCGTAGTCCTCGGTGGTGTCGCGCGGCAGCAGCACCGCCAGGCGCTCTTCCAGACCGTCGAACGACACCTTGCGGAAGTATTCGTCGATGGTCATGCCATCGGGAATCGGGTAGTCGGGCAGGAAGTGCTTGCCCAGCTTGACGTCGATGTTGCAACGCTTGGCGATCTCGACGGTGTTTTCCAGCGCCTCGGGCAGGTCGCTGAACAGCGCGTGCATTTCCTCGGCGCTTTTCAGGTACTGCTGGTCGCTGTAGTTCTTGTTGCGGCGCGGGTCATCCAGGGCCCGGCCTTCGCCGATGCACACGCGGGTCTCGTGGGCCTCGAAGTCTTCCTGGCGGATGAAGCGCACGTCGTTGGTGGCCACCAGCGGCGCGCCGAACTTGTCGGCCAGGGCCACGGCGGCGTGCAGGTATTCTTCGTCGTTGGTGCGGTTGGTGCGCTGCACTTCCACGTAGAAGCGGTCGGGGAACACCGCCATCCACTCCTGTACCAGCGCCTCGGCGTCCAGCGGGTTGCCGCCCAGCAGCGCCATGCCGATCTCACCTTCCTTGGCCGCAGACAGGCAGATCACGCCCTCGCTGGCCTCGGCCACCCACTCGCGCTCGATGATCACCTGGCCATTGCGTTGGCCGTCGATGAAACCGCGGGAGATCAGTTCGGTGATGTTGCGGTAGCCCAGGGCGTTCATCGCCAGCAGGCTGATGCGGCTCAGCGGGCCGTCGGGATCCTTGTTGGCCAGCCACAGGTCGGCGCCGCAGATCGGCTTGATGCCGCCGCCCATGGCCGTCTTGTAGAACTTGACCAGCGAACACATGTTGTTCTGGTCGGTCACCGCCACCGCGGGCATGTTCATGCCGGCCAGGGCCTTGACCAGTGGCTTGATGCGCACCAGGCCGTCGACCAGGGAATATTCGGTGTGCAGGCGAAGATGAACGAAAGAAACCGACATGGTGATCCTATAGGTGCACAAAACAACAAAGCCCGGATTGTACCGGGCCTTGATCAAAACATCAGCCAGCTCAGCTCAGCGACATGTCCGGGTCCAGCAGCGCCCGCGCCTCATACGCCTGGCGCACCGGCGCGAACGAGCGACGGTGGATAGGCGTAGGCCCCAGGCGGGCCAGCGCTTCCAGGTGCACGGGCGTGGGGTAGCCCTTGTGCCCGCCGATGCCGTAGCCGGGGTAGATCAGCTCGAACGCGGCCATTTCCCGGTCACGGCTGACCTTGGCCAGGATGGAGGCGGCGGCAATCGCCGGCACCTTGGCGTCGCCCTGCACCACCGGGGCGCTGGGCACCGCCAGTTTCGGGCAGCGGTTGCCGTCGATCAGCGCAAGCTTGGGGGTGATGTGCAGGCCTTCCACCGCGCGCTGCATGGCGAGCATGGTGGCGTGGAGGATGTTCAGCTCGTCGATTTCCTCGACCTCGGCGCGGGCGATGTGCCAGCTCAGGGCCTTTTCGCAGATCTCGTCGAACAGCTTCTCGCGCTTGGCCTCGGTCAGCTTCTTGGAGTCGTTGAGCCCCAGGATCGGCCGGTTCGGGTCGAGGATCACCGCCGCGGTGACCACGGCGCCGCACAGCGGGCCACGGCCCACTTCGTCGACGCCAGCCACCAGGTCTTCGACCAGGGTGTAGTCCAGGCCCATTTGCATTTGTGAGGTCATTGTTTCGCCAGCAGTGCCAGCACGCCTTCCGCGGCCTGGTTGGAGGCATCGCGGCGCAGGGTGCGGTGAATGTCGTCGAAGCCTTGGGTCTGCGCCTGGCCGTTGTCCAGCAAGGGTAGCAGCGTTTGCACCAGGGCTTCGGGGGTGGCGGCGTCCTGCAGCAACTCGGGCACCAGCATGCGCTGGGCCAGCAGGTTGGGCAGCGACACGTACGGGCTTTTCACCATACGCTTGAGAATCCAGTAGCTGAGCCCCGCCAGGCGGTACGCCACCACCATCGGGCGCTTGTACAGCAACGCCTCCAGGGTAGCGGTGCCAGAGGCGATCAGCACTGCGTCGCAGGCCGCCAGGGCACGATGGGACTGGCCGTCGAGCAGGGTCAGCGGCAGGTCGCGGCCCACCAGCATGGCCTCGATCTGTGCCCGGCGCGCGGCGTTGGCGCACGGCAGCACGAAGCGCAGGCCTGGGCGCTGGGCCAGCAGGCGCTGGGCGGCGTCGAGGAACAGCTCGCCCAGGCGCCCTACTTCGCCGCCACGGCTGCCCGGCATCAGCGCCACCACTTGGCCGTCCAGGGGCAGGCCGATCTCGGCGCGCGCCTGGGCACGGTCGGCCTGCAGCGGGATGGTGTCGGCCAACGAGTGGCCGACGAACCGCACCGGCACGCCCTTCTCTTCGTAGAATTTCGCTTCGAAGGGGAACAGGGTCAGCATCAGGTCGCAGCCTTCGCGGATCTTCAGCACGCGCTTCTGCCGCCATGCCCACACGGATGGGCTGACGTAGTGCACGGTCTTGATCCCGGCCTGACGCAACTTGAGTTCGATGTTGAGGGTGAAATCGGGCGCATCGATGCCGATGAACACGTCGGGCTTGCGCTCGATCAAGGTCTGGATCAGCAGCTTGCGCCGGGCCAGCAGCTCGCGCAGGCGCCCCAGCACCTCCACCAGGCCCATCACGGCCAACCGCTCCATGGGGAACTCGGACACCAGGCCCTGGGCTTCCATGAGCGGGCCGCCCACGCCCATGAATTCGATGTCCGGGTGGCGCGCCTTGAGGGCCTGCATCAGCCCGGCGCCGAGAATATCGCCACTGGCCTCGCCCGCCACCAGGGCGACGCGCAGCTTGCCTGGCAACGGCATCAGCGGGTGATGCCGCGGGTCGAGTTCTGGATGGAGCGCAGGAACACGTCCACCTCAGGGTACTGGGCAGCCGGCTCGGCCAGCTCGGCTATCGCCTGGTCGACGGTCAGGCCCTGGCGGTAGACCACCTTGTAGGCACGACGCAGGGCATGGATGGCGTCATCGCTGAAGCCACGACGGCGCATGCCCTCGAAGTTCATGCTGCGCGCCTCGGCCGGGTTGCCGAACACCGTGACGTAGGCAGGCACGTCCTTGCCAATGGCGGTGCCCATGCCGGAGAAGCTGTGGGCGCCGATGTGGCAGTACTGGTGCACCAGGGTGAAACCGGACAGGATCGCCCAGTCGTCCATGTGCACATGGCCCGCCAACGCAGTGTTGTTGACCAGGATGCAGTGGTTGCCGATCACGCAGTCGTGGCCGATGTGGGCATAGGCCATGACCAGGTTGTGGTCGCCCAGGGTGGTTTCCGCGCGGTCCTGGACGGTGCCGCGGTGGATGGTCACGCCTTCGCGGATCACGTTGTGGTCACCGATGACCAGGCGCGTGTCTTCGCCCTTGTACTTGAGGTCAGGGGTGTCTTCGCCTACCGAGGAAAACTGGTAGATGCGGTTGTGCTTACCGATTTTGGTCGGCCCCTTGAGAATCACGTGGGGGCCGATGACGGTCCCCTCGCCGATTTCAACGCCAGCGCCGATGATCGACCAAGGGCCGACCTCGACGCCGTCCGCCAGAATGGCAGACGGGTCGATGATGGCGCGAGGGTCAATCAAACTCATAGCTTGCGTTCCGCACAAATGATTTCGGCCGAGCACACCGGCTTGCCGTCAACGGAGGCCTGGCACTCGAATTTCCAGATCTGGCGCTTGCAGCTGATGAACTTGGCTTCCAGGATCAGCTGGTCGCCCGGCAGCACCGGCTGGCGGAAACGCAGTTTGTCGGAACCCACGAAGTAGTACAGGGTACCGTCGGCCGGTTTCACGTCCAGCATCTTGAAACCAAGAATACCAGCTGCCTGGGCCATTGCCTCGATGATCAGCACGCCCGGCATGATCGGGTGCTGCGGGAAGTGGCCGTTGAAGAATGGCTCGTTGATGCTGACATTCTTGTAGGCGCGAATGCGCTGTGCCTCGACGTCCAGCTCCACTACACGGTCCACCAGCAGGAACGGGTAACGGTGAGGCAGGTATTCGCGAATCTCGTTGATGTCCATCATTTCGGGGGGAAGCCTGTATAAAAGATAGGGAGCGCGCGACTGACGCGCAGCACTCCTATTGCAAATCAAGGAGGCAGTTTAGCGGCTGTGCACACTTGATATGGAATTGGTATCAGCCATCAGATGATGCTTTGTCGTCCGGGGTCACGGCTTCGACACGCTTTTCTACCTGTTTGAGACGACGGAACATGTCATCTATCTGGCGCAGGCGTGCCGCGCTCTTGCGCCACTCGCCCGCTGGCTGCATCGCCGTGCCCGAGGAATAGGCCCCTGGCTCGGTGATGGAATGGGTGACCATGGTCATGCCGGTGATGAAGACACCGTCACAGATATCGATATGGCCCACCAGGCCCACGCCGCCGGCCAGCATGCAATTCTTGCCGATCTTGGTGCTGCCGGAGATGCCGACGCACGCCGCCATGGCGGTGTTGTCGCCGATCTGCACGTTGTGGGCGATCTGAATCTGGTTGTCGAGCTTGACGCCGTTGCCAATCACCGTGTCAGCCAGCGCGCCGCGGTCTACCGCAGTGTTCACGCCAATTTCCACGTCGTCGCCGATGCTGACGCCGCCCACCTGGGCAATCTTGTTCCACACGCCCTTTTCGTTGGCGAAGCCGAAGCCTTCGCCGCCCAGCACCGCGCCGGACTGGATGACCACGCGCTTGCCGATGCGCACGTCGTGGTACAGGGTGACGCGTGGGGCCAGCCAGCCGCCTTCGCCGATCACGCAACGCGCGCCGATGAAGCAGTGGGCGCCCACGGTGGTGCCGGCGCCAATCTGCGCGCCGCTTTCAATCACCGCGAACGCGCCGATGCTGGCAGTGGGGTCCACCACCGCGTCGGCCGCCACCACGGCGCTGGCATGAATGCCGGCCGCTGCCTTGGGCTTGGGGTCGAACAGGTGGGAAACACGGGCGTAGGCCAGGTACGGGTCGGCCACCACCAGCGCAGCGCCGGCGTAGCCTTCGGCGTCCGCCGCCTTGAGCAGCACGGCCGCAGCGGTGCAGTCAGGCAGGAACTTGCGGTACTGGGGGTTTGCCAGGAAGCTCAACTGACCAGGGCCGGCCTCTTGCAAAGTGGCCAGCCCGGTAATTTCGGTATCCTCGCTGCCCCGCAGGGTCGCACCGAGGAACTCGGCCAATTGGCCGAGCTTCAGGGTCACAGTCATATCAGCGCGCTTTGTTCATGCGCTCGATGACTTGGCGAGTGATGTCGTATTGAGGTTTGACATCGATCACAGCGCCACGCTCGAGTACCAGGTCAAAGCCGCCGTTCTTGATGACTTCTTCAACAGCGCCATCCAGCTTCGGCTTCAGCTGCTTGAGCATGTCGCGGTCGGCGTTGGCCTTGGCTTCGTTCAGCTCCTTGGACTGGAACTGGAAGTCGCGGGCCTTCTGCTTGAAGTCCAGCTCCAGCTTCTCGCGGTCACCTTGTGGCAGCTTGTCGCCACCGTTCACCAGGCGGTCCTGGATACCCTTGGCGCTGCTTTCCAGGGCCTTGAGCTTGGTCAGTTGCGGGCCGAACTTCTTCTCGGCATCCACGGCGTACTGCTTGGCCGCGTCAGACTCCAGCAGGGCCATCTGATAGTTCAGCACGGCAATTTTCATGTCGGCAAACGCTGGGGTAGCGGTAGCGGCCAGGGTGGCTGCCAGAAGAACCATTTGTGTCAACTTGCGCACGGTGCACTCCTACGGAAACTGTGGTTGGGCAGACCTTAGAAGGTCTGGCCCAGGGAGAATTGGAAGATCTGGGTTTCAGAGTAATCAGGCTTCTTGATCGGCGTGGCCAGGCTGAAGCTCAGAGGACCCAGTGCGGTGACCCAGGTCACGCCCAGACCGACGGAGGCGGCCATCTGCGAGAAGTCGACGCTTTCGCAGTACTTGGAGCTTGCCGAGCAGTTGGTGTCGAAGGTGCTACCCATGTCCAGGAACAGCGAGGTGCGCAGCGAACGCTGGTCCTTCACGAACGGCATCGGGAACAGCACTTCGGCACCGCCGGTGATCAGCACGTTACCACCGAAGGCTTCCGGGCTCTGGTCCGGGTCGGCCACGGTCCCCGGGAACTTGCCGCTGCTCGGGGTGCTGCGTGGGCCCAGGGTGCTGTCCTTGAAGCCACGTACCGAGTTGAAGCCACCGGCGTAGTAGTTCTCGTAGAACGGCAACCCATGGGTGCTGCCGAAGCCGTCGCCATAGCCCAGTTCCGAGTGCAGGCGCAGGGTGTAGTTATCGGTGATCGGGGCGAACAGCTGGCCACGGTAGTCGATCTTGTAGAACGACAGGTCGCTGCCAGGCGTGGTGGTTTCGAACGTCAGGCTCTGCGAGTGACCACGGGTCGGCAGGGTGCCCTTGTTCAGGGTCGAATCGGACCAGCCCACGGACGCCTTCAGGTTGGTGAAGCTGCTGCCTTCCTTGTCGATGAAATCGAAGATCTCGTCGACGGTGTAGGTGCCGGTGCTGATGTTGTCGTGTTGCAGCGTCAGGCCGTAGGTCAGGCGAGAGGTCTCGCTGATCGGGTAGCCGAAGGTCATGCCAACGCCGTAGCTGTCAACCGAGTAGCTGGCGATATCGACGTCGAGGTCGCTGTAGTCGGTCTTGCGGTAGAAGGCGTTGTAACCCAGGCTCACGCCGTCCGGCGTGAAGTACGGGTCGACGTAGCTGAAGTTGTAGCGGGTCTGGTACTCGGACTTGGTCAGGCCGATGGAGACCTTGTTACCGGTACCCAGGAAGTTGCTCTGGCTGATCGAGCCACCCAGGATCAGGCCGGCGCTCTGGGCGAAACCGACGCTGGCGGTGATCGAACCGGAGGCTTGTTCCTCTACCGAGTAGTTCACGTCAACCTGGTCGTCCACGCCCGGTACGGCCGGGGTCTCGACGTTGACTTCCTTGAAGTAGCCCAGGCGCTCCAGGCGGGTCTTGGACTGGTCGATCAGGTAGGTGGAAGCCCAACCGCCTTCCATCTGGCGCATTTCACGGCGCAGCACCTTGTCGTCGGTCTTGGTGTTGCCGCGGTAGTTGATGCGGTTCACGTAGGCACGCTTGCCCGGGTCGACCACGAAGGTGATATCCACGGTGTGGTCGTCGTCATGCGGGGTAGGCACGCCGTTGACGTTGGCAAAGGTGTAGCCGTCGTTGCCCAGGCGGCGGGTGATCAGCTCGCTGGTGGTGGTCATCAGCTTGCGCGAGAACACCTGGTCCTTCTGCACCAGCAGCAGCGCCTTGACCTGGTCTTCAGGCACTTTCAGGTCGCCGGAGAGCTTCACGTCACGAACGGTGTACTTCTGCCCTTCGTTGATGTTGACGGTGATGTAGACGCTCTTCTTGTCCGGGGTGATCGACACCTGGGTGGAAGCGATGTCCATGTTGATGTAGCCGCGGTCCAGGTAGTAGGAACGCAGGCGCTCAAGGTCGCCGGAGAGTTTTTCCCGGGCGTACTTGTCGTCGTTCTTGAAGAACGACAGCCAGTTGGTGGTCTTGAGCTGGAACTGATCGGTCAGTTCCTCTTCGGAGAACACCGTGTTGCCCACCACGTTGATGTGCTGGATGGCGGCGACGGTGCCTTCGTTGATCTTGATCTTCAGGCTGACGCGGTTACGCGGCTGCGGCACCACCTCGGCGTCGACGGTGGCCGTGTAGCGGCCCTGGGCGACGTACTGGCGTTGCAGCTCGTTGCGCACGCCTTCAAGGGTGGCACGCTGGAAGATCTCGCCCTCGGCAAGACCGGACTGCTTCAGGCCTTTCATCAGGTCTTCAGTGGAAATAGCCTTGTTGCCCTCGATCTCGATACTGGAGACCGACGGGCGTTCGACTACACTGATGACCAGGACGTTGCCGTCGCGGCCCAGCTGGATATCCTGAAAGAAACCGGTCTTGAACAGCGCGCGAGTGGAATCCACGAGGCGTCGATCATCCGCTTCGTCGCCAACGTTCAATGGCAAGGCACCAAACACGCTGCCGGCGGATACCCGCTGCAAGCCGTTGACACGAATATCAGTGATTTTGAAGGACTCGGCGTGAACTTCGGTGACCATCAATGCGGCAAGAACCGCAGTAAGCAGCAGACGTTTCATGAAGTCCTTTCTTATTCCAACTGGCAATAAGCAAACTGCCGCAAAGGCGGCAGGTTCGCAATTGAGCGAAGCTTTACAGTCGACCCAAATCGTTGATCAGGGCAAGCAACATCACCCCGACTACCAAACTGATACCGATCTGGATCCCCCAACCCTGTACCCGATCCGACACTGGGCGACCACGCACCCATTCGATCAGGTAGAACAGCAAGTGCCCCCCATCCAACACGGGGATGGGCAGCAAATTCAGAACCCCCAGGCTAATGCTCAGATAGGCGAGGAAATTCAGGAAATCCCCAACGCCCGACTGGGCTGAAGCGCCCGCCACTTTAGCAATGGTTATCGGTCCACTCAAGTTTTTTACCGAGAGCTCGCCGAAGAGCATTTTCTTTAGCGAATCAAGGGTCAGCACGCTCATGGTCCAGGTGCGCCGGGCGCCCTCGCCGATGGCGGCAAGCGGGCCGTAGCTGACCTCGCGGGTCATTTCCGGCGGCCACTCCACGGCCTTCACCCCGGCACCCATGTAGCCCGCGGCAGCCTTGCCTTCGCCGCGGGTGGCCAGGGTCACCGGCACATCCAACAGCTGGCCATCACGCTGCACATGCAGGGTGATCTTGCCGTCGGGGCGCTGGCGCACCAGGTCCACGACCTGCTGCCAATCGCCCAGCGCCTGGCCATCCAGGGCCAGCAGGCGGTCGCCGGTTTTCAGACCAGCGGCCTGGGCCGGGCCCTTGGGATCCAGCTCAGCCAGCACCGGCTCCAGCGCAGGACGCCATGGGCGGATACCCAGGGAATGAATCGGGTCGGGCTCGTCGGTGCCCTGAAGCCAGTGGTCCAGCGCCAGGGTATGCGGCTCATCGGCCGTAGAGCCCTGGGGACGCACGTTGACCTGCAGCGAACCGCTCTCGCCCAGGCGACGGACCAGCTGCAGGTTGACCTGGGACCAGCCGCTGGTGGCTTCGCCATCTACTGAAACAATTTCACTGCCCGCGCTCAGGCCGGCCACTGCCGCGATACTGCCCGGCTCGACGGCACCGATCACCGGCTTGACCTGCTGGCTGCCCAGCATCGCCAGCACCCAGAAGAAGAAGATTGCCAACAGGAAGTTGGCCACAGGGCCGGCGGCGACGATGGCAATGCGCTGGCCGACCTTCTTGCGGTTGAAGGCTTGGTCCAGCTGCTCGGCCGGCACCTCGCCCTCGCGTTCGTCGAGCATTTTCACGTAGCCACCCAACGGGATGGCTGCTACCACGTATTCGGTGCCCTGGCGGTCATGCCAACGCAACAGCGGCAGGCCGAAGCCCACGGAGAAACGCAGAACCTTGACACCACAGCGTCGCGCGACCCAGAAATGGCCGAATTCGTGAAAGGTAACCAGCACACCCAGCGCCACCAGGGTACCGACAATCATGTAGAGCGCACTCATAACTCTCTCCGAATTGCGTCGCGGCGCCAATCAACCGGGGTGTGCATGCACACCGCGGCGATCAACGCCCGTGGCGATTCAACCATTGCCCCGCCAGCTCGCGGGCCCGGGCATCGGCGGCAAACACCGCGTCCAGCGCATCCAGGGCCACCACCGGCTCCTGCTCCAGCACATCCTCGATCATACGCGCGATCTCGGGATAACGGATGCGCCGCTCAAGAAATGCCGCCACCGCAACTTCGTTGGCAGCGTTGAGCATCGCCGGCGCGCTATTGCCGGCCTGGGCAGCCTGCCGCGCCAGGCGCAGGCAAGGGAAGCGCTGCTCGTCGGGGGCTTCGAAATCCAGCCGGCCGACGGCGAACAGGTCCAGCGGCGCAACCCCCGAATCCATGCGCGCCGGCCAGGCCAGCGCGTGGGCGATAGGGGTGCGCATGTCGGGGTTGCCCAACTGCGCCAGCACCGAGCCGTCGACATAATCGACCATGGAGTGAATCACACTTTGGCGATGCACCACCACCTCGACCTGCTCGGGCCGCGCGTCAAACAGCCAGCAAGCCTCGATCAGTTCCAGGCCCTTGTTCATCATGCTGGCCGAATCCACGGAAATCTTGCGCCCCATGGACCAGTTCGGGTGCGCGCAGGCCTGTTCGGGGGTCACGTGCTCGAGGTCGGCCAGCGGCGTCTCGCGGAACGGGCCGCCACTGGCGGTCAGCAGGATGCGGCGCACGCCGACATTGCCCAGGCCACGGCTGAAATCAGCGGGCAGGCACTGGAAGATGGCGTTGTGCTCGCTGTCGATGGGCAGCAGCACTGCGCCGCTGCGGCGCACCGCCTGCATGAACAGCGCGCCGGACATCACCAGCGCCTCCTTGTTGGCCAGCAAGACCTTCTTGCCCGCCTCCACGGCCGCCAGCGTCGGGCGCAGGCCCGCGGCGCCGACAATGGCCGCCATCACCGCGTCCACGCGCGGGTCGGCAGCCACCTGGCACAGGCCCTGCTCGCCGATCAGTACCTGGGTCGCCAGCCCGGCGGCACGCAGCCCGGCCTCCAGCTGGCGCGCGCCCGCCTCGTCCGCCACCACGGCCACCTGGGGCTGGTGCTTGACGCACAACGCCAGCAGCTCCTGCAGGCGCGAATGGCCGGTGAGCGCGAACACCTGGTACAGGTCCGGGTGGCGCGCCACCACGTCCAGGGTGCTCAGGCCGATAGAGCCGGTGGCACCGAGCACGGTAATCATCTGTGGCTTGTTCACAGGGGACTCCAGTTGGCAGCCCAGAGCAGCACGGCGAACACCGGCACCGCAGCGGTCAGGCTGTCGATGCGGTCCAGCACGCCGCCATGGCCCGGCAGCAGGTTGCTGCTGTCCTTGATACCGGCGCGGCGCTTGAACATGCTTTCGGTCAGGTCACCGACCACCGACAGCGCTACCACGATGGCCGCGCCAATCAGGCACAGCAGGGTTTCACCGATGCCCCAGTGACGCACCTGGCCGACCACCAGAGTAATCAGCAGGCTCACCGCCATGCCACCGTAGAAGCCCGCCCAGCTCTTGCCGGGGCTGACCTGCGGGGCCAGCTTGGCCTTGCCGAACGCCCTGCCGGAGAAGTAGGCGCCAATGTCGGCAGCCCAGACCAGCACCATCACCGCCAGGATCAGCCAGTTGCCTTGGCCCTGGGCCTTGATCAGCACCAGGCCCTGCCAGGCGGGCAGCAGGATCAGCAGGCCGATCAGCAGCTTGCAGGCCACGCTGGCCCACTGCTCGCTGGTGCGCGGGAAGGTCAGCACCAGGAACGTTGCCACACCCCACCAGATCAGCGCAGCGGCCAGCACGAACGGCGCCAGCGCAGGCGACAGGTACAGGAAGAACAGGATGGCGGCCACCACGGCGGCAAAGCCCACCCGCGCGCCCTGGGCCTCGAAACCGGCCAGTCGTGCCCATTCCCAGGCGCCCAGGGTCACTACCAGGCCGATGAACAGGGCAAAGCCCGCCCCTTCGAGCAGGAAGAAACCGCACAGGGCGATCGGCAGCAGGATCAGCGCTGTAATGATGCGTTGTTTAAGCATTAAGCACGGGCTCCGGCTTCGACCTGCTCGCTCGTCTTACCGAAGCGGCGCTGGCGCGAAGCGAAATCGGCCAGCGCGGTGCGCATGGCGTCGTGTTTGAAGTCCGGCCAGAACAGGTCGGAGAAATACAGCTCGGCGTAGGCCAGCTGCCAGAGCAGGAAGTTGCTGATGCGTCGCTCGCCGCCCGTGCGGATGCACAGGTCAGGCAACGGCAGGTCGCCGGTGGACAGGCAGGTCTGCAACAACCCGGGAGTAATGTCGTCCGGGCGCAGGTGCCCGGCCTGGACTTCGCGGGCCAGGCGCTGTGCGGCCTGGGCGATGTCCCACTGGCCGCCATAGTTGGCGGCGATCTGCAGCACGAAGCGCTCATTGCCGGCGGTCAACGCCTCCGCCTCACGCATGGCAGCCTGCAACTCGGGGTGAAAGCGCGAGCGATCGCCGATGATGCGCAGGCTGATGCGGTTTTCATTCAGGCGCCGCGCTTCCCGGCGCAGGGCCGAGAAGAACAGTTCCATCAGGGCCCCGACCTCTTCGGCCGGCCGTTGCCAGTTCTCGCTGGAGAAGGCAAAGAGGGTCAGGACCTCGACCTTCGCCTCTGCGCACACCTCGATGACGGCACGAACGGCGTCCACGCCGGCCTTGTGCCCGGCGATACCGGGCAACAGGCGCTTCTTCGCCCAGCGATTATTCCCATCCATGATGATCGCAACGTGTCGCGGCACCGAAGACGGCGCAGTCTGCTTGGTCTTTTCCATGGAAACGCGCGGATCCTTCTTATACAGCCATCAAGTCGGCTTCTTTCTGCTTCACGGCCACTTCGATTTCGGCAACGAATTTGTCGGTCAACTTCTGGACGTCATCGGCGGCACGACGCTCTTCGTCTTCGCTGATTTCCTTTTCCTTGACCAGGTCTTTCAGCTGGCCCAGGGCGTCACGACGGATGTTACGCACGGCAACGCGACCGTCTTCGGCCGCTTCACGGGCCTGCTTGGTGAAGCCCTTGCGGGTTTCTTCGGTCAGGGCCGGCATGGTGATCAGCAGCAGCTCACCCAGGTTGGTTGGGTTGAAGCCCAGGCCCGAGCTCTGGATGGCCTTGTCGACGGCGGCCAGCATGTTGCGCTCGAACGCCACGACCTGCAGGGTGCGCGAGTCTTTAACAGTAACGTTGGCCACCTGGTTCAGCGGGGTGTCAGCGCCGTAGTAAGGCACCATCACGCCGCCCAGGATGCTGGGGTGCGCCTGACCGGTACGGATGCGGCTGAACGCGTGGGCCAGCGATTCCAGGGATTTCTGCATGCGCTCTTGAGCGTCTTTCTTGATTTCGTTGATCATTCTTCGCCTTCCTCGATCAGAGTTCCTTCAGCGCCGCCCACTACGATATTCAGCAGAGCGCCTGGCTTGTTCATGTTAAACACCCGCAACGGCATGTTGTGGTCGCGGCACAGGCAGATGGCGGTCAGGTCCATCACACCCAGCTTGCGGTCCAGCACCTCATCGTACGTCAGGCGGTCAAATTTCTCAGCATGCGGATCCTTGAATGGATCGGCAGTGTACACACCATCCACCTTGGTTGCCTTCAACACCACGTCGGCACCGATTTCGATGGCGCGCAGGCACGCTGCGGAGTCGGTGGTGAAGAACGGGTTGCCGGTACCGGCAGCGAAGATCACCACGTCACCGGACTTGAGCAGGCGGTCGGCCTTGCGGCGGTCGTAGTGGTCGGTCACGCCAACCATGGTGATCGCCGACATGACGATGGCGGGGATGTTGGAGCGCTCCAGCGCATCGCGCATGGCCAGGGCGTTCATCACCGTGGCGAGCATGCCCATGTGGTCACCGGTAACGCGGTCCATGCCGGCTTCGCTCAGGGCGGCACCACGGAACAGGTTGCCGCCACCGATGACCAGGCCGACCTGCACGCCGATACCTACCAGCTGGCCAACTTCCAGGGCCATGCGGTCCAGCACCTTCGGGTCGATGCCGAAGTCTTCCGAGCCCATCAGGGCCTCGCCGCTAAGTTTGAGCAAAATGCGTTTATAGCGAGGTTGACGACCACTAACCTGCTGAGCCATTGCGAATCTCTCCTGCGGCGTTAAAAAATTCTGGGCGGGCTGTTTGCAGCCTGCGCTAACTCTAGCTTGGCGCTGCTACAGCGCCATCGGAAGCGGCCTTGTAAGCCACGATTCCGCCTTTCACTTTGACAAAGAGGCTGCGCGCGTGAGCGGGCAGCCTCTTTGGGACGACAGCGGTTAGACCGTCTTACTGCTTGGCAGCAGCCAGCTGAGCGGCAACTTCTTCAGCGAAGTTGTCAACTGGCTTCTCGATGCCTTCACCAACCTTGAAGTAGGTGAACGAAACGATTTCAGCGCCAGCTTTCTTGGCCAGGTCGCCAACCTTGACTTCAGGGTTCTTGACGAACGGCTGCTCGACCAGGGAAGCCTCGGCCAGGAACTTCTTGATGCGACCGTCGATCATGTTCGCAACGATGTTCTCAGGCTTGCCTTTCATCTTCTCTTCGTTCAGCTGCAGGAACACGGCTTTCTCGCGTTCGATGGCTTCGGCGGAGACTTGCGATGGCAGCAGGAACTCTGGGTTGCTGGCAGCCACGTGCATGGCGATGTCTTTGGCCAGCTCGGCGTTGCCGCCTTTCAGGGCAACCACTACGCCGATCTTGTTACCGTGCAGGTAAGCGTCGACCACGTCGCCTTCAACGCGAACCAGGCGGCGAATGTTGACGTTTTCGCCAACTTTGGCAACCAGGGCTTCGCGAGCAGCTTCCTGAGCGGCGATCAGCGGAGCTGCGTCGGTCAGTTTGTCGGCCAGGGCTTTTTCAACGCTGGCAGCCACGAAGTTCTTGAAGTCGTCCTGCAGGGCCAGGAAGTCGGTCTGCGAGTTGACTTCCAGGATGACGGCCGACTTGTTGTCAGCGTCAACTTTAACGGCGATAGCGCCTTCAGCGGCAACGTTGCCAGCCTTTTTGGCAGCCTTGATGGCGCCCGAGGCACGCATGTCGTCGATCGCTTTTTCGATGTCGCCGCCAGCCTTGGTCAAGGCCTTTTTGCAGTCCATCATGCCTTCGCCGGTACGCTCGCGCAGTTCTTTGACCAACGCTGCAGTAATTTCTGCCATTTCAAAATCCTCTTGGATAGGTTTTCAACCATTCCACCCGATTGGCACGGGCGCTCAATTCTTGAACACTGCCAGCTACTGCGTTAAAAAAATGCAATGACTACGCAGACAGGTTCTCGAGGTGGCAAAAAGGGGGCCTAGCCCCCTTTTTGCGTACCGAGTAAACGCTGGGCGTCTAGACTCAGCCTTCTACCGCTGCAGCAGGAGCGTCCTGGACGTACTCTTCAGTACCGCCAGCAACGTGGTTGCGGCCACGGATAACGGCGTCAGCCATCGAACCCATGTACAACTGGATGGCGCGGATGGCGTCATCGTTACCTGGGATGATGTAGTCAACGCCTTCTGGGCTGGAGTTGGTATCGACTACGCCGATAACCGGGATACCCAGCTTGTTGGCTTCGGTGATCGCGATGCGCTCGTGATCAACGTCGATAACGAACAGTGCGTCAGGCAGGCCGCCCATGTCCTTGATACCACCCAGGGAGCGATCCAGTTTTTCCAGATCACGGGTGCGCATCAGGGCTTCTTTCTTGGTCAGCTTGGCAAAGGTGCCATCTTCGGCCTGGGTTTCCAGGTCGCGCAGACGCTTGATCGAAGCACGGATGGTTTTGAAGTTGGTCAGCATGCCGCCCAACCAGCGGTGGTCGACGTACGGCGAACCGCAACGTGCTGCTTCTTCAGCAACGATCTTGCCAGCCGAACGCTTGGTGCCGACGAACAGGATCTTGTTCTTGCCCTGGGCCAGGCGCTCAACGAAAGTCAGAGCTTCGTTGAACATTGGCAGGGTTTTTTCGAGGTTGATGATGTGAATCTTGTTGCGCGCGCCGAAAATGTACTTGCCCATTTTCGGGTTCCAGTAACGGGTCTGGTGGCCGAAGTGCACACCGGCCTTCAGCATATCGCGCATATTGACTTGGGACATGATAGTTCCTTGATAAGTCGGGTTAGGCCTCCACGTACCCCAATGACCAACCAGCAGCTAGAGCTGAAGGCACCCAGGTCATCGTGCCGGCACGTGTGTGGGTTTGTGCTTTCGGGGCTATCCCCGGAAAGCGGCGCATTTTATACCACAGAACCTTTGCCAGCGAAACCCGAATTCACGTTGTCGATCAACGACTTTTGCGTGGAAGCTTGTTTCGCGCAACAATGGCCCCATGACTCTATATAGAGAAGCGATGCCTGGCGACAGTTCCCGCTGCCGTACGTCTGGTAGAATCGTTTCATCCCGTGTTTGCCTGCGCCGCCGAGCGCCCAGAGAGCCCGTATGACCGTTACCATCAAAACTCCCGAGGACATCGAGCACATGCGCGTTGCCGGCCGCCTGGCCGCGCAAGTGCTGGAAATGATCGAGCCCCACGTCAAGCCCGGCGTGACCACGGAAGAGCTGGACCGCCTGTGCCACGACTTCATCGTCAATGAGCAGAAGGCCATCCCGGCCCCGCTGAACTACAAGGGCTTCCCCAAGTCGATCTGCACCTCGATCAACCACGTGGTCTGCCACGGCATTCCAGGTGACAAGGTGCTCAAGGACGGCGACACCCTGAACATCGACGTCACCGTGATCAAGGACGGCTACCACGGCGACACCAGCCGCATGTTCCACGTGGGCACCGTGCCGGCCTGGGCCGAGCGCCTGTCCAAGGTCACCCAGGAATGCATGTACAAGGCCATCGAACTGGTGAAGCCGGGCTGCCGCCTGGGCGACATCGGCGAAGTGATCCAGAAACACGCCGAAAAGAATGGTTTCTCGGTGGTGCGCGAGTTCTGCGGCCACGGCATCGGCAAGGTGTTCCACGAAGAGCCGCAGATTCTGCACTACGGCCGCGCTGGCACCGGCATGGAACTGAAGGAAGGCATGACCTTCACCATCGAGCCGATGATCAACCAGGGCAAGGCCGACACCAAGGTGCTGGGCGACGGCTGGACCGCCATCACCAAGGACCGCAAGCTGTCGGCGCAGTGGGAACATACCCTGGTGGTGACCGCTACCGGCTACGAGATTTTCACCCTGCGCGCGGACGACACCATCCCACGCGTCTCGGCCTGATGTGACCCATTAATTGTGGGAGCTGGCTTGCCAGCGAGCTTTTGGGGGCCTGCCAAAAACTCGCTGGCAAGCCAGCTCCCACAATAGCGTTCCAGCCCAAATTGCCCCTACAGTTCAGGAAGGCCCATTCGATGCCCCAGGTGGATCCGGAGTTGTTCGATCGCGGCCAGTTCCAGGCGGAACTGGCCCTCAAGGCGAGCCCCATCGCCGCGTTCAAGAAAGCCATTCGCCAGGCCCGCGACGTGCTGGATGGGCGCTTTCGCGCCGGCCGCGATATTCGCCGGCTGATCGAGGACCGCGCCTGGTTCGTCGATAACATCCTCCAGCAGGCCTGGAAACAGTTCGACTGGAGCGACGAAGCCGACATCGCCCTGGTGGCCGTTGGCGGCTATGGCCGTGGCGAGCTGCACCCCTACTCCGACATCGACCTGCTGATTCTGCTGGAAAGCTCGGACCACGAGATTTTCCGCGACTCCATCGAGCGTTTTCTCACGCTGCTGTGGGACATCGGCCTAGAAGTGGGCCAGAGCGTGCGCTCCATCGACGAGTGCGCCGAACAGGCCCGCGCCGACCTCACCATCATCACCAACCTGATGGAAAGCCGCACCGTGGCCGGCCCCGAGCGCCTGCGCAAGCGCATGCTGGAAGTCACCGGCACCGCGCACATGTGGCCCAGCAAGGACTTCTTCCTGGCCAAGCGCGCCGAGCAGAAAGCCCGGCACCACAAGTACAACGACACCGAATACAACCTGGAGCCCAACGTCAAGGGCTCCCCGGGCGGGCTGCGCGACATCCAGACCATCCTCTGGGTGGCCCGCCGCCAGTACGGCACCCTGAACCTGCACGCCCTGGCCGGCGAAGGCTTCCTGCTGGAAAGCGAGAACAACCTGCTGGCCAGCTCCCAGGAGTTCCTGTGGAAGGTGCGCTACGCCCTGCACATGCTGGCCGGGCGCGCCGAAGACCGCCTGCTGTTCGACCACCAGCGCACCATCGCCGGCCTGCTGGGCTTCAAGGACAGCGACGCGAAGCTGGCCATCGAACGCTTCATGCAGAAGTACTACCGCGTGGTGATGAGCATCGCCGAGCTCAGCGACCTGATCATCCAGCACTTCGAGGAAGTTATCCTGGCCGATGACGTGGGCAGCGTCACCTTGCCCATCAACTCGCGCTTCCAGCTGCACGACGGCTACATCGAGGCGGTGCACGCCAACGTGTTCAAGCGCACGCCGTTCGCCATGCTGGAAATTTTCGTGCTGATGGCGCAGAACCCCGAGATCAAGGGCGTACGCGCAGATACCATCCGCCTGCTGCGCGAACATCGCCACCTGATCGACGACGATTTCCGCAACGACATTCGCAACACCAGCCTGTTCATCGAGCTGTTCAAGTGCGAGATCGGCATCCACCGCAACCTGCGCCGCATGAACCGCTACGGCATCCTGGGCCGCTACCTGCCCGAGTTCGGCCACATCGTGGGGCAGATGCAGCACGACCTGTTCCACATCTATACGGTGGACGCGCACACGCTGAACCTGATCAAGCACCTGCGCAAGTTGCAGTACACGCCGGTGTCGGAGAAATTCCCGCTGGCCAGCAAGCTCATGGGCCAGCTGCCCAAGCCCGAGCTGATCTACCTGGCCGGCCTGTACCATGACATCGGCAAGGGCCGCCAGGGCGACCACTCCGACCTGGGCGCGGTGGACGCCGAGGCGTTCTGCCAGCGCCACCAGCTGCCCGTATGGGACAGCCGCCTGATCGTATGGCTGGTGCAGAACCACCTGGTGATGTCGACCACCGCCCAGCGCAAGGACCTCTCCGACCCGCAGGTGATCCACGACTTCGCCCAGCTGGTGGGCGACCAGACGCACCTGGACTACCTCTACGTGCTGACCGTGGCCGACATCAACGCCACCAACCCCAGCCTGTGGAACAGCTGGCGCGCCAGCCTGCTGCGCCAGCTGTTCACCGAGACCAAGCGCGCCCTGCGCCGCGGCCTGGAGAACCCGCTGGACCGCGAGGAGCAGATCCGCCAGACCCAGAGCGCGGCCCTGGACATCCTGGTGCGCGCCGGCACCGATCCGGACGACGTCGAGCAGCTGTGGTCGCAGCTGGGCGACGACTATTTCCTGCGCCACACCGCCGGCGACGTCGCCTGGCACAGCGACGCCATCCTCCAGCAGCCGCTGGACGGCGGCCCGCTGGTGCTGATCAAGGAAACCACCCAGCGCGAGTTCGAGGGCGGCACGCAGATCTTCATCTACGCGCCCGACCAGCACGACTTCTTCGCCGTGACCGTGGCGGCCATGGACCAGCTCAACCTGAATATCCATGACGCGCGCATCATCACCTCCAGCAGCCAGTTCACCCTCGACACCTACATTGTCCTGGACACCGACGGCGGCTCGATCGGCGACAACCCGGTGCGCGTCAAGGAGATCCGCAGCGGCCTCACCGAAGCCCTGCGCAACCCCGATGACTACCCCACCATCATCCAGCGTCGGGTGCCGCGCCAGCTCAAGCACTTTGCCTTCGCGCCCCAGGTCACCATTCATAACGATGCCCAGCGCCCGGTGACTATCCTGGAGCTCAGCGCCCCGGACCGCCCCGGCCTGCTGGCGCGCATCGGCAAGATTTTCCTGGAGTTCGACCTGTCGCTGCAGAACGCCAAGATCGCCACCCTGGGCGAACGGGTGGAAGACGTGTTCTTCATCACCGACGCCGACAACCAACCGCTTTCCGACCCGCAACTGTGCAGCCGCCTGCAGGATGCCATCGTCGACCAACTGAGTGTCAGCCAGCCGCAGGGCGTCGAGCTGTCGCGCCTGAGCATTTAGAGGAACATTCGTGAACAACGCTTTGAACCAGCTGCAGCCCTACCCGTTCGAGAAACTGCGCAAGCTGCTGGGCGCCGTCACGCCCAACCCGGGCAAGCGCGCCATCGCCCTGTCCATCGGCGAGCCCAAGCACCGCTCGCCCAGCTTCGTGGCCGAAGCGCTGAGCGCCAACCTCGACCAGATGGCCGTGTACCCCACCACCCTGGGCATCCCGGCCCTGCGCGAGGCGATTGGCACCTGGTGCGAGCGCCGCTTCAACGTGCCGGCCGGCTGGATCGACCCGGCGCGCCACGTGCTGCCGGTGAACGGCACCCGCGAGGCGCTGTTCGCCTTCACCCAGACCGTGGTCGAGCGCAGCGACGATGGCCTGGTGGTCAGCCCCAACCCGTTCTACCAGATCTACGAAGGCGCAGCCCTGCTGGCCGGTGCCACCCCGCACTACCTGCCGTGCCTGGACAGCAACGGCTTCAACCCGGATTTCGACGCCGTATCGGCCGAGACCTGGGACCGCTGCCAGATCCTGTTCCTGTGCTCGCCAGGCAACCCCACCGGCGCCCTGGTGCCGATGGACACCCTGAAAAAGCTGATTGCCCTCGCCGACAAGCACGACTTCGTGATTGCCGCCGATGAGTGCTACAGCGAGCTGTACTTCGACGAACAAACCCCGCCACCCGGCCTGCTCAGCGCCTGCGTGGAGCTGGGCCGCAGCGACTTCAAGCGTTGCGTGGTGTTCCACAGCCTGTCCAAGCGCTCGAACCTGCCGGGCCTGCGCTCGGGCTTCGTCGCCGGCGACGCCGAGATCCTCAAGGCGTTCCTGCTGTACCGCACCTACCACGGCTGCGCCATGCCCGTGCAGACCCAACTGGCCAGCATCGCCGCCTGGAACGACGAAGTGCACGTGCGCGCCAACCGCGCCCTGTACCGCGAGAAGTTCGATGCCGTGCTGGAAATCCTGGCGCCGGTGCTGGACGTGCAGCGCCCGGACGGCAGCTTCTACCTGTGGCCGAAGGTGCCGATGGATGACGCGCAGTTCTGCCAACAGCTGTTCGAGCAGCAGCACGTGACCGTGGTGCCGGGCTCGTACCTGTCCCGTGACGTGGATGGCGTGAACCCGGGTGCCGGCCGCGTGCGCATGGCCCTGGTCGCGCCACTGGCCGAGTGCGTGGAAGCTGCCGAGCGCATTCGCGACTTCGTCAGCCAGCGCTGAAACCCTGACGCGGCCTGGCGGCCACTGCTACGGGACCGTGTAGCAGCGGCCACCAGGCCGCGTCAGCACCCGCCCGGTCAGCCGACCGAGGGCCGGGTCACCCCCAGGTTCGCCTCGCTCAAGTCCAACTCGCTGAGAATCTCGCGCAGCACGTCATCACCGATATGGTGATGACGGCGCAGGTCATACAGCTCCAGGCGCTGGGCGCGCAGGCCGCGGATACGCAGGCGGCGCTCCAGTTGGTCCATCAACAGCGCCTGCGCCTGGGCCTCGGCGGAGTCGTTGAACACGTCCAGCTGGTGGCGGTACTCGGACATGATCTGCGCCTTCAACTCGGTGGCCAGCGCGGCCTGGGCGGCATCGGGCGCAGGCGCGGCCGGGTCGCTCACCTCTTCGGTTTCCAGCGCACGAATGGCCGCCTCGGCGGTACGCCGCCACACCTCGCGCACTTCCTTGCGCAACGCCTCGTCGGAGGTCTTCTCCACCCCACGCAGCAACAGCGGCAGGGCCACGCAAGCGGCGATCAACGACAATAAAATTACCCCCGCAGCGATGAAGATCAGCAGGTCGCGCTCAGGGAAATCCTGCCCTGCCCCAAGCAGCAACGGCACCGACATCACGCCCGCCAGGGTCACCGCACCGCGCACGCCACCCACGGTCAGCAACCAGCAGGAGCGCGCCGTTGGCAGCATGGTGATGGTGGCCTTGCCGGTCCAGCGGCGCAGCATGCTGATGAAGCGCCAGGTGCTCTGCACCCAGATGAAGCGCAGCACCACCAGTACCAGGAAAATCCCGGCGACATCGAACAGGCGGTAGCCCAGGGTCGGCCACAGCGAGGCCTCGTGGCTGGTGACCGCCTTGATGATGTCCGGCAGTTGCAGGCCCAGCAGCAAAAAGATCAGGCCGTTGAAGGCGAACTCCAGCAGCGACCAGACGCTGCGGTTGAGCAGGCGGGTACTGGTCTGCCGCGGCAGCAGGTCAAGCCAGCTCTGCATCATGCCGGCGGCCACCGCCGAGAGAATGCCCGAGGCGCCCAGGCGCTCGGCCAGCACGTAGGCGGCGAACGGCAGCAACAGCATGAACACCACGTGGGTGGCCGGGTCATCCCAGCCGCGGGCGATCATCCACAGGCGCAGGCGCCCCACCAGCCAGCTCAACGCTACGCCGATGGCCAGGCCCCCCACGGCCACCAGCACGAAGGTCAGGCTGGCCTCGGCCAGCGAAAAATAGCCGGTAACGGCAGCGGCCAGGGCGAACTTGAAGGTCACCAGGCCCGACGCGTCGTTCATCAGCGCCTCGCCCTGCAGGATGCGCATCAGCGGCGTGGGCAGCTTGTCCTGGGCGATGGCCGACACTGCCACGGCGTCGGTGGGCGACAGCACGGCGGCCAGGGCAAAGGCCACCGGCAGCGGGATGGTCGGCAGCAGCCAGTGAATGAAGTAGCCCGCCCCCACCACGGTAAACAGCACCAGGCCCACCGCCAGCATCAGTATCGAGCCGCGGTAGCGCCACAGGTCGCGCTTGGGCATGCGCCAGCCGTCGGCGAACAGCAGCGGTGGCAGGAACAGGAACAGGAACAATTCGGGGTCCAGCACCACGTGCAGCCCCAGGCTGGGCCAGGCCAACAAGGCCCCGGCGGCGATCTGCACCAGTGGCAGCGGAATCGGGATCACCCTCGCCACCAGCCTGCTCAGGCCCACCAGCATCAGCAGGATCAGGACGGTGTAGGCGGTTTGCATAAGACAGTCTTCCCTCTTGCTTCACACGTGCCGGGCGGAATGGAACGCGCCGGACATTAAACGATACATCTTACCGGCACATCGCAAGCAAGGCCGCTGCACCATGGTCGCAGGGAGCCTGGCCACTTGTAACTGGATGCTACCAGACAGGTGGAGGCCCTCGGGATGCGCAAATTCTTTCATAAACCTTATAAAAGACTTATTATCCTGACTACCCTAGAGGTCAGGAAACGTGACGAACGCACCTACTAATATCCAGGTCATCAACGACCCCGACGGCAAGCCGGCATTCGTGGTCATCCCTTACGACCAGTACATAGCGACCCATGGCTGTGCCGACCTGATCCCTCACGAAGTCGTCAGCCGCGTGGTCGATGGGCTCACCCCCATCCGGGCATGGCGCGAGTACCTCGACCTGACCCAGGAAGAAGTCGCTCGCCGCCTTGGCGTCACCCAGCCCGCCTTTGCCCAACAGGAGGCCGTGGCCAGGCCACGCAAGGCTACCCGCGAAAAAATAGCCGCGGCGTTCGGTATCCGTCCCCAGCAACTGGACCTTTGAAGCACATTGCAAGGCAACAGTCATGGCGCCGAAAGAATCGATGCCGCATAATTCGTCGATTCGTATTCAGGAGACCGCAGGGCATGGCCGCGTTCCGCACGGGCCGCCCCCTTTGAACCATGGCTTACACACTGTTCGGCATCAAAGCCTGCGACACCATGAAAAAAGCCCGCACCTGGCTCGACGAGCACGGCGCCGCTTACGAATTCCATGACTACAAGACCCAGGGCATCGACCGCGAGCACCTGGAGCAATGGTGCGGCGAACACGGCTGGGAAGTCGTGCTGAACCGTGCCGGTACTACCTTCCGCAAGCTCGCTGACGAGCAGAAGGCCGATCTGGACCAGGCCCGCGCCATCGAACTGATGCTCGCCCAGCCGTCCATGATCAAGCGCCCGGTGCTGGACCTTGGCCACCGGACCCTCGTGGGCTTCAAGCCCGATATTTATGCGGCGGCCGCCCAGCAATAATGCTGGCAACAGGCCCCATTCATTTGCAAAGAGGTAACTGCATGTCCACTACCCTGTTCAGCCTGGCTTTCGGCGTCGGCACCCAGAATCGCAATGGCGCCTGGCTTGAAGTGTTCTACGCACAACCCCTGGTGTCGCCGTCGGCCGAACTGATCGCCGCGGTCACCCCTGTCCTGGGCTACACCGGTGGCAACCAGGCCATCACCTTCACCACCGCCCAGGCCTCGCAGCTGGCCGAAGCCCTGAAGGGCGTCGACGCCGCCCAGGCCGCCCTGCTCACCCGCCTGGCCGAGAGCCACAAGCCGCTGGTCGCCACCCTGCTGGCCGAAGACGCCGCGCTGACCTCCACCCCAGAGGCCTACCTGAAGCTGCACCTGCTGTCGCACCGCCTGGTGAAGCCGCACGGCGTCAGCCTGGCCGGCATCTTCCCGCTGCTGCCAAACGTGGCCTGGACCAGCCAGGGCGCCGTCGACCTGGCCGAACTGGCAGAACTGCAACTGGAAGCGCGCCTGAAGGGCGAGCTGCTGGAAGTGTTCTCGGTGGACAAGTTCCCGAAAATGACCGACTACGTGGTACCGGCTGGCGTGCGTATCGCCGATGCCGCCCGTGTGCGCCTGGGCGCCTACATCGGCGAAGGCACCACCATCATGCACGAAGGCTTCGTCAACTTTAACGCAGGCACCGAAGGCCCGGGCATGATCGAAGGCCGCGTGTCGGCTGGCGTGTTCGTCGGCAAGGGCTCGGACCTGGGCGGCGGCTGCTCCACCATGGGCACCCTGTCGGGCGGCGGCAACATCGTCATCAAGGTCGGCGAAGGCTGCTTGATCGGCGCGAACGCCGGTATCGGCATCCCATTGGGTGACCGCAACACCGTGGAAGCTGGCCTGTACATCACCGCCGGCACCAAGGTAGCCCTGCTGGACGAAAGCAACCAGCTGGTCAAAGTGGTCAAGGCCCGTGACCTGGCTGGCCAGACCGACCTGCTGTTCCGTCGCAACTCGGAAACCGGCGCCGTGGAATGCAAGACCCACAAGTCGGCCATCGAGCTGAACGAAGCGCTGCACGCTCACAACTAAGCGGCACCGCGCAGGCCCGGCACTGTGCCGGGCCTGCCTGCCCAGAGCCCCGATCCCATGTTCCAGCCCTCCCCCTGGCGTGCCGATTTTCCGGCCATCGCCGCCCTGCAACGCCAGCACCAGACGTATCTGGACAATGCGGCAACCACGCAGAAACCCCAGGCCCTGCTCGATGCATTGGCCCACTATTACAGCCACGGCGCCGCCAACGTGCACCGTGCGCAACACCTGCCAGGCGCCTTGGCGACTCAAGCGTTCGAAGCCAGCCGCGAGAAAGTCACGCAATGGCTCAACGCTGCCAGCCCCAGCCAGGTGGTCTTCACCCACGGCGCCACCAGCGCCCTGAACCTGTTGGCCTACGGGCTGCAGGCGCATTTCCAGCCCGGTGACGAAATCGTTATCAGCGCCCTGGAGCACCACGCCAACCTGCTGCCCTGGCAACAGCTGGCCCAGCGCGCCGGCTTGAAACTGGTGGTGCTGCCGCTGACCGTCAACGGGCTGATCGACCTCGACGCAGCCGCCAGCCTGATGGGCCCACGCACCCGGCTGCTGGCCGTCAGCCAGCTGTCCAACGTGCTCGGCGCCTGGCAACCCCTCGAGCCCTTGCTGGCCCTGGCGCGCGCCCAAGGCGCGCTGACCGTGGTCGACGGTGCCCAGGGCGTGGTACATGGCCGCCATGACGTGCAACAACTGGGCTGCGACTTCTACGTGTTTTCCAGCCACAAGCTGTACGGCCCGGATGGCGTCGGTGTGCTCTACGGCCGCAGCGAAGCGCTGGGCAAACTGAGCCACTGGCAATTCGGCGGCGAGATGGTGCATGTGGCCGACTACCACAGCGCCAGCTTCCACCCCGCGCCGCTGGGCTTCGAGGCCGGCACCCCGCCCGTGGCCGGCGTGATCGGCCTGGGCGCCACCCTGGACTACCTGGCCAGCCTCGACCACGAAGCCGTCATGGCCCACGAAAACACCCTGCACGGCCTGCTGCTGCGCGGCCTCAACGACCGCGAGGGCGTGCGCCTGCTGGGCACCCCGCAACTGGCCCTGGCCAGCTTCGTGGTGGACGGCGTGCACAACGCCGACCTGGCGCACCTGCTCACCGAACAGGGCATTGCCGTGCGCGCCGGGCACCATTGCGCCATGCCGCTGCTGAAAAGCCTGGGGCTGGCCGGTGCAATTCGTGTGTCGCTGGCGCTGTACAACGACAGCGACGACCTGCAGCGCTTCTTCGAGGCGCTGGACAAGTCGTTGGAATTGCTGCGATGAGCCTGCCCGTGCACGCCGCCGAGGCCTTGCAGGCCTTCGAACAAGCTGCGGGCTGGGAACAGCGCGCGCGCCTGCTGATGCAGTGGGGCGAGCGTCTTGCGCCCCTGGCCGATGACGAAAAAAGCACCGAGCATCTAGTGCACGGCTGCGAGAGCCAGGTGTGGTTGATCGCCACCCAGGCGGATGGCCAATGGCAGTTCCGGGCCGGTAGCGATGCGCGCCTGATTCGCGGCTTACTGGCGCTGCTGCTGGTACGGGTCGAAGGGTTGAGCGCCGCCGAACTGACGGCGCTGGACCTGCCGGGGTGGTTCCAACAGCTAGGGCTTGGCCGTCAGTTGTCGCCGTCGCGCAGCAATGGCTTGAACGCGGTGCTCAAGCGCATGGCGGAGCTGGCCGCTCCCTGACGCCACCTTCGGCAACTGCTACGCAAAACAATGCGCCCCCGGTAGCAGCGGCCGCCAGGCCGCGTCCAAACCGCCGCGTAATTCCAGGTCGTTTACGGTTTGCTTGTAACCGTGGCCGCCTGGCCGCGCTCGGACGGGCGGCGCACCCCCGCCACCAACTTATCCACCGCCCGCGCCGCCGCCACCATGCCGAAGGTCGCGGTCACCATCATCACCGCGCCGAACCCTCCGGCGCAGTCCAGCTTCACCCCTTCGCCCACGAACGCCTTGGTCAGGCACACGCCGCCCTTGTTGTCCGGGTAGCGCAGTTGCTCGGTGGAATACACGCACGGCACGCTGTAATGCCGGGTGGTGTTACGGGAGAAACCGTAGTCACGGCGCAGGGTGGAGCGCACGTTGGCGGCCAGCGGGTCGTTGTGGGTGCGGTTCAGGTCGCAGACCTTGATCTGCGTGGGGTCGATCTGCCCGCCCGCACCGCCGGTGGTGATGATGCCGATCTTGCGGCGCTTGCACCAGGCGATCAGCGCCGCCTTGGCGAGCATGCTGTCGATGCAGTCGATCACGAAGTCCAGGTCTGGGGTGATGTACTCGGCCATGGTCTCGCGGGTCACGAAGTCGCTGACCGCGTGCACCGTGCACGCCGGGTTGATCGCCCGCAGGCGCTCGGCCATCACCTCGACCTTGGGCTTGCCGACGTTGCCGTCCAGTGCATGCAACTGGCGGTTGACGTTGCTCACGCAGACATCGTCCAGGTCGAACAGCGAGATCTCGCCGACGCCGCTGCGGGCCATGGCTTCAGCCGCCCACGAGCCCACGCCGCCGATGCCGACGATGGCCACATGGGCGGCGCGCAGGCGCTGCATGCCCTCGCGACCGTACAGCCGGGTAACACCTTCGAAACGTGGATCTTCTGTGCTCATGGACCTGGACCTCAAAAACCGGCGCGCATTATAGGCCTGTAGCACGCACAGATCACCTGTGGCGTTTAATGCGCTACAACTAATAGCAGGCAAGAACTTAAACAAAAAATTCCAATCTAAACGTATGTTTTCAGACATCTCCTATACACACTTGTAACCTGCAGAGTAGGATGCGCGCCGGTTCGGCGCCCGTCGCCGGCACTCCCCCGTTCCCCCGCTTCGGAACCCAAGCCCCCATGTCATCGCGTAAATTTGGTCTCAACCTGGTGGTAGTCGTCGCGATCGCGGCCCTATTCACGGGTTTCTGGGCGTTGATCAACCGCCCGGTCAGCGCCCCCGACTGGCCTGAACAAATCTCCGGCTTCTCCTACTCGCCTTTCCGCCTGGGCCAAAGCCCGCAGAAAGAACAGTACCCCACTGACGACGAAATTCGTCAGGACCTCGAGCAGATGAGCAAGCTGACCGACAGCATCCGCATCTACTCGGTGGATGGCACCCAGGCCGACATTCCGAAAATCGCCGAGGAGTTCGGCCTGCGCGTCACCGTGGGCGTGTGGATCAGCCCCGACCTTGAGCGCAACGAACGCGAAATTGCCAAGGCCATCGAACTGGCCAACACCACCCGCAGCGTCGTGCGCGTGGTGGTCGGCAACGAAGCGCTGTTCCGCAAGGAAGTGACCGTCAAGGACCTGGAAGGCTACCTGGACCGTGTCCGTGCCGCCGTGAAGGTGCCGGTGACCACGTCCGAGCAATGGCACATCTGGGAGCACAACCAGTCGCTGGCCAAGCACGTGGACCTGATTGCCGCGCACATCCTGCCGTACTGGGAATTCATCCCGATGGACAAGGCCGGCCAGTTCGTCCTCGACCGGGCGCGGGAACTCAAGCACATGTTCCCGAAAAAGCCGCTGCTGCTGTCTGAAGTGGGCTGGCCGAGCAACGGCCGCATGCGCGGTGGTGCCGACGCCACCCAGGCCGACCAGGCCATCTACCTGCGCACCCTGGTCAACAAGCTCAACCGCCAGGGCTACAACTACTTCGTGATCGAAGCCTACGACCAGCCCTGGAAGGCCAGCGACGAAGGCTCGGTGGGCGCGTACTGGGGCGTGTTCAACGCTGCGCGCCAGCAGAAATTCAACTTTGAAGGCCCAGTCGTGGCCATTCCGCAATGGCGTGTGCTGGCCATCGGCTCGGTGGTGCTGGCCATGCTGTCGTTGGCCCTGCTGCTGATCGACGGCTCGGCCCTGCGCCAGCGTGGCCGCACCTTCCTGACCTTCATCGCGTTCCTGTGTGGCTCGGTGCTGGTGTGGATCGGCTATGACTACAGCCAGCAATACAGCACCTGGTTCAGCCTGACGGTCGGTTTCCTGCTGGCCCTGGGCGCGCTGGGCGTATTCATCGTGCTGCTGACCGAGGCCCACGAACTGGCCGAAGCCGTGTGGACGCACAAGCGCCGCCGCGAGTTCCTGCCGGTGGAGGGCGACTCCAACTACCGGCCGAAAGTGTCCATCCACGTGCCGTGCTACAACGAGCCGCCGGACATGGTCAAACAGACCCTGGACGCCCTGGCGGCACTGGATTACCCGGACTACGAAGTCCTGATCATCGACAACAACACCAAGGATCCCGCGGTTTGGGAACCGGTGCAGGCCTACTGCGAAACCCTGGGCCCGCGCTTCAAGTTCTTCCACGTCGCGCCCCTGGCCGGCTTCAAGGGCGGTGCGCTGAACTACCTGATCCCGCACACCGCGCCAGACGCCGAAGTGATCGCCGTGATCGACTCCGACTACTGCGTGGACCGCAACTGGCTCAAGCACATGGTGCCGCACTTCGCCGATCCGAAGATTGCCGTGGTGCAATCGCCGCAGGACTACCGCGACCAGAACGAAAGCACCTTCAAAAAGCTCTGCTACTCCGAGTACAAGGGCTTCTTCCACATCGGCATGGTCACCCGTAACGACCGTGACGCGATCATCCAGCACGGCACCATGACCATGACCCGCCGCTCGGTGCTCGAAGAGCTGGGCTGGGCCGACTGGTGTATCTGCGAAGACGCCGAACTGGGCCTGCGGGTGTTCGAGAAAGGGTTGTCGGCGGCGTACTACCACCACAGCTACGGCAAGGGCCTGATGCCCGACACCTTCATCGACTTCAAGAAGCAGCGTTTCCGCTGGGCCTACGGCGCTATCCAGATCATCAAGCGCCACACCGCCAGCCTGCTGCGCGGCAAGGACACCGAGCTGACCCGCGGCCAACGCTACCACTTCCTGGCGGGCTGGCTGCCGTGGGTGGCCGATGGCATGAACATCTTCTTCACCGTGGGCGCCCTGCTGTGGTCGGCGGCGATGATCATCGTGCCGCAACGGGTCGACCCACCGCTGCTGATCTTCGCGATCCCGCCCCTGGCGCTGTTCGTGTTCAAGGTGGGCAAGATCGTGTTCCTGTACCGTCGCGCCGTGGGCGTTAACCTCAAGGACGCGTTCGCCGCCGCCCTAGCTGGCCTGGCGCTGTCGCACACCATTGCCAAGGCAGTGCTGTACGGCTTCTTCACCACCAGCATCCCGTTCTTCCGCACCCCGAAGAACGCTGACAGCCACGGCCTGCTGGTGGCCATCTCGGAGGCCCGCGAGGAGCTGTTCATCATGCTGCTGCTGTGGGGCGCGGCCGGCGGTATCTGCTTCGTGCAGGGCCTGCCGAGCTCCGACATGCGCTTCTGGGTGGCCATGCTGCTGGTGCAGTCGCTGCCCTACCTGGCGGCGCTGATCATGGCGTTCCTGTCGTCGCTGCCCAAACCGGCGCCGGCGCCGGAACCGGTGACTGCGCAGTAACCTGAAGAGAGGCCCGCAAATGCGGGCCTTTTTCTTATGACAAATTCAAGAACCTCACCTGTCGATGACCACGACACACGGTCATGACAGGAACCGGTGTAGACACAACACCCCCAAACCGAAGAAAAAGGTTACCGCAAAAGGCACCAAACCATAGGTTTCAGCCAGGGACTCCTTGCGGCCCATGTCTTTCTCTATTTGGTCAATTTCCTTGTCGATTGCCGCCAGGAAACGCTGAGTTGAACTGCTCATCCCTTCATCCTCTTTTGACGCCAGCCTAATCCCGCCGAATACCGACGGCAAACTCCTTCCAACCCCAAATGTGTCTCAAGCGATTTCACCGCCTGGAAGTCAAATCTTGAGCCAGAATGTTCCGACGGTAGTGATCGACGCTGTTGCCACCAAAATCGGATAAAACAATCCCTCTCGCTTCAACTTCACCGTCTCTGCCTTCAGTTTTGCGGTTTCCGACCTCAACTTTTCAGTTTCGATTGCCTTTCTGCGATTCTCGACAAGCAGGGCTTCGAGCTCCGCATTTTCTCTGTTGTCCAAAAGCATCCGTTGCCTCCACGTTCATCCAAGGTGCAGGGAACATTGTGCAATGGCTCGAAAATGAAATATGCCGGTCGTCTCCGACGTTTCTGTAGGAAGCGTCTCCATTTGAATTAATCGTGTCGGCCCATAGATCTACCAGCCCCTGCGCCCGCCCCCGTTTTGCTTTAACATGTCGCCCTCTTTATACGTGCCCTGCCCTGTTTTCGGAGTCTTCCCCATGACGGCCCACGCCGACCTTTCGCCGACCCTGCAACTCGCCTGCGACCTGATTCGCCGCCCTTCGGTCACCCCGGTGGACGCCGACTGCCAGAAGCTGATGATGCAGCGCCTGGGCGATGCCGGCTTCACGCTGGAGCCCATGCGCATCGAAGACGTCGACAACTTCTGGGCCAGCCACGGCACCCAGGAAGGCCCGGTGCTGTGCTTCGCCGGCCACACTGACGTGGTGCCCACCGGCCCGGTCAGCGCCTGGCAGACCGACCCGTTCGACGCGCTGATCGACGAGCAGGGCATGCTCTGCGGGCGCGGCGCGGCCGACATGAAAGGCAGCCTGGCGGCCATGCTGGTAGCGGCCGAGCGCTTCGTCGGTGACTACCCCAACCACCGCGGCGCGGTGACCTTCCTGATCACCAGCGACGAAGAAGGCCCTGCCCACCACGGCACCAAGGCCGTGGTCGAGCGCCTGGCCGCGCGCAACGAGCGCCTGGACTGGTGCATCGTCGGCGAGCCGTCGAGCACCAACCTGGTGGGTGACGTGGTCAAGAACGGCCGTCGCGGCTCCCTGGGCGCGACCCTGACCGTGCGCGGCAAGCAGGGCCACGTGGCCTACCCGCACCTGGCCCGCAACCCCATTCACCTGGCTGCCCCGGCGCTGGCTGAACTGGCCGCCGAGCATTGGGACAACGGCAACGCCTTCTTCCCGCCTACCAGCTTCCAGGTATCGAACCTGAACTCGGGCACCGGCGCCACCAACGTGATCCCGGGTGACCTGACCGCGGTGTTCAACTTCCGCTTCTCCACCGAATCCACCGTGGAAGGCCTGAAGGCGCGCGTGGCCGCCATCCTCGACAAGCACGAGCTGGACTGGCACGTGGACTGGGCGCTGTCGGGCCTGCCGTTCCTCACCGAGCCCGGCGCCCTGCTGGACGCGGTGTCGGCGAGCATCAAGGCGGTCACCGGCCGCGAGACCCAGGCGTCCACCAGCGGCGGCACCTCCGATGGCCGCTTCATCGCCACCCTGGGCACCCAGGTGGTCGAGCTGGGCCCGGTCAACGCCACCATCCACCAGGTCAACGAGCGCGTGCTGGCCAGCGACCTCGACGTGCTGACCGAGATCTACTACCAGACCCTGGTGAAACTGCTCGCATGATGCTCACCTGCCCCATCTGCAACGCCGGCCTGGCCAACGCCAGCGCCGGCAATGGCGTGGTCTGCCCCGCCGGCCACAGCTTCGACCGTGCACGCCAGGGTTACCTGAACCTGCTGCCGGTGCAGCACAAGAACAGCCGCGACCCCGGTGACAACCAGGCCATGGTGGAAGCGCGCCGCGACTTCCTCAACGCCGGCCACTACTCGCCCGTGGCCCAGCGCCTGGCGGAACTGGCCGCCGAGCGCCAGCCCGGCCGCTGGCTGGACATCGGCTGCGGCGAAGGCTACTACACCGCGCAGATCGCCGAGGCACTGCCCAAGGCCGACGGCTACGCCCTGGACATCTCCCGCGAGGCGGTGAAGCGCGCGTGCAAGCGCAACCCGGCCGTCACCTGGCTGGTGGCGAGCATGGCGCGCATCCCGCTGCCCGACGCCAGCTGCCAGTTCCTGGCCAGCGTGTTCAGCCCGCTGGACTGGCAGGAGGCCAAGCGCCTGCTGGTGCCCGGCGGAGGCCTGATGCGCGTGGGGCCGACCCGCGAGCACCTGATGGAGCTGCGCGAGCAGCTGTACGATGAAGTGCGCGAATACGTCGACGACAAGCACCTGCTACAGGTGCCAGAAGGCATGAGCCTGGCCCACAGCGAGACGCTGACCTTCAAGATCAAGCTGATCGACGGCCCGTCCCGCGCCAACCTGCTGGCCATGACACCCCATGGCTGGCGTGCCAGTGCCGAACGTCGCACAAAGGTCATCGAGCAGCCGCGGCCGTTCGTGGTCACCGTGTCCATGCGTTACGATTATTTTGTGCTGCAACCCTGATTCCCGAGTGAGTACGTCCATGCGCCAACCCGATATCGAGATTTACCTCAAAGACGCCGACGTCGACCACAAGGCCATCGCCGCGTGGCTGGGCGAGGCCCTGGGCCCGTGCAGCGACTGGGTACAGAAGGGCCAGACCTGGAAGTGCAAGGCCGGCAGCGTGCCAGTGACCTGGCTGCCCAAGGCCGTGGGCAAATGGAACAGCCTGTACCTGGAAAGCGACCAGACGCCATGGGACGACGACATCGCCTGCGCCCGCGCCGCCTTCGCCGCGCTGCAGGTGGAAGTCCGCTGCGCGCCGGGCAGCTGGGTGGAAGAGGAAGGTGAAGAAAGCGCCGACACCTGGATTCGTGTCAGCGCTGACGGTGAAGAGCAGATCACCTGGCGTACCAGCTGATCCCCCGCTTGTGGGAGCTGGCGAGCCAGCTCCCACACCCGGCTACAAACCCTGCACGTCCTCCGCCTGCGGGCCTTTCGGGCCGTTGACCAACGCATACTCCACCTGCTGCCCCTCTACCAGCGACCGATGCCCCTCGCCACGAATGGCGCGGAAATGCACGAACACATCGGCCCCGCCCTCACGCTGGATAAAGCCATAGCCCTTGGCATCGTTGAACCACTTGACGCTTCCTGTCTCACGAGACGACATCGGCACTACTCCGTTTTTTCTATTTATGGGACACAATTATTCTGCCGGCGGCGCTTTTTGCCGGACGATCGAGCCTGTAGAGTGCCGAGCATCCGTTTCAAGCAAGCACAGGCCTTATGACCCGTTTCCCGTTCCGCCGCTTTGCCTTTGGCACCCTGCGCCGACTGCTGTACCTCTGGGTTCGCTCGGAGACCATCAACCAGTCGTCCTTCACCCTGAACCTGGACCGCAGCCGGCCAGTGTTCTACGTGTTGCAGTCGCCGTCGGCCAGTGACCTGGCGGTGCTGGACACCGAGTGCACCAAGGCTGGCCTGCCGCGCCCGGTGCTGCCGGTCGCCGTTGGCCAGTTGCTGGAACCCGCCGCCTTCTTCTACCTCACCCCCGAGCCGGACTGGCTGGGCCGCCACGACAAGCGCGGCGCGCCACCGACCCTGGAGCGCCTGGTAGCGGCCATTAGCCAGAATGCCGAAGAAGATGCACAAATCATTCCCGTCAGCGTGTTCTGGGGCCAGACCCCGGCCAGCGAGTCCAGCCCCTGGAAGCTGCTGTTCGCCGACAGCTGGGCGGTCACGGGCCGTCTGCGCCGGCTTGTGAGCATCCTGATCCTGGGCCGCAAGACCCGCGTGCAGTTCTCCGCGCCGATTCATTTGCGCGAGCTGGTGGCACAGAACAAAGGCCACGAACGCACCCTGCGCATGACCCAGCGCCTCCTTCGGGTGCACTTTCGTAACCTCAAGGCCGCAGTCATTGGTCCGGATATTTCCCACCGGCGCAACCTGGTCAAGGGCCTGGTCCACGACAGCCAGGTGCGCCAGGCCATCAGCGAAGAAGCCGCACGGCAGAACATCCCGCTGGAAAAAGCCGAGGCCCTGGCCCTGCGCTACGGCAACGAGATCGCCTCGGACTACACCTACACCGCCATCCGCTTCCTGGAAGTGGTGCTGAGCTGGTTCTGGAACAAGATCTACGACGGCATCAAGGTCAACAACATCGAAGGCGTGCAGGACGTCGCCCCTGGCCACGAAGTCATCTACGTGCCGTGCCACCGCAGCCACATCGACTACCTGCTGCTGTCCTACCTCTTGTTCCGCAACGGCCTGACGCCGCCGCACATCGCCGCCGGCATCAACCTCAACATGCCGGTGATCGGCGGCCTGCTGCGCCGGGGCGGGGCGTTCTTCATGCGCCGCACCTTCAAGGGCAACCCGCTGTACACCGCGGTGTTCAACGAATACCTGCACACCCTGTTCACCAAGGGCTTCCCCGTCGAATACTTCGTCGAGGGCGGGCGCTCGCGCACCGGGCGCATGCTGCAACCCAAGACCGGCATGCTGGCCATCACCCTGCGCAGCTTCCTGCGCTCGTCGCGCATGCCCATCGTCTTCGTGCCGGTGTACATCGGCTACGAGCGCGTGCTCGAGGGCCGCACCTACCTGGGCGAGCTGCGTGGCGCCAGCAAGAAAAAGGAGTCGATCTTCGACATATTCAAGGTCATCGGCGCCCTCAAGCAGCGCTTCGGCCAGGTGGCGGTGAACTTCGGCGAGCCGATCAAGCTGGCCGAATTCCTCGACGCCGAACAGCCAGGCTGGCGCGAGCAGGACCTGGGCCCGCAATACAAACCCCAGTGGCTGCATGAAACCACCCACCGCCTGGGCTCGCAGGTAGCGCAGCACCTCAACGAGGCGGCAGCGGTCAACCCGGTGAACCTGGTGGCCCTGGCGCTGCTGTCCACCACGCGCCTGGCCCTGGACGACGCGGCCATGGCGCGAGTGCTGGACCTGTACCTGGCGCTGCTGCGCAAGGTGCCCTACTCGCCGCACACCACCTTGCCGGAGGGCGACGGCCGCGCGCTGATCGACCACGTCAAGGCCATGGACCTGCTGTCCGAGCAAAGCGACGCGCTGGGCAAGATCCTCTACCTGGACGAGCAGAACGCCGTCCTCATGACCTACTACCGCAACAACGTGCTGCACATCTTCGCCTTGCCCGCGCTGCTGGCCAGCTTCTTCCAGAGCAGCTCGCGCATGAGCCGTGAACAACTGCTGCGCTACACCCGCGCGCTGTACCCGTACCTGCAGTCGGAGCTGTTCATTCGCTGGTCCCTGGACGAGTTGGACGCAGTGATCGACCAGTGGCTGGAAGCCTTTGTCGAGCAGGGCCTGCTGCGCTTCGAGAATCAGGTGTACCTGCGCCCGGCGCCCAGCTCGCGCAAGTTCGTGCTGCTGACCCTGCTGTCGCGCAGCGTCGCCCAGACCCTGCAGCGTTTCTACATGGCCATCGCGCTGCTGCTCAACAACGGCCAGCACGCGCTGAGCGCCGAGGAACTGGAAGACCTGTGCACTATCATGGCCCAGCGCCTGTCTATCCTGCACGGGCTCAACGCGCCGGAGTTCTTCGACAAGAGCCTGTTCCGCCACTTCATCCAGACCCTGCTCGACCAGGGCGTGGTCACCCGCGACGCCGCCGGCAAACTGGGCTTCCACGACAAGCTGGGGGAACTGGCCGAGGGCGCAGCCAAGCGCGTGCTGCCGGCGGAAATTCGCCTGTCGATTCGCCAGGTGGCGCTGCACCGCAGCGACGAAGCCTTCCAGGGCAGCTGAAGTGCCGGGCGTTTATCCGTATCCTGTGCACTCCTACGCAGCATTCGATACGGAGATCCGCCCATGAAGCAACTCACCCTGGTCCTGTTGAGCGCCCTGCTGGGCGCCTGCAGCAGCTTCGACAGCGCACCCCAGGCGAGCCTCGACGGCGAAGTGTTCTACCTGCAACGCATGGCGCTGCCGCCATCGGCCACCCTCAGCGTGAGCCTGCAGGACATTTCCCTGGCCGATGCCCCGGCCCAGGTGCTGGCCAGCCAGAACGGCCCCATCAAGGGCCAGGTGCCACTGCCTTTCCACCTGCAATACGATCCCCGTCAGGTCCAGCCCGGCCACCGCTACGCGGTCAGCGCCCGCGTCGAGGCCGAGGGTCAGCTATTGTTTATCAGCACCGAGCAGCACACCGTGCAGCTGGACGGCAAGGATCCGCAGCCCCTGCGCATTCGCCTGAACCCTGCCCGCTAATTCAAATACGCAAAAGGACGCATCCATGCTTCGTCGTTCCGCCCCCTTCGCCGGCCTGATGGCTGGCCTGCTGCTGTGCACCCACGCCTTCGCCCTGGACCTGTCCAGCCTGTCCCAGGGGGACGCCAGCGGCGGCCTCAAGGACGCCCTGACCCAAGGCGCCCAGGTGGCCGTCAAGCAGCTGGGCACGCCCGGCGGCTTCAGCAACAACCCGGACGTGCGCATTGAACTGCCAGGCAAGCTGGGCAAGGCGGCCAAGGCCATGAAGAAATTCGGCATGGGTAGCCAGGTGGACGCCCTGGAAACCAGCATGAACCAGGCCGCCGAAGCCGCCATGCCGCAAGCCCAGGCACTGCTGGTGGACGCCGTGAAGAAAATGACCGTGACCGACGCCAAGGGCATCCTCACCGGCGGCAACGACTCGGCTACCCAGTACCTGAGCAAGACCAGCCGCGAACAGATCCGCGAGAAATTCCTGCCCATCGTCAAGCAGGCCACCGACAAGGTCGGCCTGGCGCAGAAATTCAACAGCTTCGCCGGCCAGGCCGCCAGCCTGGGCGTGATCGACAGCAAGGACTCGAACCTGGAAGGCTACGTGACCGAACAGGCGCTGAACGGCCTGTTCAAGGAAATCGCCAACCAGGAAGCCAGCATCCGCAAGAACCCGGCGCAGGCGGCTACCAGCCTGGCGAAGAAGGTGTTTTCGGCGCTGTAACCGCTGCCGCTACGGTGACTGTCTTGGCAGCTGCACCAGGACAGTCGCTGTATCATGGCCGCGTCCACATTCGCTGGATAGCTGCCTGGTCCACCATGCGAAACACCCATTCCCGCCCCCGCTTGTTCTTGATGAATAGATCCAGGTCAACCAGGCCATTGAGCGCCGCAGACGCGGTATTGTAGGAACAGCCCAGGTTTTCCTTGACGGTAACCGCGGTGAATTCACGCTCCGACCCCGACCGCGCGACCTGAAGCACCGCCCGCTGATGCTCATTGAGGTGCGCGTACAACTCTGAGCCCCTGAGCCAATGCTCGAACGACTGGGCATCCGCAAGGCTACGCGTATAGGCCTCGCTGAAGCTGCTGACCGCTCGCACAATGACCGCGCATTGGTAATCAATGAAGTAGGTGAGATCCAGGTCATCGGTTTCCGTGCACAGGTACGAGCGCCCATATTTCACTGGGGCATTCTTGAGCAAGACGCTGATGGCAATGTAGCGAAAAGCGCAGTAGTCACTCTTGAACATGAACCAGTAAAACAGTGCCCTGGCCACCCTGCCGTTGCCGTCCCGGAAGGGGTGCTCGAAACCAATGGCGAAATACAGTGCTATCGCACGGATCAATGGATGAAGATAGCCCGGTGCCTCCACCCCGACCGGGTCGACATTGACCCACTCGACCAGCCGCTGCAATCGCGTTTCCAACCCCTGCGCGGGGGGTGGAGTGTGGACGACATTGCCATCACCATCCTGCACTACTACCTGGTCGTGGTTGCGAAACTGCCCCGGGGCATACTTTTCATCATCAATGCCCGCAACACCCACCTCGTGCATTTGCTCGATCAACTGCACGCTCAGCGGTGCGCGCCGTTGCTCCCAGGCAAACTTCATCATCCGGTAGTTACCCAGGATCATTCGCTCGTCAGGCGTCCTCGGTAACCGCTTGCGTTTAAGTAGATCCTTGGCAACCAGGGTCGTGGTGGCCGCGCCCTCCAACTGGCTGCTACTGATCGCTTCGTCTTCGATCAGGTCATTGAGCAGATAATTGAAATGCGCTTTCTCCCCTATACGGCCAGTCATGTACTCCAAGGCGGCACTGGTGGCCTGTTGGTCCACCAGGGTGATCGCCTTGTGGATTTGCGGAGTCGCCATCCAGACTGCCCAGCGAACGGGTTCGTCGAGTGGCAGCAGCGGTGACTGAGCCTTCAGGCGGGCCGACTTGACCATGGACCAACAGAGCACCGGCACTAACGTGGGCGGCCAACGATGGCGAAGCTCGTCGAAATGCAGGTACCGGCCTTTGTCATCCAAGGGTTGGTGCAATGCCAGGTAGTCGGCCGCCGCCAACGCGAATGCCGGGTGAGTAGCGGCTTGCGCGGGGCCAAGGGCCTGTGGAGGAGGCTTGAGCATCGCTATCTCAAAAAATAGGAAGATTGAGATAAGAATACATCAAGCCACCTTCATGTTTCAGTTTTTACTGATTTTGAGACAACGTAAGTGATGTATTCGCCTTAGAACTTATACACCGCCGACAGCACCGCCGACCTTCCGTCCCCATACTCGATCGCCGAAGAACGCTTGTTGTTGCCCTCCACCGTGCGTACACGCTCCACGTAGTGGGTGTTCAACAGATTGTCGACGTTCAGCTGCAGGTCCAGCTCCTTGGTTACCTTGTACCCGAGCATGGCCTGGTGCACCCAGTAGCCGTCCACCTTGTAGGTGGCGTCGTCACGCAGGTTGCGCTCGCTCACGTGGCGCAGGCCGTAGCCCAGGCGCCAGTCACCCGGCAGTTGGTAGGCGGTCCACAGGCTGAAGGAGCGTGGCGGGGTATTGGCCAGGGCCTGCCCTTCGGCGCGCGGGTTGGTCTTGGATTTCAGGGTTTCGCTCTGCATGAAGGTGTAGTTGGCAATCACCTGCCAGTGTTCGCTGAGGTTGCCGGTGGCGCCCAGTTCCAGGCCTTGTACCCGTTGCAGGCCGGCCAGCAGCGACTCACCGGTTTCAAGCTTCTCGCGCACGTTGTCCTTCTGGGTGCGGAACAGCGCCGCGTTCAGCTGCAGGCCACCGGCCAGCAGGTCCCACTTGGTGCCCAGTTCCCAGGTGCGGCTGGTTTCCGGATCAACCTTGTGGGTGCCCTGGGTCACGCCGTAGCCACCGGTGACCAGGCTTTCGGCGGACGGGTTGAAGGAATTGCCATAGGCCAGGTAGATACGGCCGTTGGGCGCCGGCTTGTAGACCAGCCCGGCGCGGTGGCTGAGGAAGCCGTCGCGGGTGTCGTATTGGGTGCGGCTGTCGTCCGGCTGGCGTTCCAGGCTGCTGCCGTCGATCCAGTCCTGGCGCAGGCCCAGCATCAGGTCCCATTGCGGGTGCAGGCTCAAGGTGTCCAGGGCGTAGATGCTGGTGGTCTGCAGGCGGTTGCGCAGACTGGCTTCGCGGGTACGGCTGGTGGGCCCGGCCCAGTAGCCTGGCGGGTTGGCCAGGTCGTACACGTGGTCGGCGGCCAGCTTGCGGATGTTGTAGTTGCTGGCGTCGCGGCGGTAGCGTTCGAAGGACAGGTCCATGCCGGTCACCAGCGTGTGGCCGATGCCGAAGGTGTCGAAGCGGCTGGTCAGCAGCGAGCTGTTGAGCCACTGGTCGGTGACGATCTCGCGGCCGTAGCCCTGTGGCCCTGCAGGCCGGTATTTGCCCGGCGGCAGGCCGTCGCGGTCGACGTGGGAGGCCGACACCACGCCGCTGCGCTGCACGCGCGAGTAGCGCAGGGTGTTCTGCAGCGACAGGGCGTCGCTGAAGTCATGCTCGAACAGCGCGCTGAGGCGGTCGGTGGTGATCTGGTCCTTGTCCAGGTTGCGCCAGCCGAAATAGGCGTCGCGCTTCACCCCCTCGATCAGCTTGCCCTTGAAGGTGGGCAGGCCATAGTCGGGCAGGTTGTCATCCTGCTGGTGCAGGTAGCTGAAGGTCAGGCGGGTGGCGGCGCCCAGGCCCAGCAGCACCGAGGGCGCCAGGCCCCAGCGCTCGCGCTCGATCTGCTGGCGGCCGGGCACGTCGTTGCCGTGGGCCATGAGGTTGAGGCGCACGGCGCTGCCGGTGCCCACCCCGGCCAGCGGCTGGTTGGTGTCGAGGGTCAGGCGCCGGTAATGGTCGGTGCCCAGGCCTGCGCCCAGTTCAGTGAAGGCCACGCCGGCCTGCGGGGTCTTGCTGATCAGGTTGACCGTGCCGCCGGTGGTGCCGGCGCCGCCGAACACCGAGTTGGGGCCCTTGATGACCTCCACCGCCTGCAGGTTGAAGCTGTCGCTGCGGGTGGTCTGCGGGCTGTCGCGCAGGCCGTCGAGCAGCACGTTGTTGGTGGCGTTGAAGCCGCGGATGTTGAGCAGGTCGCCCGAACCGCCGCCGCCTTCGCCAGCATCGAAGGTAATGCCCGAGACGTTGGACAGCACCTGGCGCAGGCTGAGCGCGTTCTGTTCGCGCATCACCTGCTCGCCGACCACGGTGACGGTCTGCGGGGTGTCCAGCAGCGACTCGGTGAGCTTGCCCGATGCCGAGCGCTCGGCCTTGTAGCGTTGCTGACGCTCGCGTTCGGCCTCCACCTGCACGCTTTCCAGCTGCACCGGCGCGCCGTCGGCGAACGCCAGCCACGAGCAGGACATCAGTGCCAGGCCGCTGGCGGGCCGGCCCAAAGCCGATCGTTGATGTGCCATGAAGTACTTCCTCCCCCAATAATTTGAGGGGGAAGTCTACGGGCGAAAAAGCCGGAAAAACCGTCGCCAAAAAAATCAGGAAACGTCCTACTTTACGTCTGTAGGACGCAAATCCCCACTATTTCAGTGCTTTCTTTGGGTAGATGTCGTAGCGGCTGGACTTGCCTTCCAGGCTGTGGCTCGGCTTCGGCCCTTCGATGCACGGTGCCTTGCGCGGGCGCTTTACCACCACCCGGTGGGTGGCCAGGGCCAGGGCTGCCGCCAGCAGGGCCGGGGCGTCCATGTCGTCACCCACCAGCGGGCGGAACAGGCGCATTTCCTTCTTCACCAGGGCACTTTTCTCACGGTGGGGGAACATCGGGTCCAGGTAGATGACCTGCGGCGGCTCCCCCTGCCATTGGCGAATCAGCTCGATGGAGTTGCCCTTGAGCAGGTGCATGCGGGCAACGATGGCGCCCACCTCGGCATCGCCCTGGGCGCGGGCCAGGCCGTCTTCCAGCAGGGCGCCAATGATGGGCTGGCGCTCGATCAGGCTCATTTCGCAGCCCAGGCTGGCGAGCACGAAGGCGTCCTTGCCCAGGCCGGCGGTGGCGTCCAGCACGCGGGGGCGCACGCCCTGCTGGATGCCCACGGCCTTGGCGATCATCTGGCCGCTGCCGCCACCGAACAGCCGGCGGTGGGCCACCGCACCCTCGACGAAGTCCACGCGCACCGGGCCCGGCGCGTCGGGGCCCAATTGCTGCAGTTGCAGCCCGGCCTCGGTGGCCTGCAGGGCGAACTCGGCATCGGGCGCATCCAACGGCAGCGCCAGGCGCTGGGCCCATGCCTGGGCCTGGGGTTCAAGGGCGCTGGTGTGCGCCTCGACGCGGATGCATACCGCCGCTTGCTGCTCTGCCATGAAAATTCACTACTCAAAAAAATTTAAAGATCGACCCATTCGGCCGATAAGGAATATGTCAGGTATTTTGCCAGAGCCAGCGCCCTTTAGTGCCATGAGCAACCTTCAAACCACCTCCATTGGCTACATTTCGCCCCACGGCGACTTCAGCCGCCAGAACACCCAGGCATTGGGTGGCATCAGCCACCTGTGGTCGGACTTCTTCGCCCAGGCGATGGCGGACCAGGTGGGTGATGCGGCCGAGGGTAGCCTGGCGTTGCCCGACCAGGCGGTGGACCCTGAGGTAGAGCCTGCCGGCGGTGGCGACGTGCTGGCGCAGATCACCTCGCAGCGCCTGTGCGACGTGCAGGATACCGAAATAGCCCCGCCCGAGCCGCTGTTCCTGCCCAAGGCGGAGCTTGAAGCCGACCTGCTGCAGAAGGCCGCGCCGCCCTACCCGCCTGAAGAAATCGTGGACCAGCAGAAGCAGCTGGACTTCGACAACGGCTGGGTGCGCCCTATCGTGATGAACGCCAACCAGCCGCAGCCCGAGCCGGGCCCAGCGCCTGAGCCTAAATCCCTGTTCCTGCCGATCGCCGAGTTCGAGTGGGACCTGGCCGACAAGCATGTGCCATACGACGCGCAGACGCTGGCCGAGCAAGAGAAGCAGTTCGCCTTCGACACCAAATGGGCGCGGCCGTTGGTGGTGAATAATTTGCGTTTGGCGGCGTGATGGCTGACGGGCGCATGCCGGTGTTTTTGTAGCGCCCTCTAGACCGAGCGCCGCCCGCGCGGCGCATCGCGGGCAAGCCCGGCTCCTACCGTTTGTTTCGGGCCAATTTTTCCTGCAAGGCCGTTACCACCGCCTGGATGGCACCACCGCAGATCGGCAGCGAACAAACAAGGCGGACCTTCAGATGGCACTGGCATAACCGGCCCGAAACAGATGTAGGAGCCGGGCTTGCCCGCGATGCGCCGCGCGGGCGGCGCGCGATCTCAAGGGCAGCAACACCCTCAAGACATGCACCGCCCAAATCCTCCGGCCGACAGCTTTTGAAACAACCCCAGGGTTGTACCTCATCCCCCGCAGGGATAGGTTACCCCCGTCACTGCACATCAGTGACCGGGTGTGAGAGCCCGCACCGATGAACCCCAACGAAGCTCCAAACAGCTTTGCAAGGCGCCTGTTCGCCTGCAATATGCTCTATGGCGGCAGTGTACGGGCAAGCTCACGCTTGGCCGGGTTGGGGTTTTACCGGTGCTCTCACCCCGTGCACGGCCGCCACCTAATCGTGTGAGAGCGAATGTGGCGGACATCAAACCCCAATCGAGATCACATAATGTCTGATTTAGTGCCCGCCCCACCCAAAAACCAACCCCTCTTCACCGTCCACCCCAGCCTCCCCACCGACGAAGTCCTGATGCACGCCGCGCACCTGCTCGACTGCATCGCCAGCACCGCCTACGAACACGCCGACGGCCTTCACGGCCACGAACGCCATCAAGGCATGGCGGTCTACCACCTGGTGGAAATGGCCCGCCCCCTGGTAAACGCGGCCATCGAAGGCCTCAACCCCGAACACCCATAACCCGTAGCAGCAACTGTCTTGTGGGAGCTGGCTTGCCAGCGAGCTTTTATGGCCCCAACAGCTCGCTGGCAAGC